>NZ_JAGGOL010000029.1 GCF_018614525.1 Streptomyces sp. ISL-11
GGGCCGGTGGCCTGGCGCTGGCCGCGCTCACCGCGGCCGCCGCGCTCGCCGCCGGGAAAGTGCTCCGCCGCCCCTGGGTGTGCGGGGGCTGCGCGCTGATCCTGCTGGTCGCGGTCCTCCGCCCGGTCCCGCTGACCCGGGCCGTCACCGGCTGGCCGCCGCCCGGCTGGCGCTTCGCGGCATGCGCGGTGGGGCAGGGAGACGCCCTGGTGCTCGCGGCGGGCGACGGGACGGGCGTGGTCGTGGACGCGGGCCCGGAGCCGCGCGCGGTCGACCGCTGCCTGCGGACCCTGGGCGTCGAGCGGGTGCCGCTGCTGGTGCTCAGCCACTTCCACGCCGATCACGTCGACGGGCTGCCCGGTGTCCTGCGCGGCCGCGCGGTCGGGGCGATCGAGACGACGCCCTTCGCCGAACCGCCGGGCCAGGCCGCGTTCGTGCACCGCGAGGCGCGGCGCGCACACGTACCGGTCATCGAGGCCGTACCGGGGGAGCGGCGCGCCCTGGGAGACCTGTCCTGGGAGGTGCTGTGGCCGCCGCCCGCGGGCACGTCCGTCCTGGCCGAGGAGAGCCCCAACGACGCCAGTGTCACGCTCCTGGTGCACACCGCCGGTCTGACCCTCCTGCTCCTCGGCGACCTCGAACCCCCGGCCCAGCAGGCCCTGCTGGAGGCCCACCCCGCGCTGCCCCCGGTGGACGTGCTCAAGGTCGCCCACCACGGATCCGCCTATCAGGACCCCCAGTTGATACGGAAGCTCCACCCCCGGCTGGCCGTTGTCTCGGTCGGCGCCGACAACCCCTACGGCCACCCCTCGCCCCGTACGGTCGCCGCGCTCACGGCGCAAGCGGCGACGGTCCTGCGCACCGACACCGACGGCCCCGTCGCCGTGACCGACGACGCGGTGGCCGTCACGAACAGCCCCTGAAGGCACGTCATGTGAGGGATAACTGACTCATGAACGAGATCAACATCGATGCCTATCTCCGGCGTATCGACGCCGACCGCCCCACCGCCCCCGACCTGGAGGCACTCCGGGAGCTCCAGCTCCGCCACAGCCGCGCCGTTCCCTTCGAGAACCTGTCGATCCACCTCGGCGAGGAGATCGTGCTGGACGGCGAGGCACTCGTCCACAAGATCGTCGATCGCCGGCGCGGCGGCTTCTGCTACGAACTCAACGGCGCCTTCGCGGAGCTGTTGACGGCCCTCGGCTACCGGGTGACGCCGCTCGCGGGCCGGGTGCTGCTGCCGGAGGGATTCGGTGTGCCCTTCGACCATCTGGCGCTGCGAGTCGACCTGGACGACGAGCCCTGGCTGGTGGACGTCGGGTTCGGGCAGCAGAGCCACTATCCGCTGCGCCTCGCCGAGCGCGGCGACCAGGCCGATCCCGCCGGTACCTTCCGCATCGCCGAGGCGGACGAAGGCGACCTGGAGGTGATCCGCGACGGCAAGGTGCAGTACCGCCTCGAACAGCGCCCGCGGACCCTGGCGGACTTCGAGACCGGCTGCTGGTGGCACACCACCTCGCCGCGGTCCCTCTTCACCCGCTCGCTGATCTGCTCCCGCCCGACCGGGACCGGCCGGGTCACCCTCAGCGGCCGTACGCTCGCGACCACCGACGCGACGGGCCGGCGGGAACGGGAGCTGACCGAGGAAGAGATCCTGCCGGCCTACCGGACCCACTTCGGCATCGAGCTCGACCGCATACCCGAGGTCCGCGCCACGGCCACAGCCACAGCCACAGCCACGGCTACGGTTACGGCTATGGCTACGGAGGCGGCAGAGCCGGACGCGGAAGCGGCCAAGCCGGAGGCAGAGGCGGAAGCGACCAAGGCGTAGGCGGCAGAAGCGGAGACGGCGGCCACGACCACGGAAGCGGAGAAGGCCGAGAGTCCCCGCTGACTCATTCGGTCTCCAGCCAGCCCTCGTACTCCTCGGCGAGCTCGCGCAGCGCGTCCGCATCGAGGGTCCCGCGAGGGTCCTCCACGACCACGAGCCACTGGGCGTCCTCGGCGTCGTCCTCGCCCGCGAGCGCCTCGCGCACGATTTGCGGCTGTTCGCCGAGCCCGAACCGCTCGGCGGCCTCGTCCGCCGCCTCGCCGGCGGCGTCGCGGTCGGGGAGCACCAGCAGGTGCCGCACGGAATCGCCGACGTCGGAGGCGGGCGAGGAGGCCGGGTGCGGGGCCGGGTAGGAGGAGGAAGAGCTGCTCACCCGATCATTGTGCGGTACGCGTGGACGGCCGGGGGAAGGGGAGTGTCAGCGGGGCGTGGGATGCTGGACGCGATGGCCAGGAAGACTGCAACAGACGACCCGCTCGCTCCCCTCACGCTCGCCGTCGGCCAGGAGGATCTGCTCCTGGACCGTGCCGTGCGGGACGTGGTCGCGGCCGCCCGCGCCGCCGACGCGGACACCGACGTCCGCGACCTCACCCCGGACGCGCTCCAGCCGGGCACGCTCGCCCAGCTGACCAGCCCGTCGTTGTTCGCCGAGCGCAAGGTCGTGATCGTGCGCAACGCCCAGGATCTGTCCGCGGACACGATCAAGGACGTGAAGGGGTATCTCAGCGCGCCCGTCGAGGAGATCACCCTCGTCCTGCTGCACGCCGGTGGTGCCAAGGGCAAGGGGCTGCTGGACGCGGCGCGCAAGGCCGGCGCCCGGGAGGTCGCCTGCCCCAAGATGACCAAGCCGGCCGACCGCCTCACGTTCGTACGCCAGGAGTTCCGCGCGACCGGCCGGTCCGCGACTCCCGAGGCGTGCCAGGCCCTGGTCGACGCGATCGGCAGCGACCTGCGGGAGCTGGCGAGCGCCTGCACGCAGCTCGTCGCCGATGTCGAGGGCACGATCGACGAGTCCGTCGTTGCCCGCTACTACACGGGTCGCGCCGAGGCGTCCAGCTTCACCGTCGCCGACCGGGCCGTGGAGGGCCGGGCGGCCGAGGCCCTGGAGGCGCTGCGCTGGTCGATGTCGACCGGCGTCGCCCCCGTATTGATCACCAGCGCACTCGCCCAGGGCGTCCGCGCCATCGGCAAGCTCGCCTCCGCGCCGAGGGGCGCCCGCCCCGGGGACCTGGCCCGTGACCTCGGCATGCCGCCGTGGAAGATCGACCGGGTCCGGCAGCAGATGCGCGGCTGGTCGGCGGACGGCGTCGCGACGGCACTGCGGGCCATCGCGGAGGCCGACGCGGGTGTGAAGGGCGGCGGTGACGACCCGGAGTACGCCTTGGAGAAGGCGGTCGTGGCGGTGGCTCGGGCGGCTCGTAGTAGATCTTGATTCACCCCTGCCCGCCCTGTTCACCCCTGCCCCGCCCTGGTGGCCGGACGGCCCCTATCGAGCCCGGCCGGCGATTGAGGCCAGAGGGGGCCCGGGGGCCCGGGGGCCTGCCCCCAGCTGCGGGAAGGGGCGGGTCAGGGCAAACACAAAGGCCCCGCATCCACCCTGGGGAAGGGCAGGCACGGGGCCTTCGAGGTGATTCTGTGAGCCGTCAGGCTCATGCCGCACCCGCGTGGCGAACGACCGAGTGCGGCGAGGGGTGCCGGTCAGGAGCGGTAGAGAGGGTCCGCTGGGTCCTCACCGGCGAGGCCCGGGGCTCATGGCCCCGGAAACGCTTCAGCCCTTGAGGGCCGCGGCCTGCTTGGCCAGCGACGACTTCTTGTTGGCGGCAGCGTTCTTGTGCAGGACACCCTTGCTGGCGGCCTTGTCGAGCTTCTTGCCGGCCGCGGCGACGGCGGCGGTGGCCTTCTCGACGTCGCCGGCGAGCAGGGCGGCGCGGGCCGCGCGGACAGCGGTCTTGACCGAGGACTTGACGGCCTTGTTACGCAGGCGCGCCTTCTCGTTGGTCTTGTTCCGCTTGATCTGGGACTTGATGTTCGCCACGAAAGAGCCTTTTCAGGTTCGTTGGATTTCGATGAGTGCGCTCATACCGACTCGTACTCGCGACCTCGTACACGAGACACGCATACGAGAGGGCAGGAGGCACAGTGGACCAGGTTACCAGTAGCCACTCCGGCCGCCCAAACCGTACCGATGCCGCCGCTCGTGGGACGATGGGGGAGTCGTATACCCGACTCCCGCCGAGACCAGCGTTCAAACGCCGAAGTCACCGAATGGATCCTGCGTGCCCGCGACCCCTACCAACGTGCCGGAGCCGAGCCGTACCGACCCGGCTCTGATCCGTAACTTCTGCATCATCGCGCACATCGACCATGGCAAGTCGACGCTCGCCGACCGGATGCTTCAGCTGACCGGTGTGGTCGACTCGCGGCAGATGCGTGCGCAGTACCTCGACCGCATGGACATCGAGCGCGAGCGCGGCATCACGATCAAGTCCCAGGCGGTCCGTCTGCCCTGGGCGCCCACCGAGGACAAGAGCAACACCCACATCCTCAACATGATCGACACCCCCGGGCACGTCGACTTCACCTACGAGGTCTCCCGCTCCCTCGCCGCGTGCGAGGGTTGCGTCCTCCTGGTGGACGCCGCCCAGGGCATCGAGGCCCAGACCCTCGCCAACCTCTACCTGGCGATGGAGAACGACCTCACGATCATCCCGGTCCTCAACAAGATCGACCTGCCGGCCGCCCAGCCCGAGAAGTTCGCCGCCGAGCTGGCGCACCTGATCGGCTGCGACCCCTCCGAGGTCCTCAAGGTCTCCGCGAAGACCGGCGTCGGCGTGGACGCGCTGCTCGACAAGGTCGTCGCCGAGGTCCCGGCCCCGGTCGGCGTCAAGGACGCCCCGGCCCGCGCGATGATCTTCGACTCGGTCTATGACTCCTACCGCGGCGTGGTCACCTACGTCAGGGTCGTGGACGGCGAGCTGAAGAAGCGCGAGCGCATCAAGATGATGTCGACCGGCGCCACGCACGAGCTGCTGGAGATCGGCGTCTCCTCGCCCGAGATGACGCCCTCCGACGGCCTCGGCGTCGGCGAGGTGGGCTACATCATCACCGGTGTGAAGGACGTCCGGCAGTCCAAGGTCGGTGACACGATCACCTCGTTCGCCAAGGGCGCCACCGAGGCGCTGGGCGGCTACAAGGACCCCAAGCCGATGGTGTTCTCGGGCCTGTACCCGCTGGACGGCTCGGACTACCCCGAGCTCCGCGAGGCCCTCGACAAGCTCCAGCTCAACGACGCCGCGCTCGTCTACGAGCCGGAGACCTCGGCCGCCCTCGGCTTCGGCTTCCGCGTCGGCTTCCTGGGCCTGCTGCACCTGGACGTCATCCGCGAGCGCCTGGAGCGGGAGTTCGGCCTCGACCTCATCGCCACCGCGCCCAACGTGGTCTACCGGGTGAAGATGGAGGACGGTGTCGAGCACATCGTCACCAACCCGAGCGAGTTCCCCGAGGGCAAGATCGCCGAGGTGCACGAGCCGGTCGTGAAGTCGACGATCCTCGCGCCGAACGAGTTCGTCGGTTCGATCATGGAGCTCTGCCAGTCCCGCCGCGGCTCGCTGCTGGGCATGGACTACCTCTCCGAGGACCGCGTCGAGCTGCGCTACACCCTCCCGCTCGCCGAGATCGTCTTCGACTTCTTCGACCAGCTGAAGTCCAAGACCCGCGGCTACGCCTCCCTCGACTACGAGCCCACCGGCGAGCAGCAGGCCAGCCTGGTCAAGGTCGACATCCTGCTGCACGGCGACAAGGTGGACGCGTTCTCCGCGATCACGCACAAGGACAAGGCGTACGCGTACGGCGTGCGGCTCGTCGCCAAGCTGCGCGAGCTCATCCCGCGGCAGAACTTCGAGGTGCCGATCCAGGCGGCGATCGGCTCGCGGGTCATCGCCCGTGAGACGGTCCGCGCGATCCGCAAGGACGTCCTCGCCAAGTGCTACGGCGGTGACATCTCCCGTAAGCGGAAGCTGCTGGAGAAGCAGAAGGAAGGCAAGAAGCGGATGAAGATGGTCGGCAACGTGGAGGTCCCGCAGGAGGCCTTCATCGCGGTGCTGTCCTCGGACACCGACGCCGCCGACAAGAAGAAGTAGCACCGCCGGAAAGCAGTGGCGCCGCGGAGAACACAGCAGCGAACGAAGCGGCGAACGAGCGGCGCCACCGCGAGCGGCAAGCCCCGGGTAGATCCACAAGAGCGGGAAGTGGCCGCGTAGATCCACCCCGTACGGCCACCAGCGCCCGTCCCCGTCCCGGGGGCGGGCGCTCGCCGTTGGCGGAACGCCCAGCTCCGCCCGGGTATGTGTACTCGACACCTACGGTTCGGGTCACAGCTTCGACAAGGCAACTACAGACTCTTACGCAAGGGCCTCATGGGCCCTAGTCTGATCAAAGCTTCAAGGTTACTCGCGAGTCACCAGCAACGATCGGGCCCCGGAGGACGCCGTGACCGACACACAGGCTTTGATCGAGAACCGGCCGCCCTCCGTGGCGACCATCCTCCTGGAACGGGTCGAGGAGACGCCGGACGCCGACGCGTACCTCTATCCGGTCCCCCCGGCCTCCGGCCAGGGCCCCGACGACTGGGCCGCCCTGACCTGGCGCCAGGCGGCCGACCGCATCTTCGCCATCGCCGCCGGCCTCATCACGCTCGGGGTGCGCCCGGAGGAACGCGTCTCCCTGGCCTCCTCCACCCGCGTGGACTGGATCCTCTCCGACCTCGGAGTGCTGTGTTCCGGTGCCGCGACGACCACCATCTACTCCAGCACCAACGCGGAGGAGACGGCCTTCATCCTCGCCGACTCCGAGAGCCGGGTGCTGATCGCCGAGGACGCCGAGCAGCTCGCCAAGGCCCGTGAGCACCGCGCCGAGCTGCCCGGTCTCGTCCACGTCGTCGTGATAGACGCCGAGGGCGCCGTCCCCGCCGAGGACGACCCGGAGGGCTGGGTGCTCTCCCTCGCGGAGCTGGAGCGGCGCGGCGCCGAGCACCTGAAGGCCCACCCCGACGCCGTACGGGACCGGATCGGCGCCCTGCGCGCCGATCAGCTCGCGACCCTGATCTACACCTCCGGCACCACCGGCCGCCCCAAGGGCGTCCGGCTGCCCCAGGACGCCTGGTCCTACATCGCGCGCGCCGTCCAGGTGCAGGGTCTGGTGCTCTCCAGCGATGTGCAGTACCTCTGGCTGCCGCTCGCGCACGTCTTCGGCAAGGTGCTGACCGTCAGCCACATCAGCACCGGACACGTCACCGCCGTGGACGGCCGCCCCGACAAGATCATCGAGAACCTCCCGGTCGTCCGGCCCACCTACATGGCCGCGGTGCCCCGCATCTTCGAGAAGGTCTACAACGGCGTCGCCGCCAAGGCGCGCGAGGGCGGCAACGCCAAGTGCAAGATCTTCCACTGGGCCGCCGAGGTGGCCCGCGAGTACGCCAAGGTCTCCCAGGACAACTTCCACCGCACCGGCAACAAGTCCGTGCCGTTCGGCCTGGCCACCAAGCACAGGATCGCCGACGCGCTCGTCTACGCCAAGATCCGCGAGGCGTTCGGCGGCCGGCTGCGCGCCTGCGTCTCCGGCGCGTCCGCCCTCGCCCCCGACCTCGGCTTCTTCTTCTCCGGCGCCGGCATCCACATCCTGGAGGGCTACGGCCTCACCGAGACCAGCGCCGCCAGCTTCGTCAACCCCGGCGAGGCGTACCGCACCGGCACCGTCGGCAAGCCGCTGCCCGGCACCGAGGTCCGCATCGCCGACGACGGCGAGATCCTGCTCCGCGGCCCCGCCATCATGGCCGGCTACCACAAGCTGCCCGAGAAGACGGCCGAGGTCCTCGAACCGGACGGCTGGTTCCACACCGGCGACATCGGCGAGCTGTCCTCCGACGGCTATCTGCGCATCACCGACCGCAAGAAGGACCTGATCAAGACCTCGGGCGGCAAGTACGTCGCCCCGGCGGAGGTCGAGGGCCAGTTCAAGGTCGTGTGCCCCTTCGCCTCCAACGTCCTGGTGCACGGCGCGGACCGGAACTTCTGCACGGCCCTGATCGCGCTGGACGAGCCGAGCATCATGGTCTGGGCCGAGGAGCACGGCCTGGGCGGCAGGTCCTACGCCGAGGTCGTCGCCGCCAAGGAGACCGAGGAGCTCATCGAGGGGTACGTACAGCGGCTCAACGAGGGCCTCCAGCGCTGGCAGACGATCAAGAAGTTCCGGCTGCTGCCGCGCGACCTGGACGTCGAGCACGGCGAGCTCACGCCGAGCCTCAAGCTGAAGCGGCCGGTCGTGGAGCGCGAGTACAAGAACCTGATCGAGGAGATGTACGCGGGCACCCGGGAGGCCTGAGCAGGCCCGGGGCGGCAGGGAGGCGACGGCTCCGGGCGGCCGCCGCCGACGGGGGCGCGGGTTCCACCCGGCGATGCCGGACAATGGACCCATGCCTTCCGTACTGCCTGACGGCGAACCCATGCCCGAGGACGGGGCCCTGCCCCTCCACGCCCTGCGGGGCGCCGGGCAGCGGCCGCTCGGGTTCTACCTGCACGTGCCGTACTGCGCGACACGCTGCGGGTACTGCGACTTCAACACCTACACCGCGACCGAGCTGCGCGGCTCCGGCGGCGCCCTCGCCTCCCGGGACAACTACGCCGCGACCCTCGTCGAGGAGATCCGCCTCGCACGGAAGGTGCTGGGCGACGACCCGCGGCCCGTGGAGACCGTCTTCGTCGGCGGCGGCACGCCCACGCTGCTGCCCGCCGCCGACCTCGTACGGATGCTCGCCGCGATCCGCGACGAATTCGGCTTCGCCGAGGGCGCGGAGATCACCACCGAGGCCAATCCGGAATCGGTCGACCCGCGCTATCTGGCGGAGCTGCGGGAAGGCGGCTTCAACCGGATCTCCTTCGGCATGCAGAGCGCGCGACAGCACGTCCTGAAGATCCTCGACCGCACGCACACCCCGGGCCGCCCCGAGGCGTGCGTCGCGGAGGCACGGGCCGCCGGCTTCGAGCACGTCAACCTCGACCTGATCTACGGCACGCCCGGGGAGTCGGACGACGACTGGCGCGCCTCCCTGGAGGCGGCGATCGGCGCCGGCCCGGACCACGTCTCGGCGTACGCGCTGATCGTCGAGGAAGGCACCCAGCTCGCCCGCCGCATCCGCCGCGGCGAGGTCCCCATGACCGACGACGACGTCCACGCCGACCGCTACCTCATCGCCGAGGACATGCTCACGGCCGCGGGCTTCGGCTGGTACGAGGTCTCCAACTGGGCCACCACCGACGCCGGCCGCTGCCGCCACAACGAGCTCTACTGGCGCGGCGCCGACTGGTGGGGCGCCGGCCCGGGGGCGCACTCGCACGTCGGGGGCGTGCGGTGGTGGAACGTCAAGCACCCGGGCGCCTACGCGCAGGCTCTGGCCGAGGGCCGCTCCCCGGGCGCGGGCCGCGAGATCCTGCCGGAGGAGGACCGGCGGGTCGAGCGGATCCTTCTGGAGCTGCGGTTGGTGGACGGGTGCCCGCTGTCCCTGCTGAAGCCGGCGGGCGCGGCGGCGGCCGCGCGCGCCTTGGCGGACGGCTTGCTTCAGCCGGGGCCGTACGAGGCGGGACGCGCCGTGCTGACCCTGCGGGGGCGGCTGCTCGCCGATGCCGTGGTGCGGGACCTGGTGGACTGAGGCCCCGCCCCGGACCCCGCCCACCGGGTGGCTTTTTGGCTGCGGGCCGTCCGTGCCGCCTGCGGCGGCGGGCGCCCTTCGGGCGCGTCCTCAATCTCCCCCAGCTACCGCTGGGAGGTGCCCCCAGACGGGCTTGATGGGGCTGATCCGCCGGAACGGCCTAGGACACCGTCACGAAGTCGATCAGTTCCTCGACCCGCCCCAGAAGCTCCGGCTCCAGGTCCTTGTACGACCGCACCGACCCCAGGATCCGCTGCCACGCGGCCCCCGTGTTCTCCGGCCATCCCAGGGACCGGCACACCCCCGTCTTCCAGTCCTGCCCGCGCGGGACCCGCGGCCACCCGGCGATGCCCACCGAGGACGGCTTCACCGCCTCCCACACGTCGATGTACGGGTGCCCGACCACCAGCACGTCCTCGCCCGTCACCTCCGCCGCGATCCGCGATTCCTTCGAGCCCGGCACGAGGTGGTCGACCAGGACCCCCAGCCGCGCGTCCGGGCCCGGGGCGAAGGAGCGCACGATGGCCGGCAGGTCGTCGATGCCCTCCAGGTACTCCACGACCACGCCCTCGATGCGCAGGTCGTCGCCCCACACCCGCTCCACCAGCTCCGCGTCGTGACGCCCCTCCACATAGACGCGCCCGGCGCGCGCCACACGCGCCCGCGCACCGGGCAGCGCGATGGAGCCGGACGCGGTCCGCTGCGACGTGCGCGGCCCCTGCGCGCTCGGGCGTACGAGCGTGACGACGCGCCCCTCCAGCAGAAACCCGCGCGGCTCCATCGGGAACACCCGGTGCTTGCCGAAGCGGTCCTCCAGCGTGACGGCCGGTCCCTGCGCCGTCTTCTCGCAGCGGATCACCGCCCCGCAGAAGCCCGTGGTGACCTCCTCGACCACGAGATCCGGTTCGGCCGCGACCTCGGGAGCGGGGGCGTTCTTCTTCCAGGGCGGGGTGAGATCGGGCCCGTACTGTCTGCTGCGCATGCGAGCCATTGTGGATCACGACGGCCCGGCCGGGGGCGGCCTCACGACACGCCGAACCGCCTCGCCAGCGCGTCCCGCTGCGCCCGTACGAAGGCGGCGTCCACCACTGCCCCGTGCCCCGGCACGTACACCGCGTCCTCGCCGCCCAGCGCCAGCAGCCGGTCCAGGGCCGCCGGCCACTGGCGCGGGAGCGCGTCCGGACCCGCCTGCGGTTCGCCGGACTCCTCGACCAGGTCGCCGCAGAAGACGACCTCGGGTGCCCCACCCGCTCCCGTGACGAACACGGCCAGGTCGTGCGCGGTGTGGCCGGGCCCCAGGTTGGCCAGCAGCGCCTGCCGGCCGCCGCCCAGGTCGAGGGTGAGCTCGCCGGAGACGAGGTGGTGCGGACGGACGAGCAGTTCGGCGGCCTCGCCGGCGGCCGCGGGGTCCACCCCGTGCCGCACCGCGTCCCCGCACAGTTCCTCGCGCCCGCGCGTCAGCACGTCGTCGAGCCCCACGGCCCCGTACACCTCCACACCCGCGAACGCGGCCGTGCCGAAGACATGATCGAAATGGGGATGTGTGAGAGCGATATGCGTCACTGCGCGCCCGAAGACGCCGCGCACCTCCCGCCGTACCTCCGCGCCCTCCCGTACGGTCGATCCGGTGTCCACGAGCAGGACCCCCGTCGCACCCTCGACCACCCCGATCGTCGCGTCCCACACGGGCATTCTGCGGCGTGCGACCCCGGGCGCGAGCCGTTCCCAACGCGCGGTCGCCTCATGGTTTTCCATACCGGGACGCTAGCCGTGGCGCGGTACGGTTGCCCGCTCGGCGGGCATACGCCAGGTATGCGTCGGGCGCACGGCGGGGACGGCTCTTGCCGTCGGCGTGGTGCACGGCCGTACACTGGCTGGAGGGATCTGGCACTCGTGACCTTTGAGTGCCAGGGAAGGACCCCGTAAGACGGCTGGACTGGAGGTGCGCGCGGTGCTGAGCGAACGCAGGCTCGAAGTGTTGCGCGCCATCGTCCAGGACTATGTGGGCACCGAGGAGCCCGTCGGCTCCAAGGCCCTCACCGAGCGGCACCGCCTGGGCGTGTCCCCGGCCACGGTGCGCAATGACATGGCCGCGCTGGAGGACGAGGGCTTCATCGCCCAGCCCCACACGAGCGCCGGCCGCATCCCGACCGACAAGGGCTACCGCCTTTTCGTCGACAAGCTCGCGGGCGTCAAGCCCCTGTCGACGCCGGAGCGGCGCGCGATCCAGAACTTCCTCGACGGCGCGGTCGACCTCGACGACGTCGTCGGCCGCACGGTCCGGCTGCTCGCGCAGCTGACCCGGCAGGTCGCGGTGGTGCAGTATCCGTCGCTGACCCGCTCGACCGTGCGTCACGTGGAGCTGCTCTCGCTCGCACCCGCCCGCGTCATGCTCGTGCTGATCACGGACACCGGCCGGGTCGAGCAGCGCATGGTCGACTGCCCGGCGCCCATTGGTGAGACCTCGCTCGCGGATCTGCGGGCGCGGCTCAACAGCCGGGTGGTCGGGCGGCGGTTCGCGGATGTGCCGCAGCTGGTGGCGGACCTCGCCGAGTCCTTCGTGCAGGAGGACCGAGGAACCGTTTCGACGGTCCTCGCCACCCTGCTGGAGACCTTGGTCGAGGAGACCGAGGAGCGGCTGATGATCGGCGGCACCGCCAATCTCACCCGCTTCGGTCACGACTTCCCCCTGACGATCCGGCCCGTGCTGGAGGCGTTGGAGGAGCAGGTCGTCCTGCTGAAGCTGCTCGGCGAGGCCACTGATTCGGGCATGACGGTACGAATCGGTCATGAGAACGCTCATGAGGGGCTGAACTCCACATCGGTCGTCGCCGTCGGCTACGGTTCGGGCGACGAGGCAGTCGCCAAACTCGGCGTGGTCGGACCGACCCGCATGGACTACCCCGGAACGATGGGAGCGGTACGCGCAGTGGCACGTTACGTCGGACAGATCCTGGCGGAGTCGTAAGTGGCCACGGACTACTACGCGGTCCTGGGCGTACGGCGTGATGCCTCGCAGGACGAGATCAAGAAGGCATTCCGCCGCCTCGCCCGCGAGCTGCACCCGGACGTCAATCCGGACCCCAAGACGCAGGAGCGGTTCAAGGAGATCAACGCCGCTTACGAGGTGCTCTCGGACCCGCAGAAGAAGCAGGTCTACGACCTCGGTGGCGACCCGCTCTCCGCTTCCGGCGGCGGCGGTGGCGGTGGCGGCGCCGGTGGCTTCGGCGCGGGCTTCGGCAACTTCTCCGACATCATGGACGCGTTCTTCGGCCAGGCGTCGCAGCGCGGACCGCGCTCGCGCACCCGCCGCGGCCAGGACGCCATGATCCGTCTCGAAGTGACCCTCGACGAGGCCGCGTTCGGCACGACGAAGGAGATCCAGGTCGACACCGCCGTCGTCTGCACCACGTGCAGCGGCGAGGGCGCGGCCCCCGGCACCTCCGCGCAGACCTGTGACATGTGCCGCGGCCGCGGTGAGGTCTCGCAGGTCACGCGCTCCTTCCTGGGCCAGGTCATGACGTCCCGGCCGTGCCCGCAGTGCCAGGGCTTCGGCACGGTCGTGCCGACCCCGTGCCCGGAGTGCGCCGGCGACGGCCGCGTCCGCTCGCGCCGCACGCTGACCGTCAAGATCCCGGCCGGTGTCGACAACGGCACCCGCATCCAGCTCGCGGGCGAGGGCGAGGTCGGCCCCGGCGGCGGCCCCGCCGGCGACCTCTACGTCGAGATCCACGAGACCCCGCACCCGACCTTCCAGCGGCGCGGCGACGACCTGCACTGCACGGTCACCATCCCGATGACGGCCGCGTCCCTGGGCACCAAGGTGCCGCTGGAGACCCTGGACGGCGTCGAGGAGATCGACATCCGGCCGGGCACGCAGTCGGGCCAGTCGATCCCGCTGCACCAGCGCGGCGTCACGCACCTGCGCGGCGGCGGGCGCGGTGACCTCGTCGTCCACGTCGAGGTGCTCACCCCCAGCAAGCTCGACCCGCAGCAGGAGGACCTCCTGCGCCAGCTCGCGAAGCTGCGCGGCGAGGAGCGGCCGATGGGCGAGTTCAAGCCGGGGCAGCAGGGGCTGTTCTCGCGGCTGAAGGACGCGTTCAACGGGCGGTAGGCGTCGCTTGTTCCGACCGGATCGCCGGGTGGGCCGGATCATCGGCCCACCCGGCGATCCGTCGTTGGGAGCCGAGGGGCCATCCGGCGTTCGGGGTTACTGGCCCGCCGCCCGGCGATCTGCCGTCGGGGGCGTTCCCCGTCCGGTGGCCCGGTGGCCCGGCGGTCCGGCGGTCCGGCTCCACCGCCCCGGCAGCACCGCGCGAGCGATCTCCTCACAACAGCAAGCCCGACATCGTCTTGTGACACGATGTGGTCATGGCTTTTGAATCCAAGGGGGCCGCCGCGCTGAGGGGCCTTCACCGGCACCCGATCGTGCAGGCCCCCATGGCCGGCGGCGCCTCCGGCCCGCCGCTCGCCGCGGCCGTGTCCGAGGCGGGCGGCCTGGGCTGCCTGGCCGCCGGGTACAAGACGCCCGCGGCGATGTACGAGGAGATCAAGCAGCTCCGCGCCCGTACCGCCGCACCCTTCGGTGTGAATCTCTTCATGCCGCAGCCCCCGGCCGCCGACCCGGCCGCCGTCGAGGTGTACGCCGAGCAGCTGGCCGGCGAGGCCGCCTGGTACGAGACGCCGCTCGGCGACCCCGACCAGGGCTGCGACGACGCCTACGACACCAAGCTGGCGATCCTCCTCGACGACCCGGTCCCGCTGGTCTCCTTCACCTTCGGCTGCCCGTCCGCCGAGTCCCTCGCCTCGCTCGCCGAGGCCGGCACGCTGACGGTGGTGACGGTCACGTCGGCCGCCGAGGCGCTGGCCGCCGAGCAGGCGGGCGCGGACGCGGTCTGCGTCCAGGGCGTCGAGGCCGGCGGCCACCAGGGCACCCACCACGACGATCCGCACCTGGACGGCGCCGGCGCGGGCGTCGGCCTGCTGGCCCTGCTCGCCGAGGTCCGCGAGTCCGTACGGATCCCCATGATCGCGGCGGGCGGCCTGATGCGCGGCGCCCAGATCGCGGCCGTACTCGCAGCCGGCGCGTCCGCCGCGCAGCTCGGCACCGCCTTCCTGGTCTGCCCCGAGTCGGGCGCGCACGCCCTGCACAAGCAGGCCATGACCGACCCGCTGTTCGTCGGCACCGAGCTGACGCGCGCCTTCTCCGGCCGCCCCGCCCGTGGCCTGGTGAACCGTTTCATCCGAGAGCACGGTCCGTACGCGCCCGCCGCGTACCCCCAGGTCCACTACCTCACCTCCGGCCTGCGCAAGGCGGCCGCGGCGCTGGGCGACCCGCAGGCCATGAGCCTGTGGGCGGGCCAGGGCCACCGGCTGGCGCGGGCCCTGCCGGCCGGACGGCTGGTCGAGGTGCTGGCGGGAGAACTGGCCGCGGCGCGGGCATCGTTGACGTCCGGGCGGGACGAGTCTTCGACGCCGGTCATCCAGGATCAGTCATCGACGCCGGCCCAGGACCGGTCGTCGATGCCGGCGGTCCAGGATCAGTCGTCGATGCCGGTCCAGGACCAGTCTTCGACGCCGGCCCGGGACCAGTCGTCGGCGCCGGTCCGGGACCAGTCGTCGGCGCCGGTCCAGGACCGGCAGAGCAGTGAGCACCGAGGGAGCGAGTCATGACAGCGCCGGTCTTCCTGGTCGAGGAGGACGCCCTCACCGGCGTCTTCCCCGGCACCGTCTTCCCGCTCGCCGGCCCGGAGGGACGCCACGCGGTGTCCGTCCGCCGCTTGCGGGTGGGTGAGGAGATCGTCCTGACGGACGGCGCGGGCACCGGCGCGTTCGGCACCGTGGCCATGGTCGAGGGCAAGGACCGCCTCGACGTCGCGGTCACCTCCGTCCGCTCCGAGCCGCTGCCGGAACCTCACATCACCGTCGTCCAGGCCCTGCCCAAGGGTGACCGTGGCGAGCTCGCGGTCGAGACCATGACCGAGACGGGCGTCGACGCGATCGTCCCCTGGGCGGCGTCGCGCTGCATCACGCAGTGGAAGGGCGAGCGGGGCGCGAAGGCGCTGAGCAAGTGGCGTGCCACGGCCCGCGAGGCGGGCAAGCAGTCCCGCCGCCTGAGATTCCCCCCGGTCTCCGACCCGCTGACGACCAAACAGGTCACCACGCTGCTGGCCGACGCCGCCTTCGCGGCGATTCTCCACGAGGAGGGTTCCAGCACGCCCCTCGCCACCGCCGAACTCCCGCTGACCGGCAACATCGTCCTGGTCGTCGGCCCCGAGGGCGGCGTCTCCCCGGAGGAGCTCACGGCCTTCGCCGAGGCGGGCGCCAAGCCGTACCGCCTGGGCCCGAGCGTCCTGCGGACGTCGACCGCGGGCACGGCGGCGACGGCGCTGCTGCTGGGACGGACGGGACGATGGTCGTAGCAGTGGTGTGAGGGTGGCCGCGGTTGCGACCGTGGCGGGACTCATCGCAAGAAAGGGCCTGAACGGGGCGGGCGCCGGATCAAGGTATGCCGTTGTGGGGATGCACTGTTCATGTCGCACCTTCGTGCCCGGGACTACGAGCGCATGCTCGACCTCGCCGTCGCCGTCCTCGAAAGCGACGACCCCGACTCACTGCGGCAGCTGATCGCCGCGCACCTGCTGGAGACCTTCGGCTGCACCACGGTGATCCAGGTGAGGATCGACGCCCAGCGGCCGACGAGCGGCCGGGCCGACGGCTGGGCACCCGACTCGATCGGCCCGTCCGTGGAGACCCTCGTCCAGCGCCGCCGACGCCAGCGCCATCCGCTGCTCGACTACCTCCGCGTCGGCGGCGCCGAGCCGGTGACGATGAACCAGATCTGCGACGACTGGCGCAACACCGAGTGCTACAGCGAAGCGCGCCACGACTTCGGTACGACGCGACAGCTCGGCCTGCCACTGCCCCTGCCCACGGCCGATGGCGGCATACGGGCCATTTCGCTGGGCCGCAAGGGAAGGGACTTCAGCGCCCGCGAACTCGCCTTCGCTGCCCGCATCCAGCCGCTGCTGCTGAGCGCGGACAATCACGCGGAGGAACTGACGCGCCTGCGGGCCCCGGCCGCGGCCGGCACCGGCCTGGTGACCGCCACGGAACACGGCCTGACCCCGCGCGAGCAGACGGTGCTGGGCCTCGTCGCCCAGGGGCTGACGGCCGATGTCATCGGCCGCCGCCTCACGATCTCCCCGCACACGGTCAACCGTCACCTGGAGAAGATCTACCGCAAGCTCGGCACGAACAACCGGGTCTCGACGGTGGTCCAGGCCCGGCACGCGGGGCTGGTGCCGTAGGAAGTTCTTCCTATGGCGGCGCAGGGGGCTGATGGCGATGCTGTTCAGGAGACGACGCGCCGGCGCCGACCACGGGGGTGTGGGCGTCGGCGCGTGGCCTCAGCGCTGAATCTCCTGGTAGCAGAGGACGAGTGAGCCTCCACCGGTCTGCGTGACCGCGCCCGTGGCGCCCTCGACGCCCATGCACGCCAGGCTGGTGAGCCCGTCGTCGACCCTCTTCAGCACCTTGTACTCCGCCTGCGCGTCACCGCAGTCGCGCTTCTTGACGCGCGGCTTATCGGCGGACCCGGTGTTCTGGAAGCACTCACCGGCCACCAGATCGGTGTGGTCGTCCTTCTCCGGCAGGAACTGCTGGTTGATGACGAAGGCGGCACCGCAGCACACGATCAGCAATCCCATGATCACCCACCACCGCCGCAGCTGCTTGGCGGGCTGAACCGGGTCGCCCAGGGGCGGCAGCGTGTCCAAGGCGGGATCCCCGAATCGTTGTGCGAATATCTGATGTTGGCGTCGTACGGTAACCGATGACGTGACGTGAGATTGCGGTGGGGGAGGCGCGCGGCATGGGTGACAGCCGTGACAGTGGCAAGGTCCTGGACATCAAGACGGCCGACATCAAGTCGGCGGCGCCGACTTTTCACGAACAGAGCATCAAGCTGGGGGAAGCGCTCACCACGCTCATCACGACCCTGGACGGCCTGGGCAAGCCGTGGGGCAAGGACGACGCCGTCAAGGATTTCGCCAAGGAGTACCCCGAGCAGCAGAAGCTGATCGAGCGGTCGACCGGCACGCTCGTCCTGGGCCTGGTCAGCATCCATGAGGCGTTGACCGATATGGCGGACGGTCATGTCGACAACGAGACGCTGATCGCGGGCATGTTCACCAAGGAAAAGAACGGCAAGCACGAGGACAAGGGCCACAAGTGAGCGTCGCCGACGAGGCCAAGAACATCCTCGAAAAGCTGGGCCTCGACTGGCCGGACGGCGACCCGGACAAGCTCCGCCAGGCCGCCAAGGCGTGGAAAACCTTCGCCGACAGCGTCGACAAGGTGCGCATACCCGTGGACAAGACGGCGCGCACTCTCATCCACAACAACAAGGGTGAGGCGATCGAGGCATTCGAGACCTTCTGGCACCGCTACGTCAACGGCGACAAGGGCTGGCTCCACGACATCCCCAACGCGGCGCGCAAGATGGCGACGGCGCTGGAAGACGTCGCGAAGGCCATCGAGGACGCGGTCGACAAGCTGGAGAAGCAGCTCTGGATCGAAGCCGGCGTCATTGTCGCGGGCGTCGGCCTGGGCTTCCTCACCTTCGGCCTCACGACAGCGGCGTCCACGGCTGCCGCCACGGCGATGATCGAGCTCGGCGCCACCGTGGGCATCACCATCTCCACCGTGGTCGCCGAGGTCGCTGCCACCACCCTGGTCACGGCGGCGTTCGCCGGCGTGGAATCCGTCACCGTCGACCTGGCCGTGGCCCAGAACCTCAAAATCGCCACCGGTCTCCAGAAGGGAATCAGCCTCGACGACATCAACGCCGCCGCCAAGAACGGCATGGTCTACGGCGGTATCTTCGGCGGTTTCGGGTCTCTGGCGAAGAACGGCGCGAAGGTCGGGGGCATCGGCCCCCTCCTCAAGGGCGCGCGGCCCAACCTCCTTGAGGAGGGCCTGGTTGCCCGGCCCAAGGCGAACATCAAGGAATGCCAGGACCCGATCGACGTCGCGACCGGCACGATGATGCTGCCGCAGACCGACATCACCCTGCCCGGGGCCCTGCCGCTGGTCGTCGAGCGCACGCACCTCTCCTCGTTCCGGGCGGGCGGCTGGTTCGGGTCCACGTGGGCGTCCACCCTCGACGAGCGCGTACAGCTCGACGCCGAGGGCGTGGTGTTCGTAGCGGCCGACGGCATGCGGCTCGTCTACCCCGTACCGAAGCCGGGCGAGCCGACCCTGCCCGTCAAGGGCCCGCGCATGCCCTTGGAGTGGGACGGCCGTCCCGACGGCGTCATGACCGTCACGGATCCCCAGACCGGTGTCGTACGAACCTTCGGCAGCCCCGTGCCGACGGACGTGCCGGGCGCCGTCCAACTCCCCCTGGACAGCCTCCACGACCGCAACGGCGCGCGCATCGACATCGAGCGCACGGCGGGCGGCGTGCCCACCGCGATACGTCACTCCGCCGGCTACTACGTGGCGATCGACACGGAGGGCCCGCGCGTCAAAGCCCTGCGCCTCCTGGACGAGGCCCCGTCACCGTACGAGAAGCCCTGGTCGGCCGCCGTCGGCGGAACGGTCATCGTCCGCTACGGCTACGACGAGGCCGGCAACCTCACCGAGGTCGTCAACTCCCGCGGCGAGCCCCTGCGCTTCACGTACGACGCCGAGGAGCGAATAACCTCCTGGACCGACCGCAACGGCATGTCGTACGCCTACGTGTACGACGCGCGCGGCCGCGTCATCCGCACCGAGGGCCGCGACGGCTACCTGACGGGTGACCTGGCCTACGACGACGAGACCCGGACCACGACCGTCACGGACTCGTTCGGCCACGACCGCACGTTCCGGCACAACGCGGACGGCCTGGTGACGGAGGAGACCGACCAGCTCGGCAACGTCACGCTCACCCGCTGGGACGACCGAGGCGAGCACCCGTTGGCGGTCACGGACCCCCTGGGCCGCACGACCTCCTACGCGTACGACGACGCGGGCAACCTCACGGAGGTCACCCTCCCGGACGGCACGACCGGCCGGGCCGCGTACACCCCGCTGTGCCGCCCGGCGGAGGTCACGGAGCCGGGCGGGGCGACGTGGCGCCATACGTACGACGAGCGCGGCAACCTCCTCACGACGACGGACCCGGCGGGCGCGGAGACGCGCTACGCGTACGACGATCTCGGCCACCTGACATCGGTGACGGACGCACTGGGCCACACGAGCCTGATCACCTGCGACCCGGCCGGCCTGCCACTCGTCCTCACCGATCAGCTGGGCCACAGCACCACTGTCAGTCGGGACACCTTCGGTCGCATCGTCGAAGCGGTCGATCCGTTGGGCCACACGTCCCGCATGGGCTGGACGACGGAGGGCAAGCCGAGCTGGCGGGAACACCCGGACGGCACGTGGGAGACGTGGACGTGGGACGGCGAGGGGAACCTCCTGAACCACACGGACGCGGCGGGCAACGTCACCAGCCACGAGGTCACCGGCTTCGACCTGCCCGCGTCGAGCACGGGCCCCGACGGCACGACGTACACCTTCGCGTACGACACAGAACTGCGCCTGACCGGGGTCACGAACCCGCAGGGGCTGACGTGGTCGTACGGCTACGACGCTGCGGGTCGCCTCACGTCGGAGACGGACTTCAACGGGCGCGAGCTCGTGTACGCGATCGACGCGGCGGGTGAGCTGGTCTCCCGGACGAATGGAGCGGGAGAAACGATCCGCTTCATACGGGACCCGCTGGGTCGCACCACTGAGCTGCGTGACGATGCGGACGGTACGACGACCTTCGCGTACGACGTGACAGGTGCCCTGATCCGCGCGGCGAACGTGGACGCGGAGGTCGTCTACGAACGGGACGCCCTGGGCCGCGTCCTGTCGGAGACGGTCGACGGCCGGAGGATGACCTACGCGTACGACGTGCTGGGGCGCCGTACCCAGCGCATCACGCCGTCGGGGCTGACGACCGAGTGGACATACGACGCGGTGGGCCGTCCGACGGAGCTGCGCGGCGACGCGGGAGCGCTGGGCTTCAGTTACGACGCGGTCGGCCGGGAGACGGAGCGCCGCCTGGGCGAGGGCGTCAGCCTGACACAGGAGTGGAACGCGACCGATCGCCTCACGAAGCAGGTCGTGCGGGTTGGTGAACGCCTCCTCCAGCATCGCGAATACGCCTACCGCGAGGACGGTTACCTGCGGGAGATCCGCGAACTGACGTCGGGAACACGCCGCTTCGACCTCGACGAGACGGGGCGCGTCACGACGGTGAGCGCGCACGGCTGGACCGAACGGTACGCATACGACGCGGCGGGCAACCTCACCAGCGCGGTGGCCCCGGCACACGCCTCCGCCGGCCAGCGCGAGTTCGAGGGCACGGTGATCCGCCGCGCAGGTCGCACGACGTACGAACACGACGCGCAGGGCCGCATGACGCGCCGCACGCGCAAACTCCTCAACGGTCAGACGCAGACGTGGACGTACACCTGGGACGCGGATGACCGCCTGAGGGAGGCGGTGACGCCGGAGGGCGAGCGGTGGCGGTATGCGTATGACCCGCTGGGGCGCCGAATATCCAAGGGGCGGGTGGCGGATGACGATCAGATCGTCGAGGAGACGCTCTTCTCTTGGGACGGCACGCGCGTTGCCGAGCAGGTGGTGTCGAGCGGCAGAGTCACGACGTGGGATTACGCCCCGGGCACGCATCGTCCTTTGACGCAGACGGACCACAGACCGCTGGTCCGCGAGTCGGCCAAGTCATTGATCGAGGCATTCACCGATCAGGCGGCTGCCGATCACGCTACCCACTTCCACGCGATCATCACGGACGCGGTCGGCACCCCGACGGAATTGGTCACGTCAGGAGGGGCTCTGGCTTGGCAGCAGCGCACTTCACTGTGGGGGACGCGCCTTCCTGCTCCAGCCGATACTGCTGTCGACTGTCCCCTTCGTTTTCCCGGTCAATACCGTGACCTGGAGACAGGTCTGAATTACAATTATCAGCGCTACTACGACCCTGAGATTGCTCATTACCTCACTTCCGATCCGTTGGGCTTGGCGCCGGCGCCAAATTCAACTGCTTATGTTCATAACCCATTCGCATGGTCCGACCCCCTTGGGCTTTCCCCCTACGAGCGCTACAGGGCCGATGCACGTAGACCGGAACAGATATTCGAGGATGGATTCGCCCCGAAGGGGAATAATATGAGCCTCGAAGAGCATGTTTATGGCGTGGCCGGAGACTACACCCCACCGTCCGGATTTGTGGCTACGACGGACTCTTCCAATCACGCGTTCAGTCGCCTCAAGACTACTGATGGTCATGTGTATCTCATACGCGAGGGTGACAGTGGCATTGATGTGAATAAGGCCATACCGGATAACCCGTTGTCTCACGAGCGCGAGTTCGCCTACCCTCGGAAGATTGAGTCTGGGCAAATTGCTGGGGCGTGGGACAAGGATAAAAACTGGATTCCCAACCCGAATTATGGAGGGACGCCTTGAGCGGTTCTGTAGCAATTGACTGTGTGCGAGACGGAAGGGTTCTCGAGTCCATCGAGGTTAAAGCTTCTAGTGAACCGCCCTACGAGCTTGCGGTGCGTAGGGATGGGGGTGATGAAGTTGTGTACCCAGGTGACAACTTGTTTGCCTGCCTGATCAATCTCAGGCGTGATCTGGAGCGGGATGGGATCCTGCTGTGCTGTCAAGGGGCCCGGCGCGATGTAATCAACTCTGGATTGCAGGCGCAAATGACGGGCGGGAGGTTTGTTTATACCTCCAACGCGCTGTCGAGGACGGTTAACGAAGAGACTGTGGATATCTTGGCTCCCGCCCGTCCTGACGAGGTAGTCACCGTGGCTGAACAGCGGGCTGCTATTTTCGACTTCTTTGGTATCTCTGATCGTAGTGGAGAAGGTTGAGTCGTATCGCTGCGGTTGCAGGGTGACTAAACGAGTGGGTGCCAATGCGCTCTCTGAGCAGGAAGAGTTCCTACTCGTCAATGCCAGGTAGATGCCCGTCTGTGGTCAGTCTTCGCTGACTGGAGCGACAGCGAAGAGGGTTGGACTAGCTGGCCGTCGCCTCTGCTTTCGCCGAGATCATTGCTCGTTGGGAGAGGGACGGCTATGTCGCGGTCTATCGGGTGAGGAATGGCTGGCCCAGCAAGGCGGGGAGCGTGTGACCGGTGCGGCGCTTGGGGGAGTGCTCCGGCAACCGTCCACTTGGGAGTACCGGCAAGGTCCGCCTGTGATCAGTCTGGTGGCGGTGGAGGGAAGTGCCGCGCTGTATTCACCGCCTTCGCTGCCGCCGGCGGAGGACTGACGTCCCGGTGCTCATGGGCTTCACCGCCGAGTGAACGCGCCGTTCTTTATGTGGGCTATGAGGCTATGAGGGGGCGGAGTCTGTCGGGGGGTGGTGAGGACAGCCTCCGGGGTGTCGCTCTCGCGGAGGTGGGTGGTGTCGGTGGCGTTGTCGCCTGCCAAGTAGACGCAGGAAGAAGCTCCTTGACTGCTTGACTGTAGGAGGACTTCTGCCAGTTGAGGCTGTGCATGACCGTTCCCTCTCAGGTGTCTCTGGCGATGTTCTGGATGAGATCGCGTAAAGCATCCGGCGTTAGTGCCGCTACCTACTCGTGGTTATGTGCGCAGGGTGCATGAAGGGTGGCAGGTTGCGGTACAGGTCGCCACAGCCTGTCTCGCGAAGCGAGGCGGAGGCAATTTTCAGGTGCGGATCCGAGTCGGATATTTGCGAAACTCTGATAGCCGCTGCTCTGGCCAGCCCGGATAGGGACTGGATCGAGACTCATGTGGTCCGTTTTTTGCAGCACGACTCTGCGGAGATTCGAAGGTGTGCTGCTGTCTCGCTCGGCCATCTGGCGCGGATTCATGGAGTGGTGTCTTCGGAAGGTTTGGAGCGGCTTCGCGCTCTGCTGAGTGACGAGATCATGTCCGGCGCTGCAGAAGATGCGCTGGAAGATATCGAAATTTTCGTCCGCTAGATTCGGATTCCGCAGCGCATGCCGACGTACCACCGCCGCACGTGGTGGAGCTGAAGAGGCATGTGAATCCAAAGGTCGGAAAGGGTTACTGCAATTGAGGAAAGGCCAGGAGGAACTCGTCCAGACGGAAATCCCATCCCCGGCACCTAAGGAGGTGACTACCTGTGAATCCTGATGAATACCCAGAAATCAAATCGTGGATCGACGGATTTGAGGGGGGTAGTCGGCTGGGATTCGCCGACTTCCTCAGCGAGCATTGCACCGTCGGCATCTGGCTGGCCTTTTCGCACCTGATGAACCCTGAGTTCATCGAGGTCCAGGGGTGCATCATCAGGCGTAGTTCTTACGATCTGAAAAACTTCGAGGAGTGGCACCAGAATCTAGGTGGGGATGTTCACAGGATCGAGTCCGTACTGAACCGCTTCGTGGTGGGATACGCAATCGACTGCGGAAACACTCCCGAAGAGGAGGCGGCACTTGAAGATATTGCACAAGCCCTAGCCTATTCCTGGGAAGCCGCCCTTGCCCGCACCTTTCCGGGGAAGCGCTTCGAGGTGCGAGTTGCAGATACTGATGACGGGCCAACGGTCATTTTCCAGCAGATGCGACCCTCAGAATGAGACCACACGGCCTCTCTGCGGAAGAAGAGTGCGTGTTGGTCAACGCGAGAGAGATGTCTCCCTTGTGGTCGGTGCTTGCGGACTGGACCGGTAGCGAGGACGAAGCGGACTGGCAAGCGTTTGCGCCCGTCTTTGCTGAGGTCATCCGCCACTTCGAGAAGACGGAGCGCGTTCACGTCTACCGGGGTGAGGACTGGCCGGCTCATGAAGGCGGGGAGCGCGTCAGTGGTGAGCTCCTTGAGGCGTTGCTTCGTCAGCCGTCCACCTGGGCGTACCGGGAGGGTCCTCCGGTCATCGGCTTGCTGGCGGCAGCGGGAGTCGCGAAGGGGCCCAGTGTCCCGTCCCCTTGAATCTGCTCCACCCCCACGGCTGCGACCTGTGCAGAGCAGTTTCGGTGAGACAGACCGGTTTCGGAAGGTCTCACCGAAACTGCTCCGTTCGTGTCCCGTCTCATGCGAATTGGCCCCCGTCTCAGGCGATCTGGTCCGTTGGCTCTACTCATGTCACGCGAGACCTCGATCTGCGCGGCGATGACACCGCGGGGTCGCGGTGAACAGCACGGGTCACTATGGTGGGCCGATGGCGTCGATCATGAAGTTCCAAGTCACCTTCGACTGCGCAGAACCTGAGCGCCTCGCTCGTTTCTGGTGCGAGGTGTTGGGGTACGTCGTACCGCCGCCACCGGAGGGGTTTGCCACTTGGGACGATTTCAAGCGCTCGCTGCCACCTGAGCAGCAGGACGCAAGCTTTGCCTGCAGTGATCCATCAGGCGTGGGCCCGCGTCTGTACTTCCAGCGCGTTCCCGAAGGGAAGGCCGCCAAGAACCGGCTGCATCTTGACGTGCGGGTCGGGACCGGACTCGTGGGTGACGAGCGTCTCGCCGCACTTGAGGCCGAGTGCGCACGACTGGTCGCGCTCGGCGCGGTACACGTGCGAACGCTGCTTGCCGATGACGTCAACGAGTCGTGCATCCCGATGCAGGACATTGAGGGCAACGAGTTCTGTATCGACTGAGGGGCCGCGAACGAGTTCTCGCTCTGTCCCCATTGGCCAAGATGCGACGGGACAGTTCGGGATGTTCTCCGCTTCGTCTCACTGCATCTGCTCCATTCCGGCGGGCCCTGCTCCGGCACCTGCGCGCCTCGGAGTCCGGATCGTCCCGACGCGCCGAGCCGGTGTCAACGAATCTGCTCCGCGCCGTGCGGCTCGGCTTAGCTTCGGTGACACCGGAACAGGTCCGCTGAGACTGGACACCCAGGGTGCCGCTGACGGGTCGGTGATCGGATTCACCTCCGCGTGAGGGTGCCTCCCTTTATGCGGGATATCAGGTGGCGGAGTCTGTCGGGAGTAGTGGTGAGGATGGCTTCCGGGGTGTCGCTCTCGCGGAGGTGGATGGTGCCGGTACGGGCCTCTGCCAGGTAGATGCAGGACGACGCCGCTTCGCTGAACGACGACTTTTGCCACCGCAGGATGTTCAAGTCAATTCCCTTCAGGTGGATCGAGCGATCTGCTGGATGAGGTCTCTTGACGCATTGGGGGTTAGCGCGGCTTCTTCCATGCGGTCGAGCGTCAGGCCGTATCTCTTCACCTGAGCTGTTGTGTGGAGGGTTTCTCCTCCATGTGCGGTGTCGAGCTGGACGGTGTCCAGTTGGGTTACAGGGCCATAGAGGTAGTCGACCCCGTGCCCCGCGATGGGGAAGGACGTGCCGTCGAACGGGATAACCGCGATGGTGATGTTGTCGCGCTCGCCCATGTTGAGGAGGTGGGTGAGCTGGGCTCGGGCCGTCTCAGGACCGCCGAACTGCATCCTCAGTGCGGCCTCGTGAATGATCGCCGTGTATGACAGAGGCTCGTCCCGGAAGAGAATCTCCTGGCGTTTGATCCGATGGGACACCCGGTACTCCAGCTCATGTGGCTTGAGCGGTGGGACGAACTCCCGGAAGATGGCGCGGGCGTGCTCGGAGGTCTGTAGCAGCCCCGGGATGGTGACGACCTGGGCGACTCGCAGTGCCGTGGCGTAATGCTCGATCTCCGCAAGGTGCAGCAGGCTCGTGGGGAGCGACTCGCGGTACTCCTCCCACCAGCCCCGCTTCCGTTCCCCCGCCATCCCGACCAGAGCATCGATGAAGGCGCCGTCTGCGCAGGTGTAGTTGTGCGCCATCGCGCGGACGCGATCACCACTGACGCCCACGCGGCTCGACTCGATGTTGCTGATCTGGGCCTGGCTGGTGCCGAGTAGCCGGCCCGCTTCGGTCGAGGAGATGCCTGCGGCCTCACGGAGCTTGCGAAGCTCAAGCCCGAGGCGTTGTTGACGGGCGCTTGAGGTGTTTCTGACAGGCATCCGCGGTCTCTCCTCATTCGTACACGGTGTGCGCGTGTCGCCCGTGCGGGTGGCAAGTGAGTTATTTGGACCGCTCGGCGAATAAGTTATACGTCGAGTCGCTACGGTGTGACCCACGCCACTCCAGCGCGGCGCCGCGAACGCGGAAGCGCACCGCCCGTGTGACCGGCGGCAAGACACCGCTCGACGTTGCCTGAGTGATCCAACTCCACCTCCCGCCAGGAGACTTCCATGGCCACCGTAGCCAAACCTCAGCCCTGGGCGTACAACCTCGAACTGCCTCGCGATCCGCGGGCACCCGGCGTGGCCCGAAGTACTCTGCGGGCGGTTCTCGACAGGCACGGGATGGGTGAACTCGGCGATGTCGCCGAGCTGCTGGCGTGTGAGCTGGTCACCAACGCTTACGTGCACACCGACGGGCCCTGCTCGCTGCGGCTGCGTGGGCGGGAGGGCGGGCGGCTACGGGTGAGTGTGTGGGACTCCGGTCCGGAGGTTCCGGCGGCGTTCGGAGAAGCGGGGGAAAGCCTGCCCGGGACGGCAGGCGTCGAGGGCGGGCGGCGCGGGCTGTGGCTCGTTCGGCGGTGGGCCGACCGGTGGGGGAGTTACACGTTCGAACCGGAGCGCTATGGGTCGGCCGGCGGGAAGATGCTGTGGTTCGAGCTGGTGGCTCCCAAGCGGGCGTCCCCCGTGGGGTGTGAGGAGTGCGCCGCCCTGGAGGCCGTGCGGCGGCGCGTCACCGGTGAGGGTGATGAGGAGTACGCCATTGACGCCGCCATCGCCGTGCGCCGGCACTTCCGCAGCGCGCACCTTCTGCCCGAAGGGGCGGTCTGGTGACGATCAAGCCCTCAGCGCCGCCTCCACCGCCGCCTCCGCGTGCAGTCTCGCCGTCGGGAAGACCGGCACGGGGCTGTCCTCCGTGCCGATGAGCAGCTCGATTTCCGTGCAGCCCAGGATGATGCCTTCCGCGCCCGCCGCGACCAGGTCTTTGATGACGCTCTGGTAGGCGGCGCGTGAATCCTCCCGTACGACGCCCAGGCACAGCTCCTCGTAGATCACGCGGTGGACGAGGGCCCGGCCCTCGGTGTCCGGGACGAGTACGTCGAGCCCGCCCGCCGCCAGGCGGCCCCGGTAGAAGTCCTGTTCCATGGTGAACGCGGTGCCGAGCAGCCCGACCCGGCGCAGGCCCGCTGCCCGTACCGCGTCCGCCGTGGCGTCGGCCAGGTGCAGCAGGGGGATCGAGACCGCCGCTTCGACCTGGTCGGCCACCTTGTGCATGGTGTTGGTGCAGATCAGCACCATGTCGGCGCCGGCCGCCTCCAGCGACCGGGCGGCCGTGGCCAGGATTTCGCCGGCCTCCGGCCAGCGGCCCTCTGCCTGCAGTCGCTCGATCTCCGCGAAGTCGAGCGAGTACAGCACACAGCGGGCCGAGTGGAGACCGCCCAGCCGGTCGCGCGTGCGCTCGTTCAACAGCCGGTAGTACTCCGCCGTCGACTCCCAGCTCATGCCGCCGATCAAGCCGATCGTCCGCATCGCTTCCCCTCTCCCCGTGCCGGCTGCCGCGCTACCAATGGCGGATCAGCAGCATCATCCCTGCCAAGGTCATGATGAGTCCAAAGGGAATCATCACCGCGCCCAGGAATCGGAGATAGCCCGCTGTTCCGGTGATGGGGATGAACGTGGGGCCGAGGCGGCCGCTCGCCAGATGGTTGAGTTCCAGCTTCCTGTGGAGGCGCTGCACGCGGCGGGTCACAATGCCGCGCACGTTGAAGGCATTGATGACGCCGAACACCACCGCGCAGATGCCGAGCAGGGTCATGAGGACGTTTATCAGAGAGGGCATCGCGCGATCTTATCCGTGGCGTGGCCCCCCTCTGGCTTCCCGTCGGACGCCTTCGGCCGGAACCTGACGGTTCAGTTCACGCCCGGCACTGGCAAGTGCGTGGCCTCTGTGTCCAGATGGTCCCCAGCACAGTCGCCGCTGCCTCGTCGGCGCTCGGTGGCGGTACGTCAGTACGTTCCGTTCCGTACCTGAGAAATGAGGGCGACCATGCAGAACACGCAGAAGACGCGGAAGGCCCGCATGGGGCTCGGCATCGCCGCGGGCCTGGGTGCCGTGGCGTTCACGCTGGGAGCAGCGGCAGGGGCCCAGGCACAGGGCCCGCTCACCGGACCCGCCGCCGGCAAGAGAGTGGTGGACATCAGATCCGCCGACCAGCTTCCCGGCGTCGGATCGTCCGCCAAGCCCGCCGCGGACGTCGTCTACCGCACTCCCGCGTTCACCAACCATCTCGGTAATCAGTGTCTGGACGGGGACCGGAACACCATCCCCAATAACGGCGCCGTCGTTCAGCTCTGGGGCTGCAACAACTGGGACAACCAGAGCTGGTACTGGACGCCGGCGCCCGGACAGCCCACCGGGAACTACACGATCCAGAACGGATACCGGTCGCAGTGCCTGGACGGGGACACCAACACCATCCCCAATAACGGTGCCAAGGTGCAACTGTGGGCGTGCAACGGCTGGACGAACCAGATCTGGTCGTGGAACGGCACCAACCTCCAGAACCGTCTCGGTTCCCAATGCCTCGACGGCGACACCAACACGATCCCCAATAACGGGGCGAAGGTGCAGCTGTGGGGCTGCAACGGCTGGACCAATCAGAAGTGGACGTTCAACCGCTAGCCGGCGGGGAAACAGCCGTCGGCCCGCCGTTCCGCGGGCCGACGGTTTCGCTGAACCGCTATCCCGCCCACTCGATCGTCCGCCACGGGCTTTCCGGCTCCGACATCAGCACGCGGTGCGCGGTCAGTACGTTCTCGTACCACTCGCCGAATTCCTCCGTGTCGAAGCGGAGCACCCGCCCCACCGCGTAGCCCGCCGAGAAGTCCGCCCAGGAGTCGTAGGCGGTCCGGCACAGCGCGCCCGCGCGGAGGATCGCGCCTTCGGCGGCCTCCGCCGGGCACAGGCGGGCGCTCAGGCCCCAGCGGGCGAAGCCGACCGCGCGGCCGTAGTCGTAGCCGACGGCGCTGCGGACGTAGCCCTCCGGCGGGAGGAGGCCGTCGGCGCGGAAGCGGGCCTCGTAGCGGAGGATGCGGCCGATCAGTTCCTGGATCTCTCCGTCGGCCTCCGGTGGTGCGTCCAGGTCGGCGAGCAGGGCCGTGCACGCGCGGCGCCATACGTACGGGCGGAGCGGGACTCCGGATTCGCGTGAGAGCTCACGGCGGACGCTGAGGGCGAACTCGGGGCCCACGGGGCTGTTGTCGGCCGCCAGGAGCGCGTTCATCTCCCGCTGCCAGTCCTGGGGCGTACTGGTGCCCCACGACTCCCTCAGCAGCCGTACGTCCATTTCGTAGTCGTGATAGACGTCCGCTATCTCGTTCCACAGCACGCCATTGGTCACGGACAGATGCGCCCCGCAGCCGAGCGCGTGGGCGAGATCACCGGCGCGCGGGCCCGTGTACTTGGTGAGCAGGGTGACCGCGTCCGCCTCCCGTGCGATCCGCTTCCAGCGGCGGCGGTCCCAGGCGCGTGCCCGCAATCGCATGCCCGCCGGCGAGTTGGGATTCACGTAGAGGGAGAAGCGGGCGTCCGGCCAGTGCTCGGCCAGCGTCCGCAGGGAGGTGCGGGAGGCGACGAGACGGGCCCGGCGAGGCGGGCGTTCGCCCGTCGTGCACACGGCGATGCACCAGTTGCCCAGTTCGTCGTCGAAGGTCTTCCACGTGGAGCTGCCGCCCGCGTCGACGTCCTCCTTCGGCAGGTAGATGTAGAGGTCGGCGTCCGCGAGGGCGCGCAGGTACCCCTTCTCGTCCCCCTTCGCCGCGGCCTCGCGCAGCCGCTCCTCGATCCTTGTCGCGGGTTGCCATGGGCGGCTCGCCGCCATCGCACGTGGTCTTGAGGTCCTCACCGGATCACTCTAGGACGGACGTACGCGCCGGGACGCGCCACGCGTCGGGAAGGGGCGTGCCCCGGGGGCGCTCGGGGACGTGTCCGGTGCCGCCCTTCCGTGGCGGCCGTGCCAGTGGGACGCTGTCCTCTATGGGTGCATTGCGGCGCCTACGGGCCCGGCAAGTCCTGTACGCGGCGGGGGTGACGGCGCTCCTGGGTCCCGCCGTGATGATGCTCACCGGCTGCGAACCGGGCGTGGGCGGTCTCGACTCGGTCATCGTCGCCGTCACCACGGACCAGCGCGCCACCGCGCGCCTCCAGCAGGAGGGCTATTACGTGCAGTGGCTCACCTGCATCGGCACGGCCGAGCAGGGCGGTACGACCGACAAGGGTTCGCCCCGTCCCGTGACGGCCGTCGGTGTCGACTGCGAGGGCAGGACGGGCGGCAACCAGAAGATCATCGTCTACGGGCGGGTCACCGGGATCCACGGCCAGTCCTGCGTGCGGGGGCGGCTGACGGCCAAGGTCGACGGGAAGACGGCCTTCACCGCGAGTGTGCTCGGGGAGTGTTCGGGCGAGGGCGTCACCGGTGGTGGCGACAGCAAGCCGGACCAGCCGCCGAAGTCGCAGACGCCGCCGAAGACGCAGAAGCCGGGTGACCACGACAGCCCCGCGAAGCCCGGGCGCACCACCCGTCCGCCGACCGGCCCTTCACCCTCACCGGACTGCACCGACAAGCCTGCCGACAAGCCCGCCGACAAGGCCACGGACAAGCCCGGAGGCAAGTAGGAAGGCACGGCCGCGCCCCGCATAGGCTGGGGGCATGTCCGACGAGTCCCTGCTCATCAAGAGCCTGCGCACGGCGGTGGACGCCGCCCCCGACGACGTGCCCCTGCGCCTGCACCTCGCCCAGCTTCTGCTCGACGGGGGACACGCTCAGGACGCCATCGCCCATGTCGCCGCCGCCCTCCAGCGTGAACCGGGCAACACCGAGGCGCACACGCTCATCGCGCGCGCCGTCGCACCCACCGCCCCGAGCGCCCCGGCACAGAGCTCGATGCAGAGGCCGACTCAGGCACCTGCCCAGGCACCGACTCAGGCACCGGCCCAGGCACCGACCGCCCCGGTCCAGCCCCCCGCCGTCGTCCCCGCCGCCCCGCGGCCGCCGGACGGCGCGTACGACTGGAGGAGCGCCGAGAGCGAGCTCTCCGAGGTCATCCCGCCCCGCTTCGTCCAGCCCCCGCGCCAACCGGAGGAAGAGGAACAACCCCAGACACCCGAGCCGCCCCTCACCACCGACGGCACCGGCACCGGCTCCGACGACGACTCCTCCCTCTGGGAGGTCGAGACCGGCAGCATCACGCTCGCCGACGTCGGCGGCATGCACGAGGTCAAGGAGCGCCTGGAGGCCGCCTTCCTCGCCCCCATGCGCAACCCCGAACTGCGCAAGCTCTACGGCAAGAGCCTGCGCGGCGGACTGCTGATGTACGGGCCGCCCGGTTGCGGCAAGACGTACATCGCCCGCGCCGTGGCCGGCGAGCTCGGCGCCCGCTTCATGTCGGTCAGCATCAGCGACGTCCTCGACATGTGGATCGGCAACTCCGAGCGGAACCTGCGCCAGCTCTTCGAGACCGCCCGCCGCAACGCCCCCTGCGTCCTCTTCCTCGACGAGATAGACGCCTTGGGCGCCAAGCGCAGCCAGATCCGCCACAACGGCATGCGCAACACCGTCAACCAGCTCCTCACCGAGCTCGACGGCGTCGACGGCACCGCGAACGAGGGCGTCTTCGTCCTCGCCGCGACCAATCACCCCTGGGACGTGGACACCGCGCTGCGCCGCCCCGGCCGCTTCGACCGGATGCTGCTCGTCCTGCCGCCCGACAGGACCGCCCGCGAGGGGATCCTCCACCACCACCTCAAGGACCGGCCCGTCGCCGGCATCGACCTGGGCAAGCTGGCCAAGCGGACCGACGGATTCTCCGGCGCGGACCTGCGGCACCTGTGCGAGTCCGCGTCCGAACGGGCCCTGCTCGACTCCGTCCGCACCGGCCGCGCCCGCCTGATCGAGATGTCCGACCTCCTCGCCGCGCTCGACCAGGTGCGGCCCTCCACCGGACCGTGGTTCTCCTCCGCCCGCAACGTCGCGCAGTTCGCCAACGAGGGCGGCTTGTACGACGAACTCCTGGCGTATCTGAAGCGGAAGAAGATGCTGTGAGCGAGACCGTCCACCCCGTCCTGGCCCGCGCCATGGCGCTGATGGAGGTGAACCGCCGGGACCAGGCGCAGGAACTGCTGGTGCGCCATGTGGCGCAGGAGCCGGACGACGCCTTCGCCTGGGAGCGGCTCGCCGCCTGCCGCAACTCCGCCGAGGACTTCACGGGCGCCATGGAGGCGGCGAACGAGGCACTGCGCCTCGACCCGTACCGGGGTGACGCCCACCTGCGCCGCAGCGACTCCTTCCGCTTCCGGGGCCTGGTGTACGACGCGGCCGACGCCGCCCGCGAGGCCCGCCGCCTGCTCCCGCAGGCGGCGGCGCCGCGGGTGGCGCTGGCGAAGGCGCTGCGGATGATGCCGGACGAGGCCGGCCTGGAGGAGGCGTACGACGTCGCCCTGGAAGGGATTTCCCTCGATCCGGAGCTGCTCGGCGCCCACTCCACGCTCTACTACATCGCCCGCGACATGGACCGGCCGGACATCGCCGAGCAGGCGCTGCACACCGTGCTGCGCCTGGAACCCACCGACGCCTGGGCACGCGCGGAGCTCGCGCGCATGAAGGACGAGGCGAACGAGGCGAAGCTCCCGCAGCTGGCCAAGGAGTACAGCGAGGCGCTCGGCGCCGATCCGGACGCCGACCACATCGAGGGCAGACTGCACGGCGTCGTCTACCGGCTGCTGCGCCGCACCCGCTGGTTCGCCCTGCTCTGCCTGCTCATCGCGACGCTCGACGCCCGGGTGTTCCCGACGGGTGACGACCCGACGGGCCTGCCCGCGCCGTGGCCGACGCGGATGTGGGGGCTGGTCCTGATGGCCGTGGTGTGGGCCGTGGGCGCGTGGCGCATCTACCGCAAGCTGCCGCGCGGCGCCCGGATGAGCACGCGCCTGCTGCTGCGGCGCTTCTTCTGGGCGCGCCTGGCCGTCGGGCAGGCCCTGTGGGGGATGCTCTTCGCGGTGGTGGCCCTGACGGCGCCGTGGACGGACCGGGGCGTGCTGCGCACGCTCGTGCTCGTGGGCGCCGTCCCCCTGGTGCTGACCATCTGGTTCGAGCGCGCCGCCATGCGGTCGGCGGACTGATCACCGGCGCGCGGGGGCGGGCGGGTAGCATCCCGGACGTACGAGCCGACGACACGAGGAGCCACCGGTGGCGGGAGAACCGCAGGCCGACTGCCTGTTCTGCAAGATCGTCGCGGGGGAGGTGCCGGCGACCGTCATCCGCGAGAGCGAGACGACCCTGGCGTTCCGCGACATCAACCCGCAGGCGCCCACCCACGTCCTGGTGATCCCCAAGGTGCACCACCCGGACGCGGCCTCCCTCGCGGTCGCAGAGCCGCAGATCGCCGCGGACATACTGCGTGAGGCCGGCGAGGTCGCCGCGCAGGAGGGTGTGGACGCCAAGGGCTTCCGCGTCGTCTTCAACACCGGCAGCGGCGCCGGGCAGACGGTCTTCCACGCGCACGCGCACGTCCTGGGCGGGCGCGGCCTCAACTGGCCGCCCGGTTAAGCCGTTGTCCGTACGGGAGCTCGTCGTCCTCGGCACCGCCAGCCAGGTGCCGACACGACACCGCAATCACAACGGCTACGTCCTCCTCTGGGACGGCGACGGCCTGCTCTTCGACCCCGGCGAGGGCACCCAGCGGCAGATGCTGCGCGCGGGGGTGGCCGCCCACGACCTGAACCGGCTGTGCGTCACCCACTTCCACGGTGACCACTCCCTCGGGCTCGCCGGCGTCATCCAGCGCATCAACCTCGACCGGGTGCCGCACCCGGTCACCGCGCACTACCCGAAGAGCGGGCAGCGCTTCTTCGACCGGCTGCGGTACGCCACGGCCTACCGCGAGACGGTGCCGCTGGCGCAGGAGCCGGTCTCCGGCGCCGGCGGGGTGCTGGCCAGGACCCCGTCGTACGAGCTGCGGGCGCGCCGCCTCTCGCATCCCGTGGAGTCGTACGGCTACCGCCTGACCGAGCCCGACGGGCGGCGGATGCTGCCGGAGCTGCTGGCGCGGCACGGGATCGGCGGGCCGGACGTGGGGCGTCTGCGGAAGGAGGGCTCGCTCGGCGGCGTCACCCTGGAGGACGTGAGCGAGGTGCGGCGCGGGCAGCGGTTCGCGTTCGTGATGGACACCCGGCTGTGCGAGGGCGTCCAAGAGCTGGCGGACGGCTGCGACATGCTCGTCATCGAGTCCACGTTCCTGGACGAGGACGAGGCCCTGGCGGTCGAGCACGGGCACCTGACGGCGGGCCAGGCCGCCCGGGTGGCCGCCGAGGCGGGTGTGCGGCACCTGGTGCTGACGCACTTCTCGCAGCGCTACGACGACCCGGAGGTCTTCGAGCGGCAGGCCCGGGCGGCGGGCTTCGACGGTGAGCTGTCCGTCGCCCGGGACCTGATGCGCGTTCCCGTTCCCAAGCGCCGGTGAGCCGGCGCGGGGACCGCGCGGTGGATTACGGCAGGTAGTACATCGGGTTCGGCAGCTTGTATATGCGGTCGGCGTAGCCGCCCTGGAGGTCGCTGTACTGGTCGCCGAGGTTGGCGACGATGTCGTAGCCCTGGGACTCGATGTGCTTGCGGGTGCCCGACTTGTACTCGACCGTGGTGCAGGTGGCGCCGCAGGGCAGGTACGCCGGCGGGGTCTGCTTGTTCTTGAGGAAGAAGTGCGCGGTGTCGGCGACGGGCTTGTAGCCGACGTTCTTGAGGTTGCGCGCGCTCCACTCGCGCTGGTGCTCGCCGCGGCCGGTGACGTAGAAGACCGTCACGCCCTTGGACTGGGCCCAGTTGACGAGCTGGGGCATGCCGAAGACCGCGGCCATGTCGGTGGACTTCAGGTACGCGTCCTGCGACTCGGGCGTGAAGTGGAAGCCCTGCTGGAGCTCGTAGTTGTAGGTCAGCAGGGTGGTGTCGTCGAGGTCGACGACGATGGCCGGCTTGCCCTTGAGGTGCTTGCCGTTCTTCACGGCGCGGTCGATCTGGGCCTTGGCCTTCTTCTCGATGTCCGCGACCTGCTTGGCGTAGTTGCTGTCGGGCGAGGCGTAGTGCTGCCCGGACTTGTCGACGGTGTCGCCGTAGAACGCCTTGATCTTGTCCTGGACCTGGGTGAGGTTCGGGATCTCCTTGTCCGTGCGGGGCACGGAGTGGTCGGCGCTGGCCGCGCCCGCCGCGTAGAGACCGCCACCGACGGTGAGGGCCGCGGTGGCGGCGGCTATTCGGATGCCCAGGCGCTTCGAGGGCTTGAGGGACATCGGGAACTTCGAGGACTTCGGCGGCACGTTCGTACTCCTGAGTAACAAGGTGGGTGCAGCGCGAAGCTAGAGGGTGCCGCACCACCTGGTCAAGAGCTGTCTACGCGCGCAGAGCCGGGGAGTCCGCCGCCCGCTCCAGGATGCGGGCCGCCACCGCCGGGGAGTCGACGAGCGGGTGCAGCGCCAGCGCGCGCAGCGCGGCACCGCGGTCTCTGAACACGGCCGCCTCGATCGTGGCCCGCTCGACCGCCTTGAGCTGGAGCATCAGCCCGAGCTGGTCCTCCCGCAGGGGGGCGCACGCGAGCGGCCGGGCGCCGCGCGCGTCCACCTCGCACACCGTCTCGATGACGGCCCCGGGGGCCAGGGCGGGCACGGTCGTGCCATTGGCGACGTTCAGTACGAGCCGGGTGCTGACGTCGCCCGAGATCGCCCGCATCAGCGCGAGCGCCACCCGGTCGTAGCCACCGCCGTCCAGGTCGCAGGAATCGCGCTGCCAGCCGCCGCTCGCCGCCCGGCTCTCCGCCATGTAGGTCTCCTCCCGGCGGCGCCGGGTCCGCTCCCACAGCTCGTACGCCTTGTCGAGCGCGGCCGCCGCCGTGCTGAAGAAGTGGCCCTGCTGCTGGTCGAGGAACTCGCCCCGGGTCTCCACCGAGTCCAGCACCGAGCGCAGCGTCTCGCGGCGGAAGTAGTAGTAGTGCAGGTACTCGTTCGGCAGCGCGCCCAGCGCCTGGAGCCACTCCGCGCCGAAGAGCTTGCCCTCCTCGAAGGAGGTCAGCAGCTTCTCGTCGCCCAGCAGCCCCGGCAGCAGGTCCTTGCCCTGGTGCGTCAACGAACGGAGCCACCCGAGGTGGTTGAGGCCCACGTAGTCGAAGTGCGCCTCGTCCGGGTCCGCGCCCGCGGCGCGCGCCGCGCGCCGCACCAGCCCCACGGGTGAATCACAGATGCCGATCACCCGGTCGCCCAGCACGGTCCGCATGGCCTCCGTCACCATGCCCGCGGGGTTGGTGAAGTTGATGACCCAGGCGTCCGGGGCGACCGCCGCGACCCGCTCGGCGATGTTCAGCGCGACCGGGATCGTCCGCAGCCCGTAGAGCACACCGCCCGCGCCGACCGTCTCCTGGCCCAGCACGCGCTCGCCGAGCGGAATCCTTTCATCGCGCACGCGTCCGGCGGTGCCACCCACCCGGATCGCGGAGAAGACGAAGTCCGCGCCGCGCAGCGCCTCGTCCAGCTCGCGGACCACCCGCACCACCGGCGCTCCCGGCACGTCCGCCGCCTGCGCGGCCAGCACCGAGCCGATCACCTTCAGCCGGACGGGATCGGTGTCGTACAGGACAAGTTCGGTGCACCGCCCCGGGGCGGTGCGTCGCGCGTCGTCCAACAGGGCCCGGTGCACGAGGGGAACCCGGAATCCGCCACCGCCGAGAATCGTCAGCCTCATGGAACGGAACGTATCGCAGCATCGGGCAGACTGTCCGGACCCGCACCCGTGAGAGGAGTAGCGAGCGAGCATGACGATCTTTTCGCCTCATGCGACACCGCCGTCGGCCTTCCCTGGTGAGCGCTTCGGGGACACGGCAGGCGCCGAGGGATTCGCCGGGGCGGCGCCCGTCCTCGACCCGCTGGCCGAGGTCCGTGCCGAGGGCGACCCCCAGACCGACGTCTACCTGACCGGCACTGTTTTCCTCGACATCATCTTCACCGGCCTGGACTCCGCCCCCGTGCGCGGCACCGAGTCCTGGGCCCGGGGCATGGGCTCCAGCCCCGGCGGCATCGCCAACATGGCCACCGCCCTCGCCCGGCTCGGCCTGCGCACCTCCCTCGCCGCGGCCTTCGGCGACGACATGTACGGCGAGTACTGCTGGGACGCGCTCTCCCGCGGCGAGGGCATCGACCTGGGCCTCTCGCGCACCGTCCCCGGCTGGCACTCCCCGGTGACCGTCTCCATGGCGTACGAGGGCGAGCGCACGATGGTCTCCCACGGCCACGAGGCCCCGCCGCCGCAGGAACCCGCCCCCGAGTGCCCGCCGCCCGCCCGCGCCTGCGTCGCCCTGCTCGTGCCCGGCCGCCAGGAGGAGTGGATCGCGCACGCCGCCCGCCGGGGCAGTCGGGTCTTCGCCGACGTCGGCTGGGACGAGACCGGCCGCTGGGACCCCGCCGACCTCGCCGACCTGGAGCACTGCGAGGCCTTCCTGCCCAACGCGGAGGAGGCCATGCGCTACACCCGCACCGACTGCCCGCGCGCCGCCGCCCGCGCCCTGGCCGAGAAGGTGCCGCTCGCCGTCGTGACCATGGGCGAGAAGGGCGCCTTCGCCGTCGACAGCCGCACGGGCGAGAGCGCCGAGGTCCCGGCCATCGCCGTCGAGGCACTCGACCCCACGGGCGCCGGCGACGTCTTTGTCGCGGGCTTTGTCACCGGCACGCTCGCCGGCTGGCCGCTCGCGGACCGGCTCGCCTTCGCGGGGCTGACCGCCGCCCTGTCCGTGCAGGAGTTCGGCGGGTCGCTCTCCGCGCCCGGCTGGGTGGAGGTCGCCGCCTGGTGGAAGCACGTACGAACCTACGACGACCAGACGCCGGCCGCGCTGCGCAGCTACGCCTTCCTCGACAACCTGCTGCCCGCCGCCGCCCGGCCCTGGCCGCTGCGCCGGGCCGTCCCCACGCTCGGATTCCGCCAGCCGTAAAACCCCTCGGGCTTGTCGGTGCACCGTCGTACCCTGGATATCCGGGCAGGTGGACGCGGAAACGCGGCCCCGGACCGCTGCGCACAGAGCCGAACAGAGGCATACGGACCCAGTCAGTCAGACACGGAAAGAGGGATGAGCAGGCCCCAGTGCCGGCCCATGACTCAGACACCCACACGACCGCAGGCGACAGCCCGCTGGACCGTCCCGGCCAAGCACCCCATGGTGACGGTCCTGGGCTCGGCGGACGCCCTGCTGCACGTGATCGAGAAGGCCTTCCCCGCCGTCGACATCCATGTCCGCGGCAATGAGGTCAGCGCCACCGGGGAGCAGCGGGAAGTCGCCCTCGTGCAGCGCCTGTTCGACGAGATGATGCTGGTGCTCCGCACCGGACAGCCGATGACGGAGGACGCGGTGGAACGGTCGATCGCGATGTTGCGCGAAGAAGGCGGCGAGGGAGCGGGCACCGAGACGCCCGCCGAGGTCCTCACCCAGAACATCCTCTCCAACCGCGGCCGCACCATCCGCCCCAAGACGCTCAACCAGAAGCGCTATGTCGACGCCATCGACAAGCACACGATCGTCTTCGGCATCGGCCCCGCCGGCACCGGCAAGACCTACCTGGCCATGGCCAAGGCCGTACAGGCCCTGCAGTCCAAGCAGGTCAACCGCATCATCCTGACCCGGCCGGCCGTCGAGGCGGGCGAGCGGCTCGGCTTCCTGCCCGGCACGCTCTACGAGAAGATCGACCCCTACCTGCGGCCGCTCTACGACGCCCTGCACGACATGCTCGACCCGGACTCCATCCCGCGCCTGATGGCCGCCGGGACGATCGAGGTCGCGCCGCTGGCCTATATGCGGGGCCGCACGCTGAACGACGCGTTCATCATCCTCGACGAGGCGCAGAACACCAGCGCCGAGCAGATGAAGATGTTCCTCACCCGCCTCGGCTTCGACTCCAAGATCGTCATTACGGGTGACGTCACCCAGATCGACCTCCCGGGCGGCACCAAGAGCGGCCTGCGCCAGGTCGTGGACATCCTGGAAGGCGTGGAGGACGTCCACTTCTCGCGGCTCACCAGCACCGATGTGGTCCGGCACAAGCTGGTCGGCCGTATTGTCGACGCGTACGAGCAGTTCGACGAGCGCAATGGAAAGTAAGTAACCGAAGACGATGGCTATCGACGTCAACAACGAATCCGGCACGGACATCGACGAGCAGGCGATCCTCGAGGTCGCCCGCTACGCCCTGGCCCGGATGCGCATCCACCCGCTCTCCGAACTCTCGGTCATCGTTGTCGACGCCGACGCCATGGAGCAGCTCCACATCCAGTGGATGGACCTCCCCGGGCCCACCGACGTCATGTCCTTCCCGATGGACGAGCTGCGTCCGCCGGCCAAGGACGACGACGAGCCGCCGCAGGGCCTGCTCGGTGACATCGTGCTCTGCCCCGAGGTCGCCGAGAAGCAGGGCCAGGACGCGCCGACCGGGCACTCCATGGACGAGGAGCTCCAGCTCCTGACCGTCCACGGCGTCCTGCACCTCCTGGGCTACGACCACGAGGAGCCGGACGAGAAGGCCGAGATGTTCGGCCTCCAGGCGGCGATCATCGACGGGTGGCGTGCCGAGCGCGGGATCGAAGGGCCCTCCCCGGCGCCGACGATCACGTGACCGGTCAGCTGATCGCCGTCGCGGTCCTGCTGCTCGTCATCGCGTGGCTGGCGGCCTGCGCCGAGGCCGGCCTGGCCCGGACCACCCGGTTCCGCGCCGAGGAGGCCGTACGGTCCGGCCGGCGCGGCAGCGCCCGGCTGATGGCCGTCGCGGCCGACCCGACCCGCTATCTCAACGTGGCGCTGCTCGTGCGCGTCGCGTGCGAGATGGCGGCGGGCGTCCTCGTCACCTACGTCTGCCTGCGCGAGTTCGAGGCCACCTGGCAGGCGCTGACGGTCGCCGTCGCCGTGATGGTCCTCGTCAGCTACGTGGCCGTCGGGGTCTCCCCGCGCACCATCGGCCGCCAGCACCCCCTCAACACCGCGACCGCCGCGGCGTACGTGCTGCTGCCGCTGGCCCGCGTCATGGGCCCGGTTCCGCAGCTGCTGATCCTCATCGGCAACGCCCTCACCCCCGGCAAGGGCTTCCGCAAGGGTCCCTTCGCGTCCGAGGCGGAGCTGCGGGCCATGGTCGACCTCGCGGAGAAGGAATCGCTCATCGAGGACGACGAGCGCCGCATGGTGCACTCCGTCTTCGAGCTCGGCGATACGCTCGTACGCGAGGTGATGGTGCCCCGCACCGACCTGGTCGTCATCGAGCGCGGCAAGACCATCCGCCAGGCGCTGACGCTGGCACTGCGCTCGGGCTTCTCCCGCATACCGGTGACCGGTGAGAGCGAGGACGACATCGTCGGGATGGTCTACCTCAAGGACCTCGCCCGCAAGACGCACATCAGCCGGGACGCCGAGTCCGAGCTGGTCTCGACGGCCATGCGGCCCGCCGTCTTCGTGCCGGACACCAAGAACGCCGGTGACCTGCTGCGCGAGATGCAGCAGCAGCGCACCCACTGCGCCGTCGTCATCGACGAGTACGGCGGCACGGCCGGCATCGTGACGATCGAGGACATCCTGGAGGAGATCGTCGGCGAGATCACGGACGAGTACGACCGTGAGCTGCCGCCCGTCGAGGAGCTCGACGAGGGCCGCCACCGGGTCACCGCCCGGCTCGACATCGGCGACCTCGGCGAGCTGTACGGCCTGGAGCTGGACGACGAGGACGTGGAGACCGTCGGCGGACTGCTGGCCAAGTGGCTGGGCCGGGTCCCGATCGCCGGCGCGACCGCGGAGGTCGACCTCCTCGCGTACGGGCTCTCCGTGCCGGGCGGCCTGCGGGCGCTGCGCCTGACCGCGGAGTCCGCGGCCGGGCGCCGCAACCGCATCGTGACGGTGCTGGTGGAGCCGGTGTGGGAGGACGCGCACGGCGGCGAGGGTGCGGGGGAGTAGCCGCCCGGACGTGTGCGGAAGCCGCCCGAGGGGGATCTCTCGGGCGGCTTTTTCGCATGGCGTCCGACGCCGGCGCGAGCCGTGCTCCCGTCAGGCGGCGCGTGCCGCGCGCGCCCGGCCCAGGCCGACCGCCACCAGCACGGCGACGGCCGCGACGACGGCCGCGTCGACGCCCAGGCCCAGCCGGATCCCGCCGAGCGTGGCCTCCGCGAAGCCCGTACCGCCGTCCCGCAGCGAGGCGATGTGCGCCGAGGACAGCGCGCTGAGCAGCGGGATGCCGATGGTGATGCCGAGCTGCTGAGAGCTGGTCACCAGGCCGGTCGCCAGGCCCTGTTCGCCGTCGGGCAGGCCGGAGGTGGCGGTCACGCCGTAGGCGACGATCGCCCACAGATGGCCCACGCAGGCGAGGGACGCGGCCGCCAGGGCCAGCCAGGCGCCGGCGGAGCCCAGGCCCAGGCCCAGCAGCGCGGCGGTGGTGACCGCCTGGAGGAGCAGCCCGGCCACCAGCGTGTCGCGGGCGCCGAAGCGGGCGATGACCTTCGGGGCGGTGATTCCGGCGACGGCGGCGAAGACGCCCTGCACACCGAAGATCAGGCCCGTGGAGAAGGCCGAGAGGTCCAGGACCTCCTGGAGGTAGAGGGTGAGCAGGAAGACGACGGTGGTCATCATGGAGAAGGTGACCAGACCGGCCAGGTTCCCCCAGGCGACCGACCGGCGCCGCAGCATCGGCAGCGACACGAGCGGCTCGGCGGCCCGGGACTCGATGAGGACGAAGGCGACGAGCAGGACGATGCCGGCGATCAGGGTGCCGAAGACGTCGGCGCCGCCGAACCCCCGCTGGGCCGCCGTCGACAGGGCGTAGATGAGGGCCAGCAGGCCGCCGGTCACGGTCGCCGCGCCCGGTGCGTCCAGGCGGGGGCGGTCGGCGCGGCGGGACTCGGTCAGCAGGCCGGGGGCCACGGCGAGGACGGCCACGCCGGCCACGGCCAGCAGGCCCATCGTGGAGCGCCAGCCGAGGGTGTCGGTCATGACGCCGCCGAGCACCATGCCGATGGTGAAGCCGAGGGAGAGGAGGGTGGCGCTGATGCCGAGCGCGCGTTCGCGCTGCGGGCCCTCGGTGAAGGTCGTCGTCAGCAGGGACATGCCGGTGGGCACGATGACGGCGGCGCCGAGGCCCTGGAGGGCGCGGCCGGCGAGGAAGGCCGCGGGGTTCCAGGCGAGGGTGGCGAGCACGGAGGCCACGGCGAAGAGGGCCAGGCCGGTCAGGAAGAGCCTGCGCCGCCCGTAGAGGTCGGCGATCCGGCCGAAGAACAGCAGGAAGCCGCCGGACGGCAGCGCGAAGGCGGTGACCGCCCACTGGAGGTCGGCCTGGCCCATGCCCAGGTCGTCGCCGAGTACGGGCAGCGCCACGTTCAGGATCGAGAAATCGAGCGCGACGATGAACTGCGCGGCGCACAGCACCAGCAGGATCAGTTTCGCGCGGGCGGACATGCGGGCTTCGGCGGCCGTGCCCGGGGCCGGTGCGGAGGACAGGGAGGAAGGGGAGGGGGAGGTGTCGAGCGCCATGGTCATCACCCTCGGACAACCGGAATAGCCGTGGGGAGACAGTGCTTATGGTGGTGGTCGTACCACCAGGCAAGGGGGACCGTTGACCGTCAGCCGGAGCGAAGCGAGCGCGACACCGGGCGCTGCACACACGACCACGGCGCTCACGACAGCGGGCACGACGCCGCGGGCGCGGGCGGGAGGGAAGCCGCGCCGCCGTCAGGAACTGCGTGACTTCCTGGTGAGCCGCCGGGCACGGGTGAGCCCGGCCGAGGCGGGGCTGCCGGACGGCGGGGCCCGCCGCCGCACGCCCGGCCTGCGCCGGGAGGAGGTCGCGGTCCTGGCCGGAGTGGGCGCCTCCTGGTACCAGTGGCTGGAGCAGGGGCGTGACATCACCGTCTCCCCGCAGGTGATCGACGCGGTCGCGCGGGTGCTGAGGCTGACCGGTCCGGAGCGCCGCCACCTGTACGTCCTGGCGGGGCTGAACCCGCCACTGCCGGAGTCCGCGGAGGACCCGGAGTACCTGTGCGACGGGCTGCACCGTCTGATCGACGCCTGGATGCCCTTCCCGGCGCACATCATGGACCCGTACTGGAACACGATCGCCTACAACGAGTCGGCCGCCATGGTCATGGGCTTCCGCCCGGAGACCGTGCAGAACTGCCTGGTCACCTTCTTCACCGACCCCGTCTACCGCTCGCGCGCCGCGAACTGGGAGGCCAACGCGGACCGCGTCGTCGCCCAGTTCCGCGCCGCCTGTTCGGAGCACCCCGACGACGAGGGCTTCGAGACGATCGTCGCGGAGCTGTCCGAGGAGAGCGCGGAGTTCGCGGAGCTGTGGGCACGCGGTGACGTGCGGGCGGGCGGCCAGCTGGTGAAGGAGCTGGAGCACCCGCTGGTCGGCGCCCTGTACTTCGAGAGCACCCAACTGCGCGTACCGGCCCGGCCGGACCTGACGATCGTGCTGCACAATCCCGTGGCGGAGTCGGGCACGGCCGCGAAGGTCGAGTGGCTGAACTCCCCGGAGGGCCGGCGCGGGGGGATGTATTCGGTGGCGGGCTGAGACGCGGGCCCCGGTGAGGGTTCGTACGGGCACTGCATATGCTCGCCCCTATGACCGAGACCACGCTCGATCCCGAAGACCGCAAGATCATCACGCTGGCTCGTTCCGCGCGGGCTCGTAACGGGGTTCCCGAGGGGGCCGCCGTGCGGGACGAGACCGGGCGGACGTACGTCGCCGGGACGGTGGCGCTCGAGTCGCTCGAGCTCAGTGCCCTGCGGACCGCCGTCGCCATGGCCGTCGCCAGCGGGGCGAAGTCGCTGGAGGCCGCGGCCGTGGTCTCCGAGGAGGCGGCCGTCCCCGACGCCGACCGGGCGGCCGTACGGGACCTGGGCGGTCCGGAGACCCCGGTGTTCCTCGCGGGCCCGGACGGGACGCCCCGCGCCACGCTCACCGCAGGATGAGCGACGGCAGCGGCAGCCGGCCGGCGGCCCTGCTGAGCTGGGTGATGCTGATCGGGGGGACGGTTCTCGCGATCGGGGTCGGCGTCGACTGGGCGCGTGGCACGGGCTTCGACCGGGTGACCTCGGCCTGGCTGCTGGTGCTGTGGCCGCAGGGGCTGCGTCAGCTCCTGCTCGTACGCGGCCGGGCCCGGGCCGCCACCCGCGCCAGGACCATCGGCAACTGGTGCGTACCACCGGCAGCGGCCCTGCTGTGGACCTCGCTGATCGACGGCCGGGCACGCGGCGCGGGCATGGACTGGCTCGTGGTCACCAGTGCCGTACTGCTGTCGCTCGCCACGGTCCCGATGGTGGTGGGCCTGATCGCCCGGCGCCGCGCGGAGTGCTGACGCGGCCCCTGGGCCCCTGATCCGGGACCGCTGGTCGGCGGGGGCCGGGGGATCGGGGAGAATGACGAGTATGGACAGTGCTGCCTCCCCCTCCCAGGCCCCTCACCGCGCGGGCTTCGCGTGCTTCGTCGGCCGGCCCAACGCGGGCAAGTCGACCCTGACCAACGCACTGGTGGGGACGAAGGTCGCGATCACCTCCAACCGCCCGCAGACCACCCGGCACACCGTGCGCGGCATCGTGCACCGCCCCGACGCCCAGCTCGTGCTGGTGGACACCCCCGGTCTGCACAAGCCGCGCACGCTGCTCGGCGAGCGCCTCAACGACGTCGTGCGGACCACCTGGGCCGAGGTCGACGTGATCGGCTTCTGCCTGCCCGCCGACCAGAAGCTCGGCCCGGGTGACAAGTTCATCGCCAAGGAACTCGCCGGGATCAAGAAGACCCCGAAGATCGCCATCGTCACCAAGACGGACCTGGTCGACTCCAAGCAGCTCGCCGAACAGCTCATCGCGATCGACCAGCTCGCCGTGGAGCTCGGCTTCGAGTGGCAGACGATCGTCCCCGTCTCGGCGGTCGGCGACAAGCAGGTCTCGCTGCTGGCCGACCTGATCGCCCCGCTGCTCCCCGAGAGCCCGCCGCTGTACCCCGAGGGCGACCTCACGGACGAGCCCGAGCAGGTCATGGTCGCCGAGCTGATCCGCGAGGCGGCGCTGGAGGGTGTCCGGGACGAGCTGCCGCACTCGATCGCCGTCGTGGTCGAGGAGATGCTGCCCCGCGAGGACCGCCCGGCGAACAAGCCGCTGCTGGACATCCACGCGAATGTCTACATCGAGCGCCCCAGCCAGAAGGGCATCATCATCGGCCCGAAGGGTGCCCGGCTGAAGGAGGTCGGGATGAAGTCGCGCAAGCACATCGAGGCGCTCCTCGGCACCCCGGTCTACCTCGACCTGCACGTGAAGGTCGCCAAGGACTGGCAGCGCGATCCGAAGCAGCTGCGGAAGCTCGGCTTCTAGCGGGACGTCCTCCGTCGGCCGGAGGCCGGCGCAGTCGCCCGAAGCCCGGGAGGCTTCCCGGGGCCGAGCGGTGCGAGGGTGGCAGAGGGAGTGGTTCCGAAGCAGCTCCGCAAGCTGGGCTTCTGAGCCGTCCGCCGGCCGGCCGCACGCTTCCTGACCCCGCGCTGCCGGGCCCTTCCCTCACGCGCCTTCCTTCAGCACGAGCGTGATCAGCTCCCGCTGCTCGGGCGTGAGGTTCGGGTCCGCGCAGTGGACCGTGCGGCCGTCCACGGTGATCTCGTAGTGGAAGGCGTCCGGCACCCCGCGCGGCGACGTCGTCCCGCACCCCGGGCCCGTACCCGGGGTGTGACCGACCGCCCGGTGTGCCAGCGCCTGCACGTGCACCGCGTCGGGCCGGCCGGTGGTATCCAACTCGGCCCGGCGCTCGATGCCCGCGAAACCGCCTGTTCGGGTGATGGCAATACGCATACCGCCATCCTTACCCCGTCCGCTCCGCTCTACGAGGTGGGAACCCCCACCCGGGACCACGCCTTGAGAACGGCCTGAATCTCGTCCCCGTCGCCGTACAGTCCCCGGGCCGACGCCGCCGTCAGCCGCGCGAACTCCGCGAAATCGGCGTCCGAGGCCAGCTCACCGCCGGTCAGCGTGGCGTACCAGATCTTGCCCGCCCGCTCCCAGGCGTTGCCGCCCAGGTCCGTGGCCAGGAGGTAGAAGGCGTGGTTGGGGATGCCGGAATTGATGTGCACGCCGCCGTTGTCGCGTGAGGTGCGGACGTAGTCGTCCATGGTGGCGGGCTGCGGGTCCTTGCCCAGCACGTCGTCGTCGTACGCCGTCCCCGGCGCCTTCATCGAGCGCAGCGCCTCGCCGCGGTCCACGTTGGGGCCCAGCAGGCCCGCCCCGATCAGCCAGTCGGCCCGGTCGGCGGACTGCCCGAGCGCGTACTGCTTGATGAGCGAGCCGAAGACGTCCGAGAGGGACTCGTTCAGCGCGCCCGACTGGCCGTAGTACTCCAGATTCGCGGTGTGCTGGGTCACTCCGTGGGTGAGCTCGTGGCCGATCACGTCCACCGGGATCGTGAAGTCCAGGAAGAGATCGTTGTCCCCGTCCCCGAAGACCATCTGGGAACCGTCCCAGAACGCGTTGTCGTAATTCTCGCCGTAGTGCACGGTGGCATCCAGCGGCAGCCCGGAGCCGTCGATGGAATGCCGTCCGTAGACCTTCAGATAAAGATCGAAGGTGGCGCCCAGACCGGCGTGTGCGCGGTTGACCGTGGCGTCCTTGGCCGGCTGGTCGCCCTCGGAGTGCACCTTCTTCCCCGGCGCGACCTCCCGGTGTCCGGCGTCGAAGATGGTGCGCCGCGGCGTGTCGGACGGGGTGCCCGTCGGTGCGACGGCGCCGCGGACCGCCGTGATCCGGCGGCGGGTGCGCTGGAGGGAGTCGTGTTCGAGGGTGCGTTGCGCGGGCTCGCGGATCGCGGGGTCGTCCGACTGTGCGAGCTTGTCCAGGACGTGCGGAGGCACGATCGTGCAGAAGACCGGGTGCATAGCGGGTTTCATCCGAGCAATGTGGCACCCGGCCTCCGCCTTGTCACTGCTTGCCGTCATGATTAATGAAATCGAGTGGTTGTCTGCTATTTGAGGGACGGCAATTCCGTATTTCCGCTCCACTCTTCCCGGCCCGCTTCGGGGCGCCGGTGTCCCGCATGCTGATACGGGGGTCCTGCGCCGCGGCCGTCTCGGTTAGGGTTCTGGACATCATGCGTTACGGGCTGCTTCTTCTTAGCTGCCGCGGCGAGGGCCTGTAGTCGTAGGCCGACCCCCTCCCCGCGGAGTTCGGTGTTGCGGTCACCCGCCGGTGATCAGCCCCGTCGGCCGTCCCAGTGGACACACGAGGAGCCCTACGCAGATGCCCGAGCCCCGCACTTTCGAGACCGTGGCCGTCGGCCGCCCCACGCCCGTCACCGCCGCGACCGTGCGGCAGCGCCCCTCCGGGATGCCGGTCCACAAGTACGGCCGCTACGAAGCCGTCGAGATCCCCGACCGTGCCTGGCCCGACCGGCGCATCACCGCCGCCCCGCGCTGGCTCTCCACCGACCTGCGCGACGGCAACCAGGCGCTGATCGACCCGATGTCCCCGGCCCGCAAGCGCGAGATGTTCGACCTGCTGGTCCGCATGGGCTACAAGGAGATCGAGGTCGGCTTCCCCTCCTCCGGGGCCACCGACTTCGACTTCGTACGGTCGATCATCGAAGAGGGCGCGATCCCCGAGGACGTGACGATCTCCGTCCTGACCCAGGCGCGCGAGGAGCTGATCGAGCGCACGGTCGAGTCCCTGCGCGGCGCGCACCGGGCCACGGTCCACCTCTACAACGCCACCGCCCCCGTCTTCCGCCGCGTCGTCTTCCGCGGCTCCCGCGAGCAGGTCAAGCAGATCGCGGTCGACGGCACCCGGCTGGTCGTCGAGTACGCCGACAAGATCCTCGGCGACGAGACGATCTTCGGCTACCAGTACTCGCCGGAGATCTTCACCGACACGGAGCTGGACTTCGCCCTGGAGGTCTGCGAGGGCGTCATGGACGTCTGGCAGCCCGAGCCCGGCCGGGAGATCATCCTCAATCTGCCGGCGACCGTCGAGCGCTCCACGCCCTCCACCCACGCCGACCGCTTCGAGTGGATGTCGCGGAACCTGTCCCGGCGTGAGTACGTCTGCCTGTCCGCGCACCCGCACAACGACCGGGGCACGGCCGTCGCCGCCGCCGAGCTGGCGGTCATGGCGGGCGCGGACCGTGTCGAGGGCTGCCTCTTCGGCCAGGGCGAGCGGACCGGCAACGTCGACCTGGTCACCCTGGGCATGAACCTCTTCTCCCAGGGCGTCGACCCGCAGATCGACTTCTCGCAGATCGACGAGGTCCGCCGGACCGCCGAGTACTGCAACCAGATGGAGGTCCACCCGCGCCACCCCTACGCGGGCGACCTGGTCTACACCGCCTTCTCCGGCTCCCACCAGGACGCCATCAAGAAGGGCTTCGAGGCGATGGAGGCCACCGCCACCGCCGCCGGGAAGACCGTCGACGACATCGAGTGGGCCGTGCCGTACCTGCCCATCGACCCCAAGGACGTCGGCCGTTCGTACGAGGCGGTCATCCGCGTCAACTCCCAGTCCGGCAAGGGCGGCATCGCCTACGTCCTGAAGAACGACCACAAGCTGGACCTGCCGCGCCGGATGCAGATCGAGTTCTCCCGGATCATCCAGGCCAAGACGGACGCCGAGGGCGGCGAGGTCACCCCGCAGGAGATCTGGTCGGTCTTCCAGGACGAGTACCTGCCCGTGGGCGACAACCCCTGGGGCCGGATCGCCCTGCGCTCGCACCAGACCTCGACCGCCGGCGAGGGCACCGACGCGCTGACCGTCGAGGCCGTCGTGGACGGCGCGGAGACGGTGCTGGCCGGTACCGGCAACGGTCCGATCTCCGCCTTCTTCGACGCGCTCGCCGCCATCGGCGTCGACGCCCGCCTGCTGGACTACACCGAGCACACGATGAGCGAGGGCGCCGGCGCGCGGGCCGCCTCGTACATCGAGTGCGTGATCGACGGCAAGGTGCTGTGGGGCATCGGCATCGACCCCAACACCACGCGCGCCTCGATCAAGGCCGTGGTCTCGGCCGTCAACCGCGCCTACCGCGGCTGAATCCGAGCGCCTGAATCCGAACAGCCGTCAAGCGACCGCCGCCGAATCCACCGTATCCGGTGGCTCGGTGGCGTAATCGCCCAACTGGCGCCCGGACTCTGCGCACGGGGTACTGACGCCGCATCATCGATGTGGCTAACATCACGTCAACGCGGCGACGAGGCCGTGGCGTTATGGAGGTGCGCCGTGATGCACGCGCAAGGCCGATCCGGTCCGGACCGGTGTGTGGTGGGCGTACGCACCGTGTGGCGGACCGTCGGCGACGGCGAGTTCTACTGCCCCGGGTGCGGCGGCGACCGCAACTACCGCCGTCGTACCGGGCGCCGTCGGCTCGTCGTGTTCGGGGTCCCGCTGCTGCCGCGCGGGCCGGCCGGCCCCGTCGTCGAGTGCACCGCCTGCCGCGTCCACCACCAGGTGGACGTCCTCGACCACCCCACGACCACGCGCTTCTCCGCGATGCTCCGCGACGCCGTCCACACCGTCGCCCTCGCCGTCCTCGCCGCGGGCGGCACCGAGGCCCGTACGGTCCGCAGGGCCGCGGTGGGCGCGGTGCGCGCCGCCGGCTTCGTCGACTGCAGCGAGGAACAGCTGATCACCCTGATCGAGGCGCTCGCCGCGGACACGGGCCGGCTGCCGGGCATGTACGCGGGCGGCACGGGACTGGGCGGCGGCTGCGGCCGCGACGGGTTCGACCCGCGCGGTACGGCGCTGGCGATCGAGCTGCACGAGGCGCTGGAGCCCCTGGCCCCGCACCTCCAGCCCGCCGGGCGGGAGTCGATCCTGCTGCAGGGCGCGCGGATCGCCCTGGCGGACGGCCCGTACCGCCCCGCCGAGCGCGAGGTGCTCGCCACGGTGGGCCGGGCGCTGCTGATCTGCCCGGAGGACACGGACCGCCTGCTGGCGGCGGCCAGGACGCAGTCCTAGGCCGTGTCCGGCGGGTCTTCTTTGCCGCCTGCGGCGGCGGGCGCCCTGCGGGCGCGTCCTCAAACGCCGGACGGGCTTGATTGCGGCTGAGCTCAGCCGCAATCAAGCCCGTTGGGGGCACCCCCAGCGGTAGCTGGGGGAGATTGAGGACACCGCCGCGCAGCGGTGGTGCGCACGATACGGCCCTGCGGCCGCCCGCTCACGTGATCCGCCGGACACGGCCTAGGCGGAACGTCTCCCCACCGGTGCATCGCTCCCGTGGGCCGGGTCTCAGGCCCGGACGCGGGTCCTCACATGCCGGGCACGTGTCCCGGCCGAGCCCGGCGGCCGCCGCCGGAGGGGCCGGGAGAGGGCGAAAGCGGCGAGGGCGACGAGGACCGCGCCGCTGCCGGTGACGAGCAGGGCCGTGGAGGCCGTGTCCGTCATGATCGGGGAGAAGACGGCGAGCAGGGAGAGGACCAGCCCCGACGTCAGTCCGAGGGTGAGCCGCCAGGGGTCCAGCGCCGGGTCGCGAGGGGCCCGGCGGCACGTCCAACGGGCGAACCAGAGGCCCGTGGTGCCCAGGCCGAGCAGGCACAGGCCGGCGCCCAGCGGGAAGCGGTAGGCGTCCTTGGGCTCGTCGGCCTCGTACTGCCGCATGCCCCGGAACTCGACGTAGCGGACCTTGCCGCGCCACAGCGTCGCGCTCACCCGGTCACCGGCCAGGACGGCGCCGAAGACCGGGCCCGGCCCGCTCAGCTCCACCTGGTGGGTGGCGCCGCCGCCCTCGGCGAGGGTGAGCCAGTAGTACGTCGCGTCGGCGTCGGAGGTGGTCCGGATCTTCTTGACGGTGGTGTCCACCGTCTTCCTGCAGTCCGTGGCGGGCTCGTCCGCCACGCAGGCGGACGCCGTCGCGAAGGCCCGGCCGGTGGCCTGCCGGTCGGGCACGGTGACGAACAGCAGGAAGCCCGCCGTCAGGACCAGGGCGAGACCGGCCACGGCCGAGGAGACCGCCGACAGCGGGTACCGGCGCGGTGGGCGTGCCGCGCTCACCGCGTGCTCACGGGGGAAGGGAAGATCAGCATGGGGGTCATTGTGCCCTCGCGCGGAGGGCCCCCGTCCACCTCCGCGGCGGTCCGTCCCACGCCGCCCGTACGGGACAATGGCTCCATGAGTCTGTCCCGCGACGACGGCATCGTCCTCCGCACCCAGAAACTGGGCGAAGCAGACCGCATCATGCTGGGTTCTCCCGGGGGACAACCCCCGTACCCCCGGCCGGACACCCATGGGGGCGGGCGATGAGTCTCTTCCGCGACGACGGCGTCGTCCTCCGTACCCAGAAGCTGGGCGAAGCAGACCGCATCATCACGCTGCTCACCCGCGGTCACGGCCGCGTCCGTGCCGTCGCCCGAGGCGTGCGGCGTACGAAGTCGAAGTTCGGGGCGCGGCTGGAGCCGTTCTCGCACGTCGACGTGCAGTTCTTCGCGCGCGGCGGCGAGCTCGTCGGGCGCGGGCTGCCGCTGTGCACCCAGAGCGAGACCATCGCCGCCTACGGTGGCCCGATCGTCACCGACTACGCCCGCTACACCGCCGGCACCGCCATGCTGGAGACCGCCGAGCGGTTCACCGACCACGAGGGCGAGCCCGCCGTGCAGCAGTACCTACTGCTGGTCGGAGGGCTGCGCACGCTCGCCGGGGGCGAGCACGCCCCGCACCTGATCCTGGACGCGTTCCTGCTGCGCTCGCTCGCCGTCAACGGCTACGCGCCCAGCTTCGGGGCGTGCGCGAAGTGCGGTATGCCCGGACCGAACCGGTTCTTCTCGGTGGCCGCGGGCGGCGTCGTGTGCGGTGAGTGCCGGGTGCCGGGAAGCGTCGTACCCTCCTCGGAGTCGATCGAGCTTCTCGGCGCGCTGCTGACCGGGGACTGGGCGACGGCGGACGCCTGCGAGGCGCGCCATGTCAGGGAGGGCAGCGGCCTGGTGGCGGCGTATCTGCACTGGCACCTGGAGCGGGGACTCCGCTCCCTCCGTTATGTAGAGAAGTAACCGGTATCGAGGAGAAGTGGCACCCATGGCACGACGCGGGATTCTTGGCCGTTCCCGACGCGAGTACCTCACCCCCGAGCCGCACCCGTCCGGGGCGCGTCCGCCGAAGATCCCCGGTGAGCTGGTGCCCAACCACGTGGCGATCGTCATGGACGGCAACGGCCGCTGGGCGAAGGAGCGCGGCCTGCCGCGCACCGAGGGCCACAAGGTCGGCGAGGGCGTCGTCATGGACGTGCTCAAGGGCTGTTTGGAGATGGGCGTCAAGAACCTCTCCCTGTACGCCTTCTCGACCGAGAACTGGAAGCGCTCGCCCGAGGAGGTGCGCTTCCTGATGAACTTCAACCGGGACGTCATCCGCCGCCGCCGCGACGAGATGGACGAGCTGGGCATCCGGGTCCGCTGGACCGGCCGGATGCCGAAGCTGTGGAAGTCGGTGGTCGAGGAGCTCCAGGTCGCGCAGGAGCAGACGAAGAACAACGACGCCATGACCATGTACTTCTGTGTGAACTACGGCGGCCGCGCGGAGATCGCCGACGCCGCGGCGGCCATAGGGCGGGACATCGCCGCGGGCAAGCTCGACCCGTCGAAGGTCAATGAGAAGACCTTCGGGAAGTACCTCTACTACCCGGACATGCCGGACGTCGACCTGTTCGTACGCCCGTCCGGCGAACAGCGCACGTCCAACTACCTGATCTGGCAGAGCGCTTACGCCGAGATGGTCTTCCAGGACGTGCTCTGGCCGGACTTCGACCGCCGTGACCTGTGGCGGGCGTGCCTGGAGTACGCCCAGCGCGACCGCCGGTTCGGCGGAGCGGTGCCGAACGACGGGCAGGGCGGCGTGTGAGCGAGGCGACGACGGCGCCGGTTTCGGACGGTTCCCTGACGTTCGAGTACGAGCTGACGGCCGCCGACATACGGTCCGGGCTGCGCGCCCGTACCCGCTCCGTCCCCCGGGCGCGTGCGCTGAGGGTGCTGCTGCCGCTCGCCTACGTGGTCTTCGCGACCCTCCTCCTCGTCGCCGCGGGCGGGCCCGGCGGGCTGCGGGGGAGGGACTGGGGCCCGCTGGGGGTCGGCGCCTGGTGCGTGCTCGCCGTGCTGTTCCTCCCGGTCCTGCAGGCTCGCGCCTTTCACCGGACCGCGCGGCTGCAGGGGCCGACGCGCACCACGGTGGCCGCCGGGGGGATCGCCGGAGCGTCGGCGCGGTCGTCCCAGTCGATGGCGTGGTCGCTCTTCGCCCGCTATGCCGAGACGAAGGACGTCTTCATGCTCCTGAGCGCCGACAAGGGCGGCAACTGCCTTGTCGTCCTGCCCAAGCGCGCCCTCACCGCACCGGGAGACGTGGACCGGCTCCGGGCGCTGCTGGACGCCCATCTGCCCCGCGCGTAAGCCGCGCGCACACGTCGATGCCCCGGGTGCCGTCCGGCACCCGGGGCATTCGCCTGCCGGATCAGCGCGCCGCCGCGCAGTCCCCGCAGGTGCCGAAGATCTCGATGGTGTGGGCGACGTCCACGAAGCCGTGCTCGGCCGCGATCGAGTCCGCCCACTTCTCCACGGCCGGGCCCTCGACCTCGACGGCCTTGCCGCACTGCCGGCACACCAGGTGGTGGTGGTGACCGCTGGAACAGCGGCGGTAGACCGCCTCGCCCTCGCTGGTGCGCAGCACGTCGACCTCGCCGGCGTCGGCCAGGGACTGGAGCGTGCGGTAGACGGTGGTCAGACCGACCGAGGCGCCGCGGTGCTTGAGCATGTCATGGAGTTCTTGCGCGCTCCGGAACTCATCCACCTCGTCGAGCGCGGCCGCGACCGCGGCCCGCTGCTTGGTGGACCGGCCGCGTACCGGGGGACCCGCGGTCGCCACAGTTGCCTCCAAAAGCTCGCCTGAACACCCATCCGCACGTGTCGCACGGCCAATTGTGCCAGTCCGAGCGACCGGGCGGGTAAGCCCGGACCGCCCGGTGCGACCTTTACGGATCTTTACGGCGCGCCGCCGCCGGGTGGCTCAGACGTGGACGTCGTCGCCGGCGGGGCGGCTCTCGGGCACCGGGAGCGTGCACTCCTCCCGCCCGGCGGTCCGCCGGGCGCGTTTCCTGGCCAGGGGCGCCGCGAGCGCCGTCAGCGCGATGAAGACGCCGATCGCCAGCAGCACGATGGTCGCGCCGGACGGCACGTCCACGTAGTACGAGGTGGCCGTGCCGGAGACGGCGACCACCACGCCGATGCCCATGGCCAGCGCGAAGGTCGTCGCGAAGCTGCGCGAGATCGCCTGCGAGGCGGCGACGGGGATCACCATCAGGGCGCTGACCAGCAGCAGGCCGACGACGCGCATGGCGACGGTGACGGTCACCGCGGCCGTGATCGCGACGAGCAGGTTCAGCAGCCGCACCGGCAGGCCGGTGACCCGGGCGAACTCCTCGTCCTGGCAGATGGCGAAGAGCTGCCGCCGCAGGCCGATGGTGACCAGGATCACGAACGCCGCCAGCACGCAGATGGCGGTCATGTCCTGTTCCGACACGGTGGTGATCGAGCCGAAGAGGTACGAGACCAGGTTGGCGTTGGAGCCGGCGTCCGACAGGCTCGTCAGCATCACGCCGCCGGCCATGCCGCCGTAGAAGAGCATGGCGAGCGCGATGTCGCCGCGCGCCTTGCCGTACGAGCGGATCAGCTCCATCACGACGGCGCCGACCACGCACACGGCCGTCGCGATCCACACGGGGCTGGTGTTGAGCAGGAAGCCCAGGCCGACGCCGGTGAGGGCGACGTGGCCGATGCCGTCGCCCATCAGCGCCTGCCGGCGCTGGACGAGGTAGGTGCCGATGGCGGGGGCGGTGAGGCCGACGAGCAGCGCGGCGAGCAGGGCCCGCTGCATGAAGGCGGGTTCGAGGATGTCCATCAGGTCAGCAGCCCTGTCCGAATCGGTTCCGCTGCCGGGCCGGCGTGCGGGTGTACATGGTCGTGGCCGGGATGGGGGCACCCCCTGCACGAACGGAGCTGAGTGCTTGGGGGAGCGTGCTGGCCCACGGCCTCGGGCGGCGGGCCGTCGTGGACGACGCAGCCGTCGCGGAGCACGACCGCGCGGTCGATGAGCGGCTCCAGCGGGCCGAGCTCGTGCAGGACGACCAGGACGGTGGCGCCCCGGGCGACCTGGGCGCGCAGGGCGTCCGCGAGGACCTCCTGGCTGGCCAGGTCCACGCCGGCCATCGGCTCGTCCATGATCAGCAGTTCGGGTTCGCCGGCCAGCGCGCGGGCGATGAGCACCCGCTGGTGCTGGCCGCCGGAGAGCGCGTCGACGGAGTCCCTCAGCCGGTCGGCCATGCCGACGAGCTCCAGGGCCCGTACGACGGCCGCGCGGTCGGCCTTGCGCAGGAAGCCCAGCCGGGTGCGGGCCAGCCGCCCGGCGGAGACGACCTCGCCCACGGTCGCGGGCACCCCGCCGGCGGCGGTGGTGCGCTGCGGTACGTACCCGACGCGCGCCCAGTCGCGGAAGCGCCGCCGGGGCGTGCCGAAGAGCTCCAGCTCGCCGCCGGTGAGCGGCACCTGGCCGACGACGGCGCGCACGGCCGTGGACTTGCCGGAGCCGTTGGCGCCGAGCAGCGCGACGACCTCGCCGCGCCGTACGGTCAGGTCCACGCCGCGCAGGACCGGTCGCGCGCCGAGGGTCGCCGTCGCGCCGCGCAGGGATATGACGGGCTGATCGTCCATGGTGTTGTCCTCCGTCACTTGGTGCCGAGCGCCTTCTGGAGGGCGGCGAGGTTGGACTCCATGACCGCGAAGTAGTCGGCGCCCCGGGACTTGTCGGTGATCCCTTCGAGCGGGTCGAGCACGTCCGTCTTCAGCCCGAGGTCGCCGGCGAGGGTCTTCGCCGTGGCCGGGTTGGCGATGGTCTCGAAGAAGACCGTGCTGACGTGGTGCTCCTCGGCCAGCTTGTGCAGGTCCTTGATCCGCGCGGCGCTGGGCTCGGACTCGGGGTCGACGCCGGAGATGGCCTCCTGCTCCAGGCCGTAGCGCTCGGCGAGGTAGCCGAACGCGGCGTGGGTGGTGATGAAGGTGCCGGAGGCACGGTTCTTCAGGCCGGCCGAGAACTTCTTGTTCAGCCCGTCGAGCTTCTTGACCAGGACGTCCCGGTTCTTCTCGAAGTCCGCCCGGTGGTCGGGGTCGGCCTCGGCGAGGGTCTTGGTGACGCCCTTGGCGACCTCGGCGTACTTCACCGGGTCGAGCCAGATGTGGGGGTCGGCGCCGGCCTCCTCGCCGGAGTGGCTGTGACCTTCGTGCTCGTCGTGGGATTCGCCCTCGACCTCGGTGCCGTGCTTCTCCAGCCCGGTGAGGGAGGCCGCGTCGGCGACGTGCTTGTTGCCGGACTGCTTGATCGCCTCGTCCACGGCGGGCTGGACGCCCTTGAGGTGGACGATCGCGCCGGCGTCGGTCAGCGAGCCGGTCTGCTTGGGGGTGAGCTCCAGGTCGTGCGGCTCCTGGCCGGGCTTCGTCAGATTGGTCACGCTGACGTGGTCGCCGCCGATCTGCTCGGCCAGGAACTGCATGGGGTAGAACGACGCGACCACCGTCAGCCTGCCGTCCGCCGTCCTGCTCGTCGCGCCGGAGGAGGAGCACGCCGACAGGGTGAGCAGCCCGAGGGCTGCGGCCGTGGCGACGGCGGCGGTGGTTATTCGGGAGGAGCGGGGACGGCATACGTTCATGACAGTCATTTTCAACAAAAGTGGAAACGATTGTCAACAACAGGTGCGTCACGTCCCTCCCGGCGGGGTCCGGTCAAGCCAAGGCCAGAGCCGATTTGATTAGGAGGGTGGCAGCGCCGGTAACCTGAATCATTCGCTGTTCGTCGTCGCAATGAAGAGAGCACCGTGGCCGCCGACAAGATCGACACCATCGTCAGCCTGAGCAAGCGCCGTGGCTTTGTCTATCCGTGCAGTGAGATCTACGGCGGACAGCGTGCCGCCTGGGACTACGGACCCCTCGGCGTGGAGCTCAAGGAGAACATCAAGCGTCAGTGGTGGCGTTCCATGGTCACCTCGCGCGACGACGTGGTCGGTCTCGACTCGTCGGTGATCCTCGCCCGCGAGGTGTGGGAGGCGTCCGGTCACGTCGCCACCTTCACCGACCCGCTGACCGAGTGCACCTCCTGCCACAAGCGCTTCCGCGCGGACCACCTGGAGGAGGCGTACGAGGCCAAGCACGGCAAGCTCCCCGAGAACGGCCTCGCCGACCTCAACTGCCCGCACTGCGGCAACAAGGGCGCCTTCACCGAGCCGAAGCAGTTCTCCGGCCTGCTGTCGACCCACCTCGGCCCGACACAGGACTCCGGCGCGGTGACCTACCTGCGCCCCGAGACCGCGCAGGGCATCTTCACCAACTTCTCCCAGGTCCAGACGACCTCGCGCAAGAAGCCCCCGTTCGGCATCGCCCAGACGGGCAAGTCCTTCCGCAACGAGATCACGCCGGGCAACTTCATCTTCCGCACCCGCGAGTTCGAGCAGATGGAGATGGAGTTCTTCGTCAAGCCGGGCGAGGACGAGGAGTGGCACGAGTACTGGATGGCCCAGCGCTGGAACTGGTACACCGGCCTCGGCATGCGCGAGGAGAACATGCGGTGGTACGAGCACGCCGCTGAGAAGCTCTCCCACTACTCCAAGCGCACCGTCGACATCGAGTACCGCTTCAACTTCGGCGGCACCGAGTTCTCCGAGCTGGAGGGTGTGGCCAACCGCACCGACTTCGACCTCAAGGCCCACTCCCAGGGCTCGGGCCAGGACCTGTCGTACTTCGACCAGGAAGCCGGCGAGCGCTACTTCCCGTACGTCATCGAGCCGGCGGCCGGCCTCAACCGCGCCATGCTGGCCTTCATGCTCGACGCGTACAACGAGGACGAGGCCCCCAACGCCAAGGGCGTCATGGAGAAGCGCGTCGTCATGCGCCTCGACCCGCGTCTGGCGCCGGTGAAGGTCGCGGTCCTGCCGCTCTCCCGCAACCCGCAGCTCTCCCCGAAGGCCAAGGGCCTCGCGGCGGACCTGCGCAAGAACTGGAACATCGAGTTCGACGACGCGGGCGCGATCGGCCGCCGCTACCGCCGCCAGGACGAGATCGGCACGCCGTTCTGCGTCACGGTCGACTTCGACACGTTGGACGACAACGCGGTGACCGTGCGCGAGCGCGACACGATGAAGCAGGAGCGGGTGTCCCTGGACCAGATCGAGGGCTACCTCGGGTCGCGTCTGCTGGGTTGCTGACGCTTCTTCGTTCCTCGGCCGAAGGCCCCGGTCCCTGCTCTGCGGGCCGGGGCCTTCGGGCTGTTCCGGGGAGGGTCAGGAATCCCAGCCGGCGGTGTCGAGCTCGCACTCGAAGGGCACCGGGATCCGGACCTTCTCGCCGAACTTGATCTGTGTGTGAGTCCGGTAGCCCTTGCTGGACGGGGACGAATAGACGGTGACGGTGGTCTCGTCCATGTCGACGAGCACATATACGGGTACCTCGGCCCTGCCGTAGACCTCGACCTTCTCCCGGCGGTCGAAGTCCGCGGTCGAGGGGGACGTCAGCTCGCCGACCAGGGACAAGGCTTCCCCCGGCAGATGGATGCTGTCGACGTTCGTCAGGGCCTCGTCGGAGACGTGGATGTCCGGGCCGTAACTGCGCTCGTGTCCTGGAAAGAGGAAGAGGCACGGAGAGGTGTCGATCTCGTGGCCCTCGGGCAGATGCGGGCGGAGCTGGCGCACCAGGCTGCGCATGATGCGCAGGTACAAGCCTTTTGACCACGGTGACACGACGATGTTCCCCCCGATGATCTCCGTGCGGTAGCCGTCCGGGAGATCAGCGTCGATCTGTTCGAGAAGGTTGCACATTTCCTCGAAAGCCGTCGGCTCCGAGGTGCGGCTTATCGCCGGCGGCGGTGTCGTGCGAGGCGGTGTCTCGACCATGGTTGCCATGATGCTCCTTCCTGTCCGCTCGGGCAGTCGGACACTCAACGTATCGACGGCCACCGACAGGCACGGTCCAGTCGTCCGGGCGTCACCCCCGTGAGCGGTTCTCGCGCGCGTGTACGGCAATCGCCCCGCACACCCCCGCCAGCGGCAGCTCCACCCCCGCCATCACCAGCGCGGATGCGAAATCCGCCCCCGGAGCCGCCGTCACCGTGTCGAACCAGGCGTCCACCACGAGCAGCGTCGCCGTCGCGGTGGCCGCCACCGCGCGGCGGGGGTCGTGGCGGAGGGCCAGCAGGCCCGTGGTGACCAGGCCCGCCGCCTCCAGGGCGTCGAGGCCGACCCAGGCCAGCGGCCAGTGCACGGCGGTGGCCGTCGGCGGCAGGCCGGTGGCGAGGACGTACAGCCAGGGGACGAGGGCCAGTCCGGAGCCGATCAGCGCGTAGCCCAGCAGGCGGCGGTGCCTCGCGCGCGGCGCGGCGGTGCGAATGGGCAGCGTGATGACATCGGCGGTCATGGCGGACTTCTCCTCGGCGGTGTCCTGGCTTCCCCTCATGACCTCCAGCCTTCCGGGCCGGGCGCTCAACGTCAGTAACGCTGCTGTCCGTCCCGGGGTGGCACTGGTTGCACCCCTGGGACGGGCAGCAGCGCCATGGTCCGGCCCTGACCTGCGGCCTTACCGTTCTCGCATGGTTATTGCCCCTGCGCTGCGCACCGCTCTCCAACCCCTGTCGCGTGCGCGGCGCCCCAGCGCCTGCCTGGCCGTCGGCGCGCTCCTCCACCTTCCGGCGCTGCTGATCCTGGCGACGCCGTGGCTCGCGTACGACGTGAGCTCGGTGCCGGAGATCCTGCTGTCGGTGTGCTGGCCGCTCTGCGTGATCGCGCTGCTGACGCCCGCCCTCACCGCGCTCCAGCGGGCCCGCTTCCGGTGGGTGGGTGTGGACATACCGCGGCCGGCCGGCCCCGCCACCGGCGGTGCGTCACGGCGTGAGCGGGTCGAGGCCCGGCTGCGCGCCTGGTATCCGGGGCGGCAGATCCGCTACCACCTGCTGCTCGCCCCCGCCGTCGCCGCCGCCGGTCTGCTGACCCTCGTCACCGGCCCTGTCGCCCTCGCGGCCGCGACGATCTACGTCTGGATCTGGGCGGTGCCGGTGGACGTGCGCCTGGCCCAAGCCGGTTACACCACGACCGCCGCGTACGTCACCGCCGCCGGGCTCGCCACCCTCTACGGCGGGGCGCGGCTGTGCGGCACGCTGGTCCGGATCGACGCCGAGCGCGCCGCGGCCCTGCTCGGGCCCAGCCCGGAGGAGCTGCTGGCGGCCCGCGTGGCCGAAGTCACCGAGTCACGCGCGGGCGTCGTCGACGCCGCCGACGCCGAGCGCCGCCGCATCGAGCGCGACCTGCACGACGGCGCGCAGCAGCGCCTGGTGTCGATGGCGGTGAACCTGGGCCTGGCGAAGATCACCCTCAAGGACATCCCCGACGACGCGCGGAAGGTCATCGACGAGGCGCACCGCGAGGCGAAGGAGGCCATCAGCGAGTTGAGCAGCCTTGTGCGGGGCCTGCACCCGGCCGTGCTGGAGGACAGGGGGCTGGACGCCGCGCTGTCCGGCATCGCGGAACGCGCGCCGCTGCCGGTCCGGCTGAAGGTCGACCTGGCGTCGCGGCCGTCCCCCACCATCGAGGCCGTGGCCTACTTCGTGGTCTCCGAGGCGCTCGCGAACGTGGTCAAGCACGCCCAGGCGTCGAGGGCCGACGTCTCGGTCGAGCGGTTCGGGGGGATACTTCTCGTCGTCGTCTCCGACGACGGCGTGGGCGGGGCCGACCCTTCGGGCGGCACCGGGCTGGCGGGTCTCGCCAAGCGCGTCGCGTCGGTCGACGGCACGTTCTCGTTCAGCAGCCCCGTGGGGGGCCCGACCGTCGTGACCGTGGAGCTGCCGTGCGCGCTGTGATCGCCGAGGATTCCGTCCTGCTCAGGATCGGCCTGGTGAAGGTCCTGGAGACGGCCGGGTTCGACGTGGTCGCGGAAGTCGGCGACGCGGAAGCGCTGTTGACGGCGATGGAGGAACACCGCCCGGACCTCGCCGTCCTCGACGTCCGCATGCCGCCGGGCTTCACCGACGAGGGCGTACGAGCTGCCCTCGTCGTCCGCGAGCAGTGGCCGGACACGGCGGTGCTGCTGCTCTCCCAGTACGTGGAGGAGCGGTACGCCGCCGACCTGCTGTCCGGCGACACCCGGGGCGTCGGCTATCTGCTCAAGGAACGCGTCGCGGACGTCGAGGAGTTCATCGACGCCTTGCGACGCGTCGCCGCCGGCGGCACGGCCCTCGACCCGCAGGTCGTCTCCCAGCTGCTGCTCCGCCGCCACAGCGACCCCCTGGACCGGCTGACGCGCAGGGAGCGGGAGGTCTTGGAGCTGATGGCGGGCGGGCGCTCGAACGCGGGAATCGCGGCGCAGCTGGTGGTGAGCGAGTCCGCCGTCGCCAAGCACATCAACAGCATCCTGGCGAAGCTGGACCTGCCGAAGGCCGACGCGGATCACCGGCGGGTACTGGCTGTGCTGCGGTTCCTGGGCGTGGGATAGGGAGCGGCCGGGGCGCCCGGGGTGCTCTAGTCTGCCGTCATGATTCGCGCAGTGGTGTTCGATGTGGGCGAGTGCCTCGTGGACGAGACCCGCGAGTACGGGACGTGGGCCGACTGGCTGGGCGTGCCGCGGCACACCTTCGCCGCGATGTTCGGTGCGGTGATCGCGCAGGGGCGCGACTACCGCGAGACCTTCCAGGAGTTCCGGCCGGGTTTCGACCTCGGCGAGCAGCGCGCGGCCCGCGCTGCGGCCGGGCAGCCCGAATGGTTCGGCGAGGACGATCTCTACCCGGACGTGCGGCCTGCTCTGAGGGAGCTCCGGGAGGCGGGCCTATGGCTGGGCATCGCCGGAAATCAGACCGTCTGGGCCGGTGGTCTGCTCCGTGAGCTGTTCGCGGGCGACGTGGACCTCATCGGGACCAGCGACGACTGGGGCGCGTCCAAGCCGGACCCGGAGTTCTTCGTCCGGGTCGCCGAGGTCGTGCCGTTCCGGCCGGAAGAGATCCTTTACGTCGGCGACCGCGTCGACAACGACATCAGGCCCGCGGCCTCCGCGCGCATGCACACGGCACTCGTCCGACGCGGCCCGTGGGCGACGATCCAGTGGCAGACGCCGGATGCGCAGAGCGTTCCCACGTTCCGGGTCGAAAGTCTGACGGAACTTGTGGAACGTATCGCGAAGTTCAACGCCGAAGCGCGCTGACGGTCGTTCCCCAGGAGTACAGCCGGTCGTCAAGGTCTCGTACACACGGCTCGTGCTGCCAGGCCGCGAGCGATCGACGTACGTCCCGGACCCGGTCCATGCCCGTTGCGTACCAGGTTGTTCCGAGTTGTTCGAGGGCTTGGCACGCGTACGCGCATGCCTTCTCCGGATCGCCCGCGGCTGCCTCGACTGCCGCGAGGTCGCCGAGGATCACCGTGCGCTGCTTGCCGGATTCGGCAGGCAACTGATCGAGTGCCGATTGCAGTGTCTCCCGGGCCTGCGGAAGATGCCCCGCCTTCAGTTGGGTATTGCCCTTGAACGCGGCGAGTCGTGTCGCATCGAACCAGTCCATCCATGGAGGTGACGCGCCCTCGGATCCGTTCGCCAGCACATCCTCGCCATGCCTGATCAAGTGGAGCGCTGTGCGCAGATTGCCGCACCGCGTTTGGCATTCCGCCTCGACGGCGTCCAGCCATGCCCAGAACTCCGCCGACGCCGGGCCACGGCGAGCGTAGGCGCGAGCGGCTACGAGGCGCTCGACCGCGTCGTCTCTACGCCCGGCCCAGCCGGGAATGAACGCGGTGTGCGCGAGGACGGCGCTGCCCAGAAGAGAATCGTCCGCCTCACCGGCGGCTTGCAGCGCACGCAGTAGCGTCTCGCCTGCCCGATCCGCTTGCCTCAGGTCGAAGAACTCGATACGCCCTGCGAGTAGGTAGCTCTCCGCGAGGGCTGCGGCGATAACGGCTCGACTTCCGCCGACTGTCTCCGAGAGGAGTGCGCACCCCAGACGGGCATGGCCGAGCACTGCCGGGTGCAGGGTGGCCGGGGCCACTGACCAGTACAGACGTCGGTGTGCCCGGGTGACATCGGCGAAGTCCTGGCCGACGCGGACCGGTTTGAGGCAGCTCGTCGTTCCGGAGGGCACGGGCGTCAAGGCTGCCGCAGTCGTCGTGCCGTTGACGGGATCGAGGCACATGGGGTCTGGCGGCCGGTTTTCGGACTGCCCCCACGGCGGGGTGAAACCCAGCTCCTCCAGGGGCTGACGGAGCAGATGCACGAGGACACGGCCGACGTCCGGGTGAGGCCAGGGTGGAGCGGCTGATTCCCAGCGCCGCACCTGACGTACACCTGCCGTCACACCTCGCATCCCCAGCTTGGGCGCGGACCGACCGATGGCATCTGCCAGCGCCTGCTGCGACGCGAAACCGGCAGCCACTCGCGCTGATTTCAACCGGACATTTCCGGGAGCTCGTGACACGGACCCTCCAGACGCAGCCGTCGTCCCCAAGCTACGTCCTGGCAGGGCCTGATGAGGTCACCCACTTGGGTCTATCGAGGTCCCCTGAGAGTCCTTCTGACGTCCTCCAAGAGTCCTCGAATCGGACCGCCTCGAACGGGAGGCTCTCACCAAGGCTGACCACCCACCACCTAACGGCGAGGAACCCCCATGCCCGACCTCATCGACGCCGGCCAGATCAACCGCACCATCGACAGGGCCCTCACAACTTCCGTGCTGCCGACGCACACAGAGCTCAAAGAGCTGGAGGCGGACCTCCGCCGTCACATCCACGCCCTGCTGCCCGTAGTCGATGCGCAGACCGCCGACACGAGCCCCGCGAGCAAGGACTGGGCCATGCGAAGGTTCACGCTCGCCCGCGCCCGCGCCGTGCTCCTCGACGGGCCCGGTGCCGGGCTGCGGTCCGCCGCCGAGCACGTGGACAGCCTTGCCCGCGTCTGCCGGGCGCTCCTCGGCCACCGCCTGTGAGTGCGCGCGCCGGACGCCGTCCTCAAGCGGGGCGCAACCCCCGCAGGACCAGGTCGCATACCGCCTCGAACGCCGCGTCGATCTCCGGGCGGGACCACTCCGCCGCGTACGCCGGGTCGTGGAAGCGGTTCGTCGCGTCCCAGACCGCCCGTGCCGTCATGACGGGGTCCACGGCCCCCAACTCGCCCTGAGCGACCCCATTTTCGACGATGCCGGCCAGCTGGCCGATCATCGTCTCGATGTGCCGCTCGACGACACCGCTGTTCTCGCCGACCAGGACCATGTACGTCGCGAACAGCTCGGGGTCGTCGCCCGCCTTGCGGCGCTTCGCCGCGAAGAGGGCGGTCAGCCACTCCCGCAGGCGCGGCTCGGCGGGCCCCTCCGCGTCGGCGACGGCGGACAGTGCGGTGTGCGACCGGTCGAGCCAGCGCTGGGTGACCGCCTCGCGGAGGGCGGCCTTGCTGCCGAAGTGGCGGTAGACGCTGCCGTGGCTGACGCCGAGGGCCCGCGCCACGTCGACCACCGTGGCCTTGGCCGGGCCGAAGCGGCGCAGCACGTCCTCGGTGGCTTCCAGGATGCGGGCGGGGGTCAGCGTCTCGGGCGGCATCGGAGCGTACGGCCTTTCGGTTCGGGGCGGGGGCGCGGGGAGCCCCCTCAATGACCGTACCCCCCGGTCGCCGCGCCCCGCGGGGACGGTCACTTCTCGCTGTCGAGGTGCGCCATCTGGTCCGTCGGGTAGCGGTCGCCCGCCGCCGCGCCGGCCGGGACGGCCCGCTCGATGGCGGCGAGGTCGGCCGCTTCCAGCTTGACGTCGAGCGCGCCCAGCGCCTCCGCGAGGCGGTCGCGGCGGCGGGCGCCGACCAGGGGGACGATGTCCTCGCCGCGCGAGAGGACCCAGGCGATGGCGGTCTGGGCGACGGTGGCGTCCTTCGCCTCGGCGACCTCGCGGAGCGCCTCGACCAGGTCCAGGTTGTGCTGGAGGTTCTCGCCCTGGAAGCGCGGGCTCATGCCGCGGAAGTCATTCGCGGCGAGCTGCCGGTCGCGGGTGAAGTGGCCGCTGATCAGGCCGCGCGAGAGCACACCGTACGCCGTGACGCCGATGCCCAGTTCACGCAGGGTGGGCAGGATGTCGTCCTCGATGCCGCGTGAGATCAGCGAGTACTCGATCTGGAGGTCGGCGATCGGCGCGACGGCGGCCGCGCGGCGGATGGTGTCGGCGTTGACCTCGGAGAGGCCGATGTGCCGGACGTGGCCGGCCTCGACCAGCTCGGCGATGGCGCCGACGGTCTCCTCGATCGGGACGTCCGGGTCGAGGCGGGCGAGCCGGTAGACGTCGATGTGGTCGGTGCCCAGGCGCTGCAGCGAGTACGCGGCGAAGTTCTTGACCGCGTTCGGGCTGCCGTCGACGCCGGTGAAGCCGCCCTCGACGGTGCGCAGGGCGCCGAACTTCACGCTGGTCAGGGCCCTTTCGCGGGCGCCGGCGGGGGCGGTGCGCAGCGCTTCGTTGATGAGCAGTTCGTTGTGGCCCATGCCGTAGAAGTCGCCGGTGTCGATCAGGGTGACGCCGGCGTCGAGTGCGGCGTGGATCGTGGCGATCGACTCGGCGCGGTCGGCGTCGCCGTAGAGGGCGGACATGCCCATCGCGCCGAGGCCGAGAGCGGATACCTGCGGGCCGGTGGTGCCGAGAGTGCGGTGCTGCACGGGGGACTCCTTCACGGGGCTGCGGGAACCGGTGCGCGAGAGCGCGCACGGGTTCCGGGTACACAGGAAGAGTGACACATGGAATGACAGATTTCAATATCTGTCATTCCATCTCCTCTCTCCTCGTGTCCCTGTGCGCCCGCACCAGCGATTTCAAGCCAGCTTGCGCGGCAGTCGCAGGCTCAACGCCAGTGTCACGGCCGTCACCACCAGATGCGCGCCGAGCGTCACCACCACGGCATCCCGCATCGCCATGGACCCCGACAGCGACAGGAAGAGCGAGCCGAGCGTGGCCACGCCGAGGGCCATGAACGACTGCTGGGTCGTGGTCATCACACCGCCGCCCACCCCGGCCTGCGCCACCGGCACCTCGCTCAGCACGACCCGCAGCGTCATCGGCAGCAGCAGCCCGTTGCCCAGCCCCAGCACGGCCAGCGACGGCCCGGGACCGACCGCGCCCAGCCCGTCCCAGCCCCAGTGGAAGGTCGCGGCCAGCCCCAGCAGGCCCGCCACCTGGAACAGCGCGCCGGCGGTCACCGCCCGCCGCCCGAACCGCGCCGCCAGCCGGGGCCCGGCCAGCGAACCGAGCAGGAAGGTCACGCACAGCGGCAGCAGCGCCAGCCCGGCCGCCAGCGGACCCAGCCGCAGGCCCTCCTGCAGCGCCACCGCCAGGACGAACATGAAGCCGCCCCAGCCCAGGGAGAACGGCACCAGCAGCGCCAGCCCGGTGCGCACCGAGTGCACCCGCAGCAGCGACGGCGGCACCAGCGGCGTCCGCCCGGCGGCCTCCTCGCGCCGCTCCACCAGGACGAACGCCACGGCCGCCACGGGGAAGACCGCCAGCAGCATCCACGCCCACACCGGCCACCCCGTCGCCCGGCCCTCCGTCAGCGGCAGCAGCAGCGAGATCAGCGTCAGCGACAGCAGAACGGTGCCCCGCCCGTCCACCCGCGTCGGACGGTCCGAGCGCGTCTCGGGGACCGTACGCACCGCCAGCAGCAGCGCGAACGCCGCGACCGGCGCGTTCACCAGGAAGATCGAGCGCCAGCCGGTGCCCCAGAGGTCCACGGAGACCAGGACGCCGCCGAGCACCTGCCCCACCGACGCCGCGACCCCGGCCGTGCCGCTGTACAGGCTCAGCGCCTTGGTGCGCCGCGCCCCGGCGGTCGTGGCCTGGATCGTCGCCAGCACCTGCGGCAGCATCAGCGCCGATGCCGCGCCCTGCGCCACGCGGGCGGCGACCAGCGACCAGGCGTCCGGCGCCAGCCCGCAGGCCACGGACGTCACCCCGAACGCGGCCGTCCCCCAGAGGAACAGCCGCCTGCGGCCGACCATGTCGCCCAGCCGCCCGCCGAGGACGAGCAGCACGGCGTACGCGACGCCGTAGCCCCCGACGACCATCTCCAGCAGGGCCGGGCCGGCGTGCAGGTCGTGGTCGATGGTGGGCAGGGCGACGTTGACGATGAAGAAGTCGACCATCGGCAGCGCCGCACCGATCAGCACGGTGAACAGGCCCAGCGGGCGCAACGCGGAGGAGGGGCCGGTGGGGCCGGCGGCGGCCGCCGGGGAGAGGGGGGCCGGCCGGACGTCTGTACGGGTATCGCTTCGGGTATCGCTCACGCAGTAGACGATGCCGGTACCGCCAGCCTGGTACCAGAGCCTCCTTATCCTGGTACAAGTACTACCTGGAACGGGGCCGCCGCGTCCCGCACGCTGGAGGCATGAGCACGATGCTGCAGGAGCCCCCTACCGCCGTCGTCGCCGTGCCCACGGCCGGCGACGTCCGCCGGGGCGAGCTGGCCGCCTTTCTGCGCAGCCGCCGCGAACGCGTCTCCCCCGAGGAGGCCGGCCTGCCGCGCGGCCCCCGGCGCCGCACCCCCGGCCTGCGCCGCGAGGAGGTCGCGCACCTCGCCGCGGTGGGCGTCACCTGGTACACGTGGCTGGAGCAGGCACGGGACATCAAGGTCTCCGCGCAGGTCCTGGACGCCATCGCCCGCGCCCTGCGGCTCGACCGCGGCGAGCGCAGCCACCTCTTCGCCCTCGCCGGCACCGTCGACCCCATGCCGGACACCGGTTGCGCGGGCGTCTCGACGGAGCTGCGGCTGATGCTGGAGCAACTGGACCCGCTCCCCGCCTGCGTCCAGAACGCCCGTTACGACATCCTGGCCCACAACCGCGCGTACGGGCGGCTGGTGGCCGACCTCGACGCGCTGCCGCCCGACGAGCGCAACTGCATGTGGCTCACCTTCACCCACCCCGACTGGCGGGACGCCTTCGCCGACCGTGAGGAGGTGATCCGGGCGATGGCCGCGAAGTTCCGCGCCGCGATGGCCGGACACATCGCCGATCCCGCCTGGAAGTGCCTGCTCAAGCGGCTCCTGGACGCCTCGCCCGAGTTCCGCGCGCTGTGGGCGCGGCACGAGGTCGCCCCGCCCACCGCCTACGGCACCCGGATGTTCCGGCAGCCCGACGTGGGCCTGCTCCGGCTGCGCCAGACCAGCCTGTGGGTCGCCCCGCACGCGGGCGGCCGGCTGGTGAGCTTCACCCCCGTCGACGACGAGTCGCGCCGGAGGCTGGAGCGGCTGGGCGAGATCCTCCGCGCGGAGTCAGCCCGCTGAGCCGTCCGGGCCGTTCCCGGGCCGCCGCGCCAGCCGGGCCGCGATGCGGTCCAGCGCCGCGAGGTCGTCCTCGGGCAGGTCGAGCAGGGCGGCCGGGGGAGTGCCGAGGATCCGCTCGGCGCGTTCGGCGGCCTCCCGGCCCGCCGCCGTGACCGAGACGATCTTCGATCGGCGGTCGGCGGGGTTGGCGGTGCGTTCCACGAGACCGCGCCCGGCGAGGTCGTCGACCACCAGGGTGGTGTACGGACGGTCGGTCAGCAGCTCCTCCGCGAGTTCGCGCAGCGTGAGCGGACGCCGGGCGAGCCTGCGCAGCGCCTTCACGCGGAAGAAGCTCATGCCGAGCGCGTCGATGACCTCCTTGCGGCGCTCGTTGCCGCCCAGGACGATCTCCCGGAGGTTGGCCCAGGCGCGCTGCGCGGCTGCCGGCGTGGTCTCGTGCGTGGTCATGGTGTCGTCACCGGGATCCTCTGGTCGGAGTCGAGGCGCGCGGTGGTTCGCGCGGCGGTTCCGGCGGCCCAGCGGCCGGTGGTGATCGTACCGAGGACCAGGACGGACAGCCCGCAGCCGGTGATGATCCACCAGCCCGCCGACCGGGATCCGGCGGCGACGGCCGCGCCGATCACGGCGACGCCGAGCGAGCTGCCGACCTGCCGGCTGGTCGAGGCGATCGCCGCGGCCACCCCGGCGCGCGAGCGCGGCATGCCGGAGACGGCGGTGTTGGTGATCGGTGCGTTCACCAGCCCGAAGCCGGTGCCGAAGAGGACGTAGGCGGTGAACAGCAGGCCGTCGGAGGACCGGGCGTCGAGGACCGTGAACAGCAGGCCGCTGGCGGTCATGGCCGCGCCCGCCAGCAGGAGCGGCAGCCGGGGGCCGCGGGCGCCGACGAGCCGGCCCGACAGCGGCGCGCAGACCAGGCACATGACGGCCATCGGCAGCATGAACAGCCCCGCGTCGAGCGCGGAGAGGCCGCGTTCGCTCTGCAGGTAGAGGTTGTTGAGGAAGAGGAAGCCGCCGAGCGCCGCGAAGGCGCTGACGGCGATGACCGTGGCGCCGCCGAACGGGACGCTGCGGAAGAACGCCGGCTCGATCAGCGGCTCGGTGCGCCGCCGCTCGTAGGCCGGCAGGACGGCGAGGGAGCCGGCCGCGACGGTGAAGCAGCCCAGGATCAGCGGCGAGGTCCAGCCCGCGGCGGGGCCCTCGATGATCCCGTACGTCATCGAACCGAGCAGCGTGATCACCAGCAGCTGGCCGACCGGGTCGACCCGGCGTGGCTTCGGGGCGCGGGACTCGGGGATGTGGCGGGCGGTCAGGAACAGGGCGAGCAGGCCGACCGGCAGGTTGATCCAGAAGATCGAGCGCCAGCCGACCGACTCCACGAGCGCGCCGCCGAGCAGCGGCCCGGCGGCCATGCTGATGCCGACGACGCCGCCCCAGACGCCGATCGCCCGGGCGCGTTCCCGGGGCTCGGTGAAGGTGTTGGTGATGATCGACATCGCGACGGGATTGAGCATCGAGCCGCCCACGGCCTGGACGGTCCGGAAGGCGATCAGCCAGCCCAGGCCCGGCGCAAGGCTGCACAGCAGCGATCCGGTGGTGAACAGCACCAGGCCGGCCTGGAACACCCGCTTGCGGCCGATCCGGTCGGCGGTCGAGCCGGCGAGCATCAGCAGCGAGGCGAGGACGAGCGTGTAGGCGTCGATGATCCACTGCAGGCCGGAGACGGAGGCGTGGAGCTCCTGCCGCAGGGACGGCAGGGCCACGTTGAGGATCGTGATGTCGAGGCTGACGAGCAGCAGGCTCGTACAGCAGATGGCCAGGACGAGCAGACGACGGCGGTGCGAGAGCTCGGGCACGGGGCTCCTCGGAAGGATGATGACAGATCTAGTTGTATGAATGTAATCGTTTTAGCTCTACAACTAAAGGGGGTGGGTGCGTACGGGACAATGGAGGCATGACCCAAGACGCCGCCTCGCCGCTCTCCATCGGTCCGCACTCGGTGTGGCCGCCGGTGGTGCTCGCCCCCATGGCGGGGATCACCAACGCGCCCTTCCGCACGCTCTGCCGCGAATTCGCCGAAGGCGCCGGCTGGGGGTCTGGGGGTTATCCCCCGGAAAGGCACAGTTCCGGCGGCAAGGGGCTCTTCGTCAGCGAGATGATCACCACCCGGGCGCTCGTCGAGCGGGACGCCAAGACGATGCGGCTGATCCACTTCGACGGCACCGAGAAGCCGCGCTCGATCCAGCTCTACGGGGTCGACCCGGTGACCGTCGGCAAGGCCGTCCGCATGATCGTGGACGAGGGCCTGGCCGACCACATCGACCTCAACTTCGGCTGCCCGGTCCCCAAGGTCACCCGCAAGGGCGGCGGCTCGGCGCTGCCGTACAAGCGCAACCTGCTGCGCTCGATCCTGCGCGAGGCCGTCGCCAACGCCGGCTCCCTGCCGGTCACCATGAAGATGCGCAAGGGCATCGACGACGACCACATCACCTACCTCGACGCCGGCCGGATCGCCGTCGAGGAGGGCGTCACGGCCATCGCGCTGCACGGCCGCACGGCGGCGCAGCACTACAGCGGTACGGCCGACTGGGAGGCCATCGCGCGCCTGAAGGAGGCCGTCCCGGAGATACCGGTCCTCGGCAACGGCGACATCTGGTCGGCGGAGGACGCCGTGCGGATGATGCGCGAGACCGGCTGCGACGGCGTCGTGGTCGGCCGGGGCTGCCTGGGCCGTCCGTGGCTCTTCGGCGACCTGGTGGCCGCCTTCGAGGGCGGCGGGGCGCCGGCGGCGCCCACCTTCGGGGAGGTGGCCCGCGTCATGGTGCGCCATGCGCGGCTGCTGGGGGAGTGGCTGGGGAGCGAGGAGCGCGGGGTCGTCGACTTCCGCAAGCACGTCGCCTGGTACACCAAGGGCTTCTCCGTCGGCTCGGAGGCGCGGAAGAAGCTGGCAATCGCCTCATCGCTGGACGAAATGGACGCTCTTCTGAGCGGGCTCGATCTGGACCAGTCCTGGCCCGTCGGCGCGAACGGGCCCCGTGGGCGTACGTCCGGCCGTGACCGCGTCGTGCTCCCGGACGGCTGGCTGAACGACCCGTACGACTGCGCGGCCGTCGGGGCGGACGCGGAACTTGATACATCCGGTGGCTGAGCGGCGTGATTCTCGCCACCTGTGATCAGGGTGGCGCTCAGATGAGCGGCTAGAATCGGGATCTATCTTTTGAGGGGTGGCACTGGGTGCCACCCCTCTTGCGTTCACTTCTCGACGTTGAAGCCGTTCGATCATCGACGGTGCGTGATTCCCTCCGTGCTCTTTGTCATCCTGAGTTCAAGACTTGAACATGACACTCTCCAGCCCTTTTCCGGACCGTGACTTTCGATCTGCTGGCAGACGGGTGGTTACGGCCGCATGACCGTGGAGTGGACCTCCTCAGACGCCTTCGATCTGGGTACGCTCCCCGCCGTCAGCACGTTTGAGCAGGCCCTCCCCCAACTGTGTACGGGGGGACCCCAGTGAGGAGTCGAGTCCCGTGCCGGAAACCACAGATCGCCAGAAGTTCGTCTACGACTTCACCGAGGGCAACAAGGACCTCAAGGACCTGCTCGGCGGGAAGGGCGCCAACCTCGCCGAGATGACCAACCTCGGCCTCCCCGTGCCGCCCGGCTTCACGATCACCACCGAGGCGTGCAAGGTCTACCTCGACAGCGGCAGCGAGCCCGCCGCGCTGCGCGAGGAGGTCAGCGCCCACCTCGACGCCCTCGAGGCGCACATGGGCAAGAAGCTCGGCCAGGCCGACGACCCGCTGCTGGTCTCCGTCCGTTCGGGCGCCAAGTTCTCCATGCCCGGCATGATGGACACCGTCCTGAACATCGGCCTCTCCGACGAGTCCGTGACCGGGCTCGCGGCCCAGGCCGGCGACGAGCGGTTCGCGTGGGACTCCTACCGCCGCCTCATCCAGATGTTCGGCAAGACCGTGCTGGGCGTCGACGGCGAGCTCTTCGAGGACGCGCTGGAGGAGGCCAAGCGGGCCAAGGGCGTCACCACCGACATCGACCTCGGTGCCGAGGACCTCAAGCGGCTCGTCGCGCAGTTCAAGGGCATCGTCTCCAAGGAGACCGGACGGGACTTCCCGCAGGAGCCGCGCGAGCAGATGGACCTGGCCATAAGGGCCGTCTTCGACTCGTGGAACACCGACCGCGCCAAGCTCTACCGCCGCCAGGAGCGCATCCCCGGCGACCTCGGCACCGCGGTCAACGTCTGCTCGATGGTCTTCGGCAACCTCGGCCCCGACTCCGGCACCGGCGTCGCCTTCACCCGCGACCCCGCCAGCGGCCACCAGGGCGTCTACGGCGACTACCTCCAGAACGCCCAGGGCGAGGACGTCGTCGCCGGCATCCGCAACACCGTGCCGCTCGCCGACCTGGAGCGCATCGACAAGGCGTCCTACGACGAGCTGATGCAGATCATGGAGACGCTGGAGACGCACTACAAGGACCTGTGCGACATCGAGTTCACCATCGAGCGCGGCAAGCTGTGGATGCTCCAGACCCGCGTCGGCAAGCGCACCGCGGGCGCCGCGTTCCGCATCGCCACGCAGCTGGTGGACCAGGGCCTGATCGACGAGGCCGAGGCGCTCCAGCGCGTCAACGGCGCGCAGCTCGCGCAGCTGATGTTCCCGCGCTTCGACGAGAAGGCCAAGACCGAGCTGCTGGGCCGGGGCATCGCCGCCTCGCCGGGCGCCGCTGTCGGCAAGGCCGTCTTCGACTCGTACACCGCGGTGAAGTGGTCGCGCTCGGGCGAGAAGGTCATCCTCATCCGCCGTGAGACCAACCCCGACGACCTCGACGGCATGATCGCCTCCGAGGGCATCCTGACCTCGCGCGGCGGCAAGACCTCGCACGCGGCCGTCGTCGCGCGCGGCATGGGCAAGACCTGTGTCTGCGGCGCGGAGGAGCTGGAGGTCGACACGAAGCGGCGCCGGATGACGGCGCCCGGCGGCGTGGTCATCGAGGAGGGCGACGTCGTCTCCATCGACGGCTCGACGGGCAAGGTCTACCTCGGCGAGGTCCCGGTCGTGCCGTCCCCGGTCGTCGAGTACTTCGAGGGCCGCATGCACGCCGGCGCCGACGACGCCGACGAGCTGGTCCAGGCCGTGCACCGCATGATGGCCTACGCCGACCGGACGCGCCGGCTGCGCGTACGGGCCAACGCCGACAACGCCGAGGACGCCTCGCGCGCCCGCCGCTTCGGCGCCCAGGGCATCGGCCTGTGCCGCACCGAGCACATGTTCCTCGGTGAGCGGCGCGAGATGGTCGAGCGCCTGATCCTCGCCGACACCGAGGCCGAGCGCGACGAGGCGCTCGGGGCCCTGCTGCCGCTGCAGAAGGCCGACTTCGTCGAGCTGTTCGAGGCCATGGACGGCCTGCCGGTCACGGTCCGCCTGCTCGACCCGCCGCTGCACGAGTTCCTCCCCGACATCACCGAGCTCTCGGTGCGCGTCGCGCTCGCCGAGGCCCGGCAGGAGGCGCACGAGAACGAGCTGCGGCTGCTCCAGGCCGTGCACAAGCTGCACGAGCAGAACCCGATGCTGGGTCTGCGCGGCGTCCGCCTCGGCCTGGTCATCCCCGGCCTGTTCGCCATGCAGGTACGGGCCATCGCCGAGGCCGCGGCCGAGCGGCTGAACGCCAAGGGCGACCCGCGCGCCGAGATCATGATCCCGCTGGTCGGCACCGTGCAGGAGCTGGAGATCGTCCGCGAGGAGGCCGAGCGGGTCATCGCCGAGGTCGAGGCCGCCACCGGCACCGAGCTCAAGCTGACCCTCGGCACGATGATCGAGCTGCCGCGCGCCGCGCTGACGGCCGGTCAGATCGCCGAGGCCGCCGAGTTCTTCTCCTTCGGCACGAACGACCTCACCCAGACCGTGTGGGGCTTCTCGCGCGACGACGTCGAGGCCAGCTTCTTCACCGCGTACCTGGAGAAGGGCATCTTCGGCGTCAGCCCGTTCGAGACGATCGACCGGGACGGCGTGGGCTCGCTCGTCCGCTCCGCCGTGGAGGCCGGCCGGGCCACCCGCCCGGACCTCAAGCTCGGCGTCTGCGGTGAGCACGGCGGCGACCCGGAGTCGGTGCACTTCTTCCACGAGGTGGGCCTGGACTACGTCTCCTGCTCGCCGTTCCGCATCCCCGTGGCCCGCCTGGAGGCGGGGCGCGCCGCCGCGGCGGGCGGGGGCAGCGACAGCCGCTGACCGGGCCCGGCCCGAGTGCGCGGGAGCCGCCGCCGGTTGTCCGGCGGCGGCTCCGTTGTGCCTGCGGCGAGCGTCCTCAAACGCCGGACGGGCTGGAAAATCCAGCCCGTCCGGCGTTTGAGGACACCGCGCGTAGCGCGGAGGGCACCGCTGCGTGACGGGCAGATTTCGGGGTGCGGCGCCGGTCATGGAGAAGACGGCACCCAGCCGGACATGGCGAGGGGCGGCGCCCGTGCGGGAGCGCCGCCCCTCTTTACTCCCCCACCGGGAGTTGTTGCCGCCCGCATCGGCTCGGGCGGCAACTCGCATACTCAGCGGCCGCTTATTCGCTCGCCACCCCCCACGGGAACGAGCGGGAGCAGCCCCGAGTGCGTGAATAGCATTTCGCTTCCGACATGTTCCGCGCGAGTCCTTTCAACTGTGGCCAAAAGGACGTGGTAACAGCTCGTATCGGTGTGCATACTCAGTGAGCGGGGGGTGGTTGCGATGTCTCATGTGGGGGTTTGGTGCTGCGCGTCCATTTCACGGGACTCGATCTGGCCCGGTTGCGCCTGGCCGGAGACCCGGACGCACTCTGGGAAACCGTATTGAGCCTGCACCGGCTCCGGGACAAACAAGGCGAGTCGATCTTCGGTGATTGGCGGTCGGAAACCCGGACCCGGTTGAATGGTGAAACGCGGCTACTGGCGCCGCTGGTCCCCTCCCGCGGATATTTTCCCGACTTCCTGACCCCGCCCGAAGGCGTCCTCGGACTGGACTCGGGCATGCAGGCCCTGCGCGAGACGCCCGCCGAGCGGGTCCACCAGGAGCTCGGCAGGCTCTCCACGGTCCGTACGCTCCCCGCTTGGATACGATCCATGGCCGAGGGCGACACCCGGGCCTTCGCCAAGCTGACCGGTGCCCTGCACGCCTACCACGAGGCGGCCATCGCCCCCTACTGGGCGCACATCCAGGCGCAGATAGAGGCCGACCGGGCGGTGCGCGGCCGGGCCCTGCTCGACGGCGGCGCCGACGCGCTGCTGTCCTCACTGCCGCCGATGATGCGCTGGCGGGCCCCCGTGCTGGAGGCCGACTACCCCGTGGACCGCGACGTCCACCTCAACGGCCGCGGACTGCTGCTCGTCCCCTCCTTCTTCTGCCGGCGCACGCCCGTCACCTACGTCAACCCCGACCTGGCGCCCGTCCTCGTCTACCCCGCGCGCCACATGTCGGAGTGCGCGTCCGCCGTCGACACCGCGCCGCGCTCGCTCGGCAAGCTCGTCGGCCACACCCGCTCGGCCGTCCTCGGTTCCATCGGCGGCGGCTGTACGACCAGTGAACTCGCCCGCCGGGTCGGGGTGTCCGCCGCCTCCGCCAGCCAGCACGCGGGGGTGCTGCGCGAGGCGGGCCTGGTGCTGACGCTGCGCAACGGCAGCGCGGTGCTGCACACCCTGACACCGCTGGGCGCGGCACTGCTGCGCGGCGGCCACCGCCCGCCGGCCCGGCGGGCTCAGTCGTCGATGCCGGAACGTTCGACGCCCGCGACGATGTAGCGCTGGAGCAGCAGGAAGACCAGCAGCAGCGGCACGATCGACACCGCGGCCGCCACGAACAGTTCGTGGAGATTGACGATCTGCGCGGTGGTGAAGGTCGACAGCGCCACCTGCACCGTCCAGGCGTCGCGGTCCTGGCCGATGACCAGGGGCCACAGGAAGGCGTTCCACGCGCCGATGAAGACGATCGTGGCGACGGCGGCGAAGACCGGCCGCGAGTTGGGCACGACGATCCGCCAGTACGTACGCCAGTAGCCGAGCCCGTCGACCTGCGCGGCGTCCTCCAACTCCCGGGGGAAGCCCAGGAAGTACTGGCGGAAGACGAAGCAGGCGAACGCGCTGAACAGTGTCGGCACGATCAGGCCGCGCAGCGTGGAGATCCAGCCCAGCGAGGAGACCAGCACGAACGTGGGCAGGAAGGTCACCGCCGCCGGCACCATCAGCGTGCCGAGGATCGCGTAGAAGACGGCGTCGGCGTGGCGGTAGGGGATCCGGGCCAGGCCGTAGCCGGCGAGCGAGGCGAGCAGCACCGTGCCCAGCGTGGTCGCCACCGCGATCAGCGTGGAGTTCAGCAGCGCGTGCGCCATCGGCACGGCGGGGTCGTCGAACAGCTCGCGCACGTTCGACCAGCGCACGTCACGGGGGAAGAACGTCCAGTCCGGCGCCGTGATGTCCGCCTCGGAGGCGAGGCCGTTGCGGACGAGCAGGTAGAAGGGGATCAGGAACAGCGCCGCCAGCGCGATCAGCAGGACCAGCCGCAGCGCCCGTCCGGTCCGTACGAGGGCGTCGTCGAGCACGCCGTCCCGGCTCCGCGTCCGCGTCATGCCGCACCCTCCCCGCGCCGGCCGAGCCCGGACCAGCGTGCCTGTACGACCGTGACCACCGCGATGATCAGTGCCAGGATCACCGCGCCGGCGCTGCCCAGCCCGAGGTTCTGGCCCTGCCCGAGCGCGGTGTAGTAGAGGTAGACCAGCGGCGGCCGGGCGTACGGCGGGTAGCCGCGCGCGTCCGAGAGCAGGTTGTAGAACTCGTCGAACGCCTGGAACGCGCCGATGACCAGCAGCAGCACCACCGCCACCGAGGTCGGGCGCAGCGCGGGGAACGTGATGTGGCGGAAGGTCTGCCACCCCGGCCGGGCGCCGTCGACGGCGGCGGCCTCGTACAGCTGCGGCGGGATGCGCTGGAGGCCGGCCAGGAAGAGGACCATGTAGAAGCCCGCCTGGAGCCAGAGCCGCACGGTGACCACGACCAGCCAGTACCAGGGCGGATCGGTCGTCGCGAGCCAGGCGACCTGGTCGGTGCCGAACCAGCCCAGCACGGTGTTCGCCAGGCCGAACCGCACCCCATTGAAGATCGACATCTTCCAGATCAGCGCGGCCACGACGTACGAGCAGGCGGCCGGCAGGAAGAACACCGAACGGAAGAACGCCTGGGCGCGCCGCAGCCTGCCCACCGCCAGTGCCAGGCCGAGGGAGAGCGCGTAGGTCGCCGGGACGATGAAGGCGGTGAAGAGCGCGAAGGTCGCCAGCGACGAGCGGAACGCCGGGTCGCGCAGCATGGCCGTGTAGTTGTCCAGGCCGACGAAGTCCGTCGGGGTGACGGTGTTCTGCGCGTCGAAGAAGCTGAGCCAGACGCTCCAGGCCAGCGGTACGTACGTGAACAGCAGCAGCCCGAGGGCGAAGGGGCCGGTGAAAATCCAGAACCAGAGGGTTCGGTTCCGCTGGCGGGCCGTGCCGGGAGCCGACACGTCAGGACCTCTTCCGCACGCGCCGCAGCTCGGTGTCGGCGGTACGGACGACCGCGCGAAGCTCGGCCGCCGGGTCGGCACCGCCCTTGATGACGCGGTTGAGCGCGTCCTGGTAGGCGGTCTGGCAGGCGACCGTCCACAGCAGGGGCTGGGCGTAGCCGTGGTCGGTGGTGAAGCGGACGACCTCGGCCGCGGCGCCCTCCTTCAGCCGCGTGGCCTTGGCGGCCAGCGAGATGCGGGCGGGGATGTGGAAGCCGTAGGAGAGCGCGAAGTCCTCCTGGTGGTCGGTGCGGTCCACCCACAGCCACTTCACGTACGCCTTCGCCGCGTCCCGGTGCCGGCTGCGGGCGCTGACCGCCGCCCCGTACGCGCCGACCGGCACGGCCGGCCTGCCGGAGGGCCCGTCGGCCGGGAAGGGCAGGACGCCGAAGTCGTCACCGAGTGCCTTCTTCACCTGCGGCAGCGTCCACAGGCCGGACCACTGCATCGCGGTGAGCCCCTGGACGAGTGCGGAGGGGTCGGACCAGTCGGTGGGCGCGCCCAGCAGCAGTGACTTGTCGGCGTACAGCCGACGGAGCTTGCCGAGGGTGCGGGCCGCGGCCGGGTCGTCGAAGCCGACGCGGCCGTCGTCGGTGACCAGCGAGAGGCCCGCGGCGTACAGGGGCGTGCCGCCCAGGACGCCCGAGCCGCCGTCGTTGCCGAGGAACAGCCCTTTGACCTTGGAGTCCGTGAGCCGTTTGGCCGTGTCGACCAGCTCGTCCAGGCTGCGGGGCGGGCGGGCGCCGGCCTTCTCCAGCAGGCTCTTGCGGTAGTAGAGCAGCTGTGTGTCGACGACCTGGGGCACGCCCCACACCCGGCCGTCGTACGTCTTGGGCGCGATGACCGCCTTCGGGAAGTCGCTCTCGACGCCCTTGAGCAGGTCCGTGAGGTCGACGACCTGACCGCCCTGGATCTGGTCCAGTGTCGGACCGTTGACCTCGAAGACGTCCGGACCGGAGTCGGTCAGCAGGGCGGCCGCGGTCTGCTGGTCGTAGGCGCCGGGCCGCCACTGGATACGGACGTCGGCCGGCCGGTAGGCGGCGGCGTACCGGCGGACCGCCCGCTCGGTGCCCGCCTCGCCGTACTGGTGGTACCAGTGCGACAGGCGGGTTCGCGAACCACCGTCGTCCCGGCCGGTGTTGGAACCGCACGCGACGGCGAGCCCGCCCGTCAGGGCCAGCCCGCCACCGGCGGTCAGGAGTCGTCTGCGGCTGATCGGCATGTCGCTCGTCCCCTCGCTGGGTCGGCCGTTCGAAGACCGTCCGCTGTGGACCGTCTGCGATCGTACGGCTCAACGATCAACGATGGAGGGGGATTGCGACAGACGCGTTATCGCCGTGTGGCGGCCGGTTCGGTGTGCGGGGTGCTGCGGGCCGTTGTCGTGCGCACCACCGCTGCGCGGCGGTGTCCTCAGTCTCCCCCAGCTACCGCTGGGGGTGCCCCCAACGGGCTGAAATTGGCTGAGCTCAGCCGAATCGAGCCCGTCCGGCGTTTGAGGACGCGCCCGGAGGGCGCCAGCCGCCGCAGGCGGCAAAGACGACCCGCAGTCGACGATCCGCCGGACTAGTCCGTGTCACCTCCGCGGACGCGGAACCGCAGTCGGCAGATGACCGCGTCGGTGTCCCGGCGCACCGCATGCGCGACGACCGCGCCCCGCTGGTTCTGCAGCAGCCGCTGCCATACGTGCGCGGGTTCGACCTCCGGGATCAGCACCGTGACGCGGTTGCCGGGGTGCCGGGCGGCCAGCTCACGGACGTAGCCGACGATCGGGCGGCCCAGGGCCCGGGTGTCCGCGGGCAGTTCGACCAGGTCCACGCCCGGCCGCCACAGCTCCCAGTCGCGGCGCAGCGACTCCGCGGCCCGCCGGCCCTCGGCGTCGGGCTGGGCGACGGTCACCGCCACCACCTCGTCGCCCAGGGACACGGCGGCGGTCAGCGCCTCGCTGGTCAGCCGGGACAGCGAGGAGACCGGCACGACGACCACGGAGTGGCAGCGGCGCGGCGGCTCCGGCACCCGGCCCAGCCCGAGCCGCTCGCCGATCCGCCCGTACGCGCGGTGGACGGCCTCGAAGACCGCGACCAGCAGCGGCAGGGCGAGGACGATCAGCCAGGCGCCCTCCTCGAACTTCGTCGCGGTGACGACGACGGCCGAGACGCCGGTGAGCGCCGCGCCGAAGCCGTTGAGCAGGGTCCGGCCCCGCCATCCGGCGGAACGTTCCCGCCGCCAGTGGCGGACCATGCCGACCTGGCAGATGGTGAACCCGACGAACACCCCGATCGCGAAGAGCGGTACGAGCGTGTTGACGTCCCCGCCGGAGAGGACCAGCAGCAGCGCGGAGACGGCGGCCAGTGCCAGCACACCGTGGCGGTGGACCTGGCGGTCGGCCTTCAGGCCGAAGACGTGCGGCAGGTAGTTGTCGCGGGCCAGCAGCCCCATCAGCACCGGCAGGCCGCCGAAGGAGGTGTTCGCGGCCAGCGCCAGCAGGACGACGGTCGCGAACTGCACCACATAGAACGCGCCGTTGTGGCCGAGTGAGGCGTCGGCGAGCTGCGCGAGGACGGTCACGCCCTCGACCGGCTGGAGGTGGAAGCGGCCGATGAGGACGGACAGGCCGATCAGCATGACGCCCAGCAGCGCGCCGAGCGCGACCTCGGTGCGCTGGGCGCGCCGGGCCGCCGGGGCGCGGAAGGACGGCACGGCGTTGGCGACGGCCTCGACGCCGGTGAGCGCGGAGCAGCCGGAGGCGAACGCCTTCAGCAGGAGGAGGGCGCCCACGGTGGTGGCGTTCCCGCCGAGGACGGAGGCGTGCCCGGCGGCCTCGGTGCTCGCGGGCGCGTCCCGGAAGAGCCCCACCACGATCATCGTCAGGACCGACCCGACGAAGACGGCGGTCGGCACGATGAACGCCTTCGCCGATTCCACGATGCCGCGCAGGTTGACGGCGGTGACCAGGGCCAGCACGCCCAGGCAGATCCACAGCCGCTCGCCGTAGAGGGAGGGGAAGGCGGAGGTCAGGGCGGCGACCCCGGCGGTGACGGAGACGGCCACGTTCAGCACGTAGTCCAGCACCAGCGACGCCGCCGTCACCAGGCTGGTGCGCCGGCCCAGGTGCCGCTTGGCGACGGCGTAACTGCCGCCGCCGTCCGGGAACGCGGCGATGACCTGCCGGTAGGAGGCGACGAGCACGGCCAGCAGCGCGGCGATCGCGAGCGTGACCGGCAGGGTGAAGCCGAGGCCGTACGCTCCCGCGGCCGCCAGCACCAGCACGATCGACTCGGGCCCGTACGCGACGGAGGCCATCGCGTCGAGGGACAGGGCCGCGAGTCCCTGCGTCGTGGTCAGCCGGTGCCGGTCCTCGCCGGCGGGGCGCGCGGCGCCGGTATCGGGCGGCTCCTCGCCGGTCCCCGCGAGCTCGTCCGTACGGGCCACCATGGACATCTTTTGTCGTACCTCCGTGACGTGGAACGCCCAGAGTGCGCCCGCTTCCGAGTGCTCGCGCCCGGTCTTGGCGGGCCCTTGGCGGGTTTCGGCGGGATCTTCCCGCTTTCTTGACGCGCCAGGCAGCGCGGACCCGAGCCGGTGTCAGTGGTGCGTCACGCTCAAACCCAGCCGTACCGGACGCCCGTCATCCGCTCCGACACCGCCCACAGCCCGGCCGCGGCCGTCCCGTCGCGTGTCCAGGCGGCCCGTACCGAACGGGCCGGCGCGCCCCGCATCATCACGGCCCGCGGCCCGAAGAAATCGTCCTGCCGCACCTCCGGCGCCGTGGCCGCGTACAGCGCCGGCAGCGCCCCGTCCTCCGCGCTCTGCGCGAACGCCCGGTTGAGCAGCCGCACGAACTGCTCCGCCACGTCCCGCTCCTCCATCCGCACCCCGGCCGTCTGGAGGTTCGTCGCCGCGTACCCGGGATGCGCCGCGGCCGCCACGACCGGGGAGCCCACCGCCGTCAGCCGCCGTGCCAGCTCGTGGGTGAAGAGCAGGTTGGCGCTCTTGGACCGGCCGTAGGCGATCCACCGGCGGTAGCGGTGCTCCATGTTGAGGTCGCGCGGGTCGACCGTGCCGAGGAAGTGCAGCGCGCTGGAGACGGTCACGATCCGCGCCCCGTGCCCTGTCTCCTTGAGCAGCGGCAGCAGCAGCCCGGTCAGCGCGAAGTGACCCAGATGGTTGGTCCCGAACTGCATTTCGAACCCGTCGACCGTCTTGCGCTCCGGCAGCGCCATCACACCGGCGTTGTTGACGAGCAGGTCGAGCCGGTCACCGGGAAAGCCCGCCGCGAAGGCCCGTACGGACGACAGGTCGGCCAGGTCCAGCTCCGCGAGCATCACGTCCGCGCCCGGCGCCTCCGCCCGCAGCCGCTCCTCGGCCGCCTTGCCGCGCGCGGCGTCCCGGCACGCCAGCACCACCCGCGCCCCACGCCGGGCCAGCTCCCTCGCGGTCACGTACCCGAGACCACTGTTGGCCCCGGTCACCACGGCGGTGCGCCCACTCTGATCGGGGATGTCACTCGAGGTCCAGCTCTTCACGTCCGCAGCTCCTACGCGTCGGTAGCCTCCGGGCCTCCCAGACTAGGCGACGACGGCGGGGCGGGGCCCGCGATCGGGCCGACAGCGATCCCGGGCGCGGCCCGGAGCGCTCCTCCGCGCGGTGTACCCCGTCGGTTCCGCGGAAAGCCTCAAGGTGTTCCGGCTCCGGCCCATGCCACCGGCTCACCTTCGCACGCGAGTTGAGGGAGCCCGTACGATCCCACCGGTGACGCACGAGATATCGCTGACCACGCTGCTCCTGCTCTGCCTGGCCGCCGTCGCCGCCGGGTGGATCGACGCCGTGGTCGGCGGAGGCGGGCTGCTGCAACTGCCCGCGCTGCTGGTGGGGCTGCCGCACGTGCCGCCCGCGCACATCCTGGGCACCAACAAGGCCGTCGCCATCTGCGGCACCACCGCGGCCGCCGTCTCCTACGTCCGCAACGCCGGGCTGGACCTGCGGATGGCCCTCCGCATCGGGCTCGCCGCGCTGGGGGGATCGCTGGCGGGGGCGTTCTTCGCGTCCGGCATCAACAGCGCCGTCCTGCGGCCCCTGATCATGGCCGTGCTGCTCGCCGTCCTCGCCTTCGTGCTGCTCCGGCCCGCCTTCGGGGTGACACCGGGTGCCGCCGTCCCGGCGACGCGGCGGCGCGTGCTGACCGCGATCCTCGTCGCGGGCCTGGGCATCGGTTTCTACGACGGGCTCATAGGACCGGGCACGGGCACGTTCCTGGTCCTGGCGCTGGCCGGGATCCTCCACATGGACCTGCTCAGGGCCTCCGGCACCGCCAAGATCGTCAACGTCTGTACGAACGTGGGCGCGCTGGTGACGTTCTCCGCGCAGGGCTCCGTGCTGTGGCAGGTGGCCGCGCCCATGGCCCTGTGCAATCTCACCGGCGGCGCGGTCGGCGCGCGGATGGCGCTGAAACGGGGGAGCGGGTTCGTCCGCGGCGTGCTGCTCGTGGTGGTGGTGACCCTGGTCTGCAAGCTCGGCTATGACCAGTGGGGTGGGTGAGGCGGGTGACACTCATCGGGAAATCGGTCCGGTGAGGGTTGGACCCGGGCGGTTCCGGTTAGCCTGTCGATTACCTTCCTGACCTGGTGGGGGTTCTTGTGCGTTTCTCCCGGTGGCGCCGCACCCGGTGGGTCCGGGCCGTGCTCGCGGGGCTGTATGTCGTCACGCTCGCGGCCGCCGTGCCCAAGGGCGCCGGCGGACACGGCCGGGAGGGCAGCTGGTCCAGCGAGGAGGCCCAGCGGTTCTGGGGGCCCTCGCGGGTGGCGGCCGCCCCGGCGTCCGACGACGAGGCCGCCCGCAAGGCCGCCGACGCGGACGACGCCTCCGGAGCGCAGCCCGTCACCGGCAGCGCGCGACACTTCGACGGGGTGCCCTCGGTCGGCGCGCTGGTCTTCGTCGGCGAGGACCTGAGGGACCATCACTGCACGGCGAGCGTCGTGCACAGCCCCAAGGGCAATCTGATCGTCACCGCCGGGCACTGCGCGCTGGGCGACGACGCCGCCTTCGTCCCCGGCTACCGGGCCGGCGCGGACCGGCAGCCGTACGGCGTGTGGCCGGTGGACCGGGCGTACGTCGACCCCCGCCGCACCGACACCGGCGAGGGCTCCGACCTGGACTTCGCCTTCGCCACCGTCAGGCCCGACGGCCGCGGCCGGCAGATCGAGCGCGTCACGGGCGCCAACCGCCTGGTCCGCACCCCCGGCTACAGCAACAAGGTGACGGTCATCGGCTATCCGGACGCCGACGACGACCCCGCCGACCAGGCCATCCGCTGCACCGCCCGGACCAGCCGACTGGAGGGGCAAAGACAGCTGCGCATGCGGTGCGAGGGCTTCGTCTCCGGCACGTCGGGCAGCCCCTGGCTCACCCATTTCGACGAGAAGACGAAGACCGGCGACCTGGTCGGCGTGCTCGGCGGCCTCAACGGCGGTGGGCCCGACGGTGACGACAGCGCACGGATCTCCTACAGCCCGGTCAATGACGACGAGATCTTCAAGCTCTATCTGGACGCCATAAACGGACGGGAGCCGCACCGGGCCTCCTGAGCCCCTTACCCGTCGGACGGTGCGTGGCCGATCCAGCCTCCCGGCGGCTGCGACTGGGCGTCCCCGCCGACGTCCCGGTTCCGTACGTCGATGGCGCCTCCGCCGCCGTCGTGGTCGCTGCCGGCCGTGCCCCGGCCGCCGACCAGCGAATTGCCCGTCCGGTCGACCTCCAGCCAGGAATCGGCACGGGAATTGTCGATCACCAGGAATCCGACCGGATGTCCCTCGCCGCAGAACGCCGCCTCGGCGTCGTCGTCCGGCTGCGCGGACACCGGGAGCGCGGCGGCCTCGGCGCCGGCGAGCAGCACGCTCGCCGCCAGCGCGACGGTGAGGCCCGTGGCGAGCAGGGGTCCGCGGATCACGCCGATACCCGGTGCCGCCGGTGCTGCCGCCTGTCGATGTTCTGCTCCAGCAGCCGGGTCGAACTCTCGACCCCGACGGCACCGGACATCCGGGTGTCCGGCAGACGGCCGTCCGCCATTTTGAGTTCGGCCAGCGCGCTGTCGATCGCACGGTGTGCCGCGAAAAGGCACGGCGTGCTGTAGATGGCGACGTCGACGCCCAATTCCGTGAGTTCGGTGAGCGAAAGGCTCGGGGATTTTCCGCCCGCGATCTGATTGAACAGCAGGGGTTTGTCCCCGATGACGGAACGGACCTTGCGAATCCATTCCAGACTCCGTACCCCGTCGACCAGGACGACGTCGGCGCCGGTCTCCGCCAGCGCGGCCGCGCGGCGCAGGATCTCGGTCTCCTCGGTGGCGTCCGTACGGGCCACCACGAGCAGGTCCTGCCTGCTGCTCAGGACCAGGTCGAGCTTCTTGAGGTAGTCCTCCAGGGGCAGGATGACCTTCCCGTCGGCGTGCCCGCACCGGCGCGGGCGCTGCTGGTCCTCCAGGATGACCCCGGACGCCCCGGCCCGCTCCAGCCGCCGCACCACATGGCAGGCGACCTCGGGGTCGACGTAGCCGTCGTCGATGTCCACCAGCAGGTGGTGGTCGGGGAAGGCCGGCCGCAGCCGTTCGACGAAGGCCAGCATGTCCGGCCAGGCGATGAAACCGATGTCGGGGAGCCCGTAATGGGACGCGGCGAAACCGAACCCGGATACGAAGAACCCGTTGTAGTGCTGGGCCGCGATGGAGGCCGAGTACATGTCGTAGATGCCGATGAGCGGGGTGGTCCGGGGCGAATCGACTGCTTCTCGCAGGGCGGTGCCGTAGCGCATCCGTTCTCCTTTGGCGTCCGGAACTCGCAGTGTTCTCACGACCGTCGCTCGGCGCAGGGAAGAACGGGCGGCAGAGCGCCCGAGCGGTAATTCTTCCGATGCGTCGGCACATACGTTTTCAGAATCGCCGGAAGGTGTAAACGGCGACTTCTGAGCAAGTCCCTGTCAAAGAATGATGCGACCGTATGGTTGTCCGCCCGGGAAGGCCCGAAAAGGCCCGGAAAGGAATGGTCACGCCATGGTCAGCGGCACGTAAAGGGCTCGGCGTAGGAGAGGATGTCGCGCATCGCGGGCGCGTACGCGGTCGGAGTCCGGTCCCGGAAGTACTCGCCCCACGCGGGATCCGGGGGAGGATGCCGTAGTCGGTGCTCGCCCGGAAGCCGTAGCGACCGTAGTACGCGCGGCTGCCGAGGAGCGCGACGCTCCCGCCGTGCCTCCGGCCGGGACCGCCCCGCGCCTACCGCCGCTCCCGCGGCGCCCCCGACTCCGCCAGGGCCTGCTCCACGCCCGGCTCGTGCGGCCCCAGGAACCGCGGTCCGGGCCGTACGAGCGCGTCCAGCGCCGCCTTGCCCGAGGCGAAGACCTCGCGTGCCCCGCCCGCGTACCAGGTGACGTCGTGCACCGCGTCCACCCCGACGCCGTGCGCGTCGATGCCCGCCGCCCCGCACAGCGCCAGCGCCCGGCGTATATGGAATCCCTGGCTCACCAGGATGGCCTTCTTCACCCCGAATATCCGCACCGCCCGGGTGCACGAGTCCCAGGTGTCGAAGCCCGCGAAGTCGCTGACGATCCGGTCCGCGGGCACCCCCCGCTTCGTCAGATACGCGCGCATCGCGTCCGGCTCGTCGTACTCCACGCGGCTGTTGTCACCGGTGACCAGCACCACCTTCACCTTGCCCGCCCGGTACAGCTCGACCGCCGCGTCCAGCCGGTGCGCCAGATACGGGGACGGCCTGCCCTCCCACAGACCCGCGCCGAAGACCATCACCACCGGCGCCGACGGCGCGCTCTCCACGTCCCGGACCCGCGGCGCCGCCGAGGCGTACACCCACGTGATGGGCATCAGCGCCAGCACACAGCCGGCCACCACCGCCCACAGCGCGCGCCGCCACCCCCGTCTCGTACTCGGCAGACTGCGCCTCAACCTCATGTTCGATCATCCTCCCGTTGCCCAGGATCAACGCCGCCGGAGCCCCGGCGGTTCCCGGCCTTCCGGTCGGCGGCCGGAAAGGCCGTCACCGACCCCCCATGCCGTCGCTGCTGTCACACCCTGCGGTTACCGTCGGAGGTATGAACGGCTCAGCACGGACCGCGACGGAACAGCCCCCACTCGCCGGGTACGAGGCGTCGGACCTGGAGCGCTGGGCGCCCGAGCCCGACAAGCGCCCAGGCCGCACCGCCTTCCAGCGCGACCGGGCGCGCGTCCTGCACTCCGCCGCGCTGCGCCGGCTCGCCGGCAAGACCCAGGTCGTCACGCCCGGCGTCAGCGGCCAGGCGTGGGACGCCAGCCCCCGTACGCGCCTGACGCACTCCCTGGAGTGCGCCCAGGTCGGACGCGAGCTGGGCGCCGCCCTGGGCTGCGACCCCGATCTGGTGGAGGTCGCCTGCCTGGCACACGACCTCGGTCACCCCCCGTTCGGCCACAACGGCGAGCAGGCGCTCAACGAAGTCGCCGAAGCCTGCGGCGGTTTCGAGGGCAACGCCCAGTCCCTGCGGCTGCTCTCGCGCCTGGAGCCCAAGCGCTTCGTGACCCGCGCCGGCAGCGGCGAGCTCTTCAGCGTCGGCCTCAACCTCACCCGGGCCGCCCTCGACGCCGCCACCAAGTACCCCTGGCCGCGCGGCGGTCACCCCAAGGACCCCGACTCCCGCAAGTTCGGGGTCTACGAGGACGACGTCCCCGTCTACGACTGGTTCCGCCAGGGCGCGCCCGAAGGAGGCCAGAGCTTCGAGGCGCAGGTCATGGACTGGTCCGACGACGTCGCCTACTCCGTGCACGACGTCGAGGACGGCCTGCACGCCGGCCACCTCGACCCCAACTTCCTGCTCGCCGACCCCGAGCGGCGCGAGGTGTTCGCCGTCGCCGCCGCCCGTTACGCCCCCGGTGCCGACCCCGAGGAGCTCGCCGAGGCCCTCGACGGCCTCCTCGAACAGGAGTGGTGGCCGCACGGCTACGACGGCTCCGCCGTCGCCCAGGCCCGCCTGAAGGACGCCACCAGCCAGCTCATCGGCCGGTTCTGCCTCGCCGCCGAGTCCGCCACCCGCGCCGGCTACGGCCCCGGCCGCCTGACGCGCTACCGCGCCGAGCTCGTCGTGCCCCGCAGGACCCGGCTGGAGTGCGCCGTCCTGAAGGCCGTCGCCGACCGGTACGTCATGCAGCGCGAGGACCAGGAAAAGCTCCGCGCCGACCAGCGCGTGGTCATCGCCGAGCTCGCCGAGGCCCTCGTCGCCCGCGCGCCCGACGGCCTCGACCCGCAGTTCCGCTCCCTGTTCACCGCCGCCGACGACGACAGGGGACGGCTGCGCGCCGTCGTCGACCAGATCGCCGCGCTCACCGACGTCTCCGCCCGCGCCCTGCGCGCGCGCCTCACCGGCGCACGTTCTGTGACGAAAGAGTGACCCATTGTCCATGGAATCCGGGCACTCGCCCGCCACCATGCGGGTACTGACCCGTCCGGGGTAGTCCCTCTTCCGGCCGTGGCCTCCGTGCGGGACCCTCTGCACGGGCACGGGCCGATTTCGACCGGGGGCGGTTAGCGCAGACGCACTGCGTGGCAGCGAGGAGGCAGCAAGTGGTCGACGCACACCAGACGTTCGTCATCGTCGGAGGGGGCCTCGCGGGGGCGAAGGCCGCCGAGACCCTCCGCTCGGAGGGCTTCACCGGCCGGGTGATCCTCATCTGCGACGAACGTGACCACCCCTACGAGCGGCCCCCGCTCTCCAAGGGGTATCTGATCGGCAAGGACGACCGCGAGAGCGTCTTCGTCCACGAGCCGGCCTGGTACGCACGCGCCGACATCGAGCTGCACCTGGGCCAGCCCGCCGTCCACCTCGACCGCGCGGCGAAGTCCGTCCGCCTCGGCGACGGCACCCTCGTCCACTACGACAAGCTGCTGCTGGCCACCGGCGCCGAGCCCCGCCGCCTCGACATCCCCGGCACCGGCCTGGCCGGCGTCCACCACCTGCGCCGCCTCGCCCACGCCGAGCGGCTGCGCGGCGTCCTGTCCTCCCTCGGCCGCGACAACGGCCACCTCGTCATCGCCGGCGCCGGCTGGATCGGCCTGGAGGTCGCCGCCGCCGCCCGCGGCTACGGCGCCGAGGTGACCGTCGTCGAGCCCGAGCCCACCCCGCTGCACTCCGTCCTCGGCCCCGAGCTCGGCCAGCTCTTCACCGACCTGCACGCCGAGCACGGCGTCCGCTTCCACTTCGGCGCCCGGCTCACCGAGATCACCGGCCACGACGGCATGGTCCTGGCCGCCCGCACCGACGACGGCGAGGAGCACCCCGCCCACGACGTCCTCGCCGCCATCGGCGCCGCCCCGCGCACCGCCCTCGCCGAGGCCGCCGGCCTCGCCCTCGTCGACCGGGCCGACGGCGGGGGAGTCGCCGTCGACGCCTCCCTGCGCACCTCCGACCCCGACATCCACGCCGCCGGCGACGTCGCCGCCGCCGAGCACCCCTGGCTGAACACCCGGCTGCGCGTCGAGCACTGGGCCAACGCGCTCAACGAAGGCCCCGCCGCCGCCCGCGCCATGCTGGGCCAGGACGTCTCCTACGACCGGGTGCCCTACTTCTTCTCCGACCAGTACGACGTGGGCCTGGAGTACTCCGGCTACGCGCCCCCCGGCTCGTACGACCAGGTCGTGTGCCGGGGCGACGTCGGCAAGCGCGAATTCATCGCCTTCTGGCTGTCCGAGGGCCGCCTCCTGGCCGGGATGAACGTCAATGTGTGGGATGTCACCGAAACCATTCAGAAGCTGATCCGCTCCGGCGTCCGCCTCGACCCCGACGCCCTCGCGGACCCGGGCGTCGCGCTGGAGGGCCTGCTCCCCTCATGAGCACCGCCCGCACCGAGCTCGTACCCGCCGCGGCGATCCTCCCCCTGCGCCACGCGGTGCTGCGCCCCGGCCTGCCCGAGGCCGCCGCCGTCTTCCCCGAGGACAGCGCCCCCGGCACCTTCCACATCGCGGCCTACGACCCCGGGAGAGCGGTGCGGGCCTGCGTCACCTTCCTCCCGGAGCCCCTCCCGGGCACGGGCGAGGACGCGTACCGCTTCCGCGGCATGGCCAGCGACCCGGCCGCGCGCGGCCTGGGCTACGGCGTCGCCGTCCTGCGGGCCGGCCTCGCCGAGGCCGCCGCGCGCGGCGCCTGCCTGGTGTGGTGCAACGGACGCACCTCCGCCCGCGGGTTCTACGAGCACCACGGCTTCACCGCCCGCGGCGAGGAGTTCGAGGTGGAGGGCATCGGCCCGCATCTCGTCTTCACGATCAAGCTCTCCGGCACCGGGGCGGGCGGAGGTGCCGGCGTCCGGCCGTAGAATTCACCCGTGGCAGGACGGATCAACGATGACGACGTGAAGGCGGTCCGGGACGCGGTCCCGATCGACGCCGTCGTGTCCGAGTACCTCCAGCTGCGCAACGCCGGCGGCGGCAACCTCAAGGGCCTGTGTCCCTTCCACGACGAGAAGTCCCCGTCCTTCCAGGTCAGCCCCGCCAAGGGGCTCTTCTACTGCTTCGGCTGCCAGGAGGGCGGGGACACCGTCGACTTCGTCATGAAGATCGACCACCTCTCCTTCGCCGAGACCATCGAGCGCCTCGCCTCCCAGGCCGGCATCACGCTGCGCTACGAGGAGGGCGGCTACACCCCCGGCCGCCAGCAGGGCGAGCGCATCCGCCTGGTCGAGGCCCACAAGCACGCCGCGAAGTTCTACGCCGAGCAGCTCGACGGCGCCGAGGCCGAGATCGGCCGGAAGTTCCTCGCGAGCCGCGGCTTCGACCAGGCCGCCGCCCAGCACTTCGGCGTCGGCTACAGCCCGGCCGGCTGGGACCACCTCACCCGCTTCCTGCGCGGCAAGGGCTTCAGCGACAAGGAGCTGATCCTCTCCGGCCTCGCCCAGGACAGCCGCAACGGCCGGCCCATCGACCGCTTCCGCGGCCGCCTGATGTGGCCCATCCGCGACATCACCGGCGAGGTCATCGGCTTCGGCGCCCGCAAGCTCCGCGACGACGACAACGGCCCGAAGTACCTCAACACCCCCGAGACCCAGATCTACAAGAAGTCGCACGTCCTCTACGGCATCGACCTCGCCAAGAAGGACATCGCCAAGACCAGCCGCGCCGTCGTCGTCGAGGGCTACACCGACGTCATGGCCTGCCACCTGGCCGGCGTCACCACCGCCATCGCCACCTGCGGCACCGCCTTCGCCGGCGACCACATCAAGATCCTCCGCCGGCTGCTGATGGACAACTCTGCCGCCGAGGTCGTCTTCACCTTCGACGGCGACGCCGCCGGCCAGAAGGCCGCCCTGCGCGCCTTCGAGGACGACCAGAAGTTCGCCGCCGAGACCTCCATCGCCATCACCCCCGGCGGCATGGACCCGTGCGAACTGCGCCTCGCCGAGGGCGACGCCGCCGTGCAGTCCCTGGTGGAGACCCGCACCCCGCTCTTCGCCTTCGCCATCCGCCAGATGGTCGCCCGGCACAACCTCGACACCGCCGAGGGCCGCGCCGCCGCCCTCGAAGCCGCCGCGCCCATCGTCGGCAACATCAAGAACAGCTCGATCCAGCACGAGTACGCCGTCCAGCTCGCCGGCATGCTCGGCATCCTCGACACCCAGTTCGTCGTCCGCCGCGTCGGCCAGCTCGCCCGCTGGGCCCGCGAGCGCGGCGGCAGGCCCGAGCAGGGCCGTACGCACCACCGCGCCGCCCCCGCGCCCGCCGCCCCCCAGCCGCCCGTCCGCTCCGGCCCCGCGCTCAACCTGCGCAGCCCCGCGCAGCTCACCGAGCGCGAGCTCCTCAAACTCGCCCTCCAGCGCCCGGAGCTGGTCGCCCCCGCCTTCGACGCCTACGGCGAGGACGAGTTCACCGCCGCGCCCTACGTCACCGTCCGCCGCGCCATCGAGCAGGCCGGAGGCGTCACCGACGCCCCCGACGACTACCTCACCCGCGTCCGCGACGCCGCCCCCGACGACACGGTCCGCGCCCTGGTCACCGAGCTCGCCGTCGAGGCCATCCGGCACAAGAACGTGGACGAGGTCTACGCCGGCATGCAGCTCGTCCAGGTCCGGCTGCGGGCGGTCGAACGCCGCGTCCAGGAGGTCCAGGGCAGCCTCGTCCGGCTGAACACCCAGGCGGCCCCCGAACACCTGGCCGCCGTGCAGAACGAGCTGTGGGTCCTGGAGCAGTACGCCCGCTCCCTGAAGGACCGGGGCGCCGCCGCGCTCTAGGCGGTGGCCGGCGGGTCGTCGGCTGCGGGCCGGTCTTTGCCGCCTGGTCGCCTGCGGCGGGCGGGCCGTCTTTGCCGCCTGCGGCGGCGGGCGCCCTGCGGGCGCGTCCTCAAACGCCGGACAGGCTTGATTGCGGCTGAGCCCAGCCACAATCAAGCCCGTTGGGGGCACCTCCCAGCGGTAGCTGGGGGAGATTGAGGACACCGCCGCGCAGCGGTGGTGCGCACGACACGACCCGCAGCCGCCCGCTCACATGAACCGCCGGACACGGCCCCCGCTGCCCAGCAGGACACCGCTGTCACGGCCGGTCACGGAACGGACTCAGAAAGTACCCGCACGCCCCTCGTGGCGGGCCTGTGTCGTACCCCACACTGGTGGGCGGTGCCTGAGTCCTCGGAGTGCGGCAGGTCCGGCCGCAGGGACCCGGAACCCTCCGTGAAGCCGCACGTGATCCACGGGACGGACGCCGGCCCGGCCGCCCCCGTCCCTCCGTCGCATGCCATCCCCTGACAGGCAGCGATCACCTTGGAGGTCGCCCCCGTGCAGACCCGGACTCCGGCCCGGCACCGGACACCGCCCGTGCCCCAGGCCCACCCGGCCCCGACCGTGCCCCAGCAGGCCGAGCCGCCCGCAGCCGAGCGCCTCCCCGACGACGCCGCCCCCGAGGCGGATCCGCCACCGGGGCCGGAACCGGACGCCGATCCGGACCGCGACCCCGACCGGATCGCCCGCGCCGACGCCGCGCGCGCCGACACCAGCGGGCCCTCCTCCGACCTGTTCCGTCAGTACTTGCGCGAGATCGGCCGGATCCCCCTGCTCTCGGCGGCCGAGGAGGTGGAGCTGGCCCGCTGCGTCGAGGCCGGCCTCTTCGCGGAGGAGAAGCTGGGCAGCACCCCCGACCTCGACTCCCAGCTCGCCGTCGACCTCGACCGCCTGGTCGTCCTCGGCCGGATGGCCAAGCGCCGCCTCATCGAGGCCAACCTCCGCCTGGTCGTCTCCGTCGCCAAGCGCTACATCGGCCGCGGGCTGACCATGCTCGACCTCGTACAGGAGGGAAACCTCGGCCTGATCAGGGCCGTCGAGAAGTTCGACTACGCCCGCGGCTACAAGTTCTCGACGTACGCGACCTGGTGGATCCGCCAGGCCATGTCCCGGGCGCTCGCCGACCAGGCCCGTACGATCCGCGTCCCCGTCCACGTCGTCGAGCTGATCAACCGCGTCGTCCGCGTCCAGCGCCGCATGCTCCAGGAGCGCGGCTACGAACCCACCGCCGAGGAGGTCGCCGCCCACCTCGAACTCACCCAGGAGCGCGTCAGCGAAGTGCTGCGCCTCGCCCAGGAGCCGGTCTCGCTGCACGCGCCCGTCGGCGAGGAGGACGACGTCGCGCTCGGCGACCTCATCGAGGACGGCGACGCCGCCTCACCCGTGGAATCGGCCGCCTTCCTGCTGCTGCGCGAGCACCTGGAGGCCGTCCTCTCCACGCTCGGTGAGCGGGAGCGCAAGGTCGTCCAGCTGCGCTACGGGCTGGTCGACGGCCGGCCGCGCACCCTGGAGGAGATCGGCCGGATCTTCGGCGTCACCCGCGAACGCATCCGTCAGATCGAGTCCAAGACCCTCAACAAGCTGCGTGACCACGCCTTCGCCGACCAACTGCGCGGCTACCTCGACTGACGGCGCACCCGCCCGCCCTTACTGGAAGGCCCCGGGGTGGGTCTGCTCGCGCACGGTCACGTACTGCTGGCGCACCGCCTGGCCCACCGGCAGGTCCTCGCCCGGCTCGAACACCTGGCCCGCGGCCGCGGGCCACAGCGGGGGCTGCTGCGGCGACAGCGTGCCGTGCTGGACCCCCAGCGCCCACGCCGCCTGCCGGGCCGCGCCCAGCGCCGCGTAGTCCGCCGGCTCCACCACGACGACCTGCGCGCCGAACAGCTGCGGCGCGATCGCCCGCACCGCCGGCAGTTCGGCCGCGGCACCCAGCAGGAAGACCCGCCGCACCTGCACACCGCGGGTGCGCAGCACGTCGAGGGCGTCGGTGAGCCCGCACAGCATGCCCTCGAACGCGGCCCGCGCCAGGTGCTCCGGCTTCATGCTCTCGCGCCGCAGCCCGGTCAGCGTCCCGGCCGTGTGCGGCAGGTGCGGGGTCCGCTCGCCCTCCAGATAGGGCAGCAGGACCAGCCCGTACGAGCCCGGAGTGGACCGCATCGCCAGCTCGGACAGGCCCGGCAGGTCCGTGCCCAGCATCTCCGCCGTGCCGCGCAGCACCCGCACCGCGTTGAGCGTGTGCACCACCGGCAGGTGCATGCCGGTGGCGTCGGCGAACGAGGTGATGGTGCCGGTGGGGTCCACGAGCGCCTCGTGGTGCACGGCGAACACCGAGCCCGAGGCGCCCAGCGAGACGACCGCGTCGCCCAGCCCGACCCCGAGCCCGAACGCCGCCGCCATCGTCTCGCCCGTACCGGCGGAGATCAGCAGGCCCTCGGGCGTGTGCCCGGCCGGCTCGGCGGGCGCGAGCACGTCCGGGAGCGTCAGCTGGTGGCCCAGCGCCAGCTCCACGAGATCGGGCCGCCAGGAGTTGGTGGCGGCCGACCAGTAGCCCGTGCCGGAGGCGTCCCCGCGGTCCGTCGTGCGCCGCACGGGGCGTCCCAGCAGCTGCCAGACCAGCCAGTCGTGCGGCTGGAGCGCCGCCGCGGCCCGGGTCGCCGACTCCGGTTCGTTGCGCGCCAGCCAGCGCAGCTTCGCCACCGCCTGCCCGGCCTGCGGCACCGAACCGACGGCCTGCGCCCACGCGGTCCGGCCGCCCAGCGCGTCGGCCAGGTCGGCCGCCGCGGGCTGCATCCGCTTGTCGTTGCCGAGCAGGGCGGGCCGTACGAGCACTCCGCCCGCGTCCAGGACCAGCAGGCCCTGCTGCTGCGCGGAGACGCCGATGGCCTGGACGCCTTCCAGGACGCCGCCCGCGGCGGCCTCGCCCAGCGACATCAGCCAGGCCTGTGGATCACCGTCGGAGGTGGCGGGGTGCGGCGCGTAACCCTGCCTGAGCACGGCACCCGTCTCCGCATCGCAGACGACGATCCGTGTGCTCTCGGTCGAACTGTCCAGTCCGGCGACTATCCCCATGCCGTGATGATGCCAAACTCCCGGCGCCATCCCGTCACCGGTCAGGTGTTGCTCGTCCCCCAGTCGTCCTCGGTGGCCGAGCGCTGCTCGCGCAGCGAACGGACCCGCTCGCTCACCGAGCCCGGCAGCCGCTCGCCGACCTTCGCCAGGCCCCTGGAGGCCATCGCCCGGCCGTTCTGCGCGGCGGACTCGGCGGTGTTGCGGACGGCGGGGTTCTGGGCGATCCGCTGCGCCCCTTTGCGCAGCTGTTCGTACCGCTCGCGGCCGGCCCGTGTGCCGAGCACATAGCCGACGGCTGCTCCGATCAAGAACGTCAGCCGGTAGCGCATCGCGCTCCACCCTTCACTCGGATCCCTTGTGCCCCACACGTCTTCGAGGGGGTCGCCGGTCTGTGCTCCGCGCCTACCCCTCGCGTGCGAAGGTCACTCCCGGGCACCGATTGGCGGAGCACCCCCCTGCTTGCGCTAATGTATGTGTCGCAGCGAGCGCACGCCGCCCGGGAGACCGGACGACAGTGCATTCGAGGCACCGCAGCAATCCCCTGTAGCTCAATTGGCAGAGCAGCCGACTGTTAATCGGCAGGTTACTGGTTCGAGTCCAGTCGGGGGAGCGCGATCCTCTGTAGCTCAATTGGCAGAGCAGCCGACTGTTAATCGGCAGGTTACTGGTTCGAGTCCAGTCGGAGGAGCAGGACGAGGAGGGCCCCGCGAGGGGCCCTTTTTCGCGTCCGGAGGGAACCATCCCGCCGTGATCGAAGTCCTCAAGGTCAGGTCGGTCACGCATTGCGGACCCTCAGGGGCAGCAGATCGTATGAGCGGCTATGCTGCGGCAGACGGCGCGCACAGATGTGCGCGACGCGCCGTGAACGGGGCGGTAGCTCAGCCGGTTAGAGCAGCGGACTCATAATCCGTCGGCCGTGGGTTCGAGTCCCACCCGCCCCACTCACGCGATGTTGTGCAGAAACGATGCAACCTGCGGTTTCCGTGCCCCGACTGGTTTCGATCAGGCGGGGCACAGTGCTGTTGGGGGCCGGTTGCGCGAGCGGTGCGTGAGCGCGGTGGCGAAGGATACGGCCTGACGAGCCCGGGACATGAGCCTGGCGGCCTCCAGGTCGATCTCGAGCGGCAGGCTCGTACGGGTGTCCGAGATCAGCGCGCTCTTGGCTGCGCTCGGCCTTTGGATGATGGAGGCCGGCCGAAGGCTTGAGGAGCGGTGACTGTGCCAACGATCAGGCAAGGGCACCGGCGGGAAGTCAGCCCGTTTCCTCTGTGGCTGTTTTCCGGGCTCCGTCCAGCCCGGTCATTGCCGCGTCGAAGCCGGACGTGACCGGTGGCTTCGGGCTCGGAAGCCTTCGCGGCGCGGTGGTCACCGCAAGCCGGGTCAGGCTGGTGCCCACGGCGTCGGGGCCATGCCGCATGAGTGCCCACAGCGCACTGATCTCGCGGCTGGACTCCCAGATTCCGTGCTCGGGGGCCGCGAAAGCGGTGACCGTCAGATGGTGTTCGAGGAACGGTTGGTGATCGAGGTAGTTCATGCCTCCTGGCCCGCACAGGTAGCCATGGCAGCCGGTCGCGTGTGTGAGGTCCGCGAGGCGTTGCGAGCGTTCCGGTCGGGACGGCAGGTCGCTGCTGTGAAGGACTCGTCCCTGCCAACCGAGCAGATCCAGCAGAAGGACGGTGGACGCCTCGGCCACTACCGCTGTCCGGTCGGTCGCTGTGAACAGGCGGAGCACCCTCTCGAGCTCACCGCTCAGGACGGGCCAGTGGGGGCCGGCCCCGTAGTACCACTGAACCATCCGTGCGGTCCGTCGCCCTGAGCGCACAGGCTCAGCCATCAGGGCCTCGCGGAGGACCGTCTGACGGCCTCGCGGCAGGTGCGTGGGAATGGACAGCCATTGGCGGCTCTGGGGATCACTCAGAGCTGCCAGGCGGGTCCGGTGCTGGTAGTCGCGGCGGGCGAACTGAACGTCGTCCAGGACGATCCAGAAGTCCGCTGCGAACAGCTTGGCCAGCGTGTGAAGCCGCGGGGACAGGTTGGGCTGGTGGATGGCGCACAGCCCGCCCCCGGCGTGGTGCTCAGACCTTGAGGAGGCGGCTGTCGAAGCCGGCTGCGAGGAGAGATTCGTACGCGGCATATACGTCCTCCGGGACGTCCTGCCCGATGGCGAAGTCGAGCTTCGGATACTCGATCACCCGCTGCAGGTCCCCGACGAGCTGGTCGACGACGAGCTGTTCGTCGCCGATCGTCTTGAGGTAGTCGTCGAACTCCAGTGGGGCCGAGGCACAGACCACCTCGACCTCGGGCCACACCTTGCGGGCGGTGGCGCAGGCACGTCGTTCCATGTAGGGCATGGAGACCAGCAGCACGGTCCTCACAGCGATCCCGGTGGCGGCCAGGACATCGCGGGAGAGAGTGATGTTCTGCCCGGTGTTCCTGGCGTTGGGCTCCAGCAGAACTGCTTCCGCAGGCACGCCGAGGGCGAGCGCGTGCTCGCGGAAGTGCACGGCCTCGCCGCGCGGGAAGCGGTCGGGGGCGGTGGGGTTGGAGCCGCCGGAGAAGACGAGTGTGGGGAACAGCCCGGCCCGATACAGCTCGGCACAGAACGCGGGGACCCCGAGGTCGTGGCTGCCCAGGCCGATCGCGGCGTCGCAGGGCCGAGCTTTGTGGTGCATCTGGTGGTAGTCCCAGATCAGCTTGGCATGCCGGCGCTGGTCGTCGGTGATGGCCCGCTGGTTGTCGCTCACTCGCGTCTCTCCCTGGTCACCGCCGCCGTGGGCCGTCCGCCCCCGCGGTCGTGGTCCGGATGCTCTCGATGCTGCTCAGCTGGTGGCTCATGCCACATCGCGTGGCCAGCTTCGCAGCCAGGTCGAGGGCCTGGAGCCCATCATCCCGGGTGGCAGGGTCGGACAGCAGGATGTGTCCGTGGGCGGTGTTCAGGCGCACACGCTGCATCGGCGAGTCGGTGGCGCCGGTGCTCCGGGCGATGTCGATGAAGTGCAGGGCACTGGCGAGGTCGCCGGCGCCCCGGTGGGCAAGGGCAAGCTTCTGATGGGCGACCGACCAGTCGTCGGGCTCGGCGAGGTCTTCGAAGTCGCGGGTCGCGGCGAGCATGACCCGGGTCGCGTAGTCGTGGTTGCCGTCTTTGCTCAGCGCGGTTCCCACCCACAGGCGGGCCCGGGCGCGGTCGCGGCGGGCAAGCCGGTCGTCGACGGCGAGGCGCTCGTACTGGCGAGCGGCAGTTTCCAGACGACCGGACATCTCCGCGACGACTGCGAGCGAGAGGTCGAGCTGGGCGACGCGGCGGGGGATATCGAGCTGGCTGAAGATCGAGCGGGCTCCGGCGTACGCGTGCTGGGCCGACAGCGGCCCCAGCACCGCCCCTTGGTCGCGCTTGAGGTCACCTGACAAGGCGGTGGAGCGGGCGAGGAGGTACAGGCCCTTGTCGTCCAGTTGCGGGGTAGCGAAGCGGGACAGCCACCTGCCCAGCAGACTGTCGGCGAAAGAGAAGTTCTGCCTGCTCAGGGCGACAACGATGCGGTCCAGGTCATCGGTCCACGATTCGTACTCCCATGCCCTGGGGCCTGCCGCGGTGATCCGTCGACCTGTTGCGAGCGGCTTGTCGGCCTCGGACAGGAACGTCTCGAACCGTAGATGCGCTGCCGCGTCCGCCCTCGCGAGCGCGGTGTCCAAGATCGCCTGAGTGTCCGAACGAGGCTCGATCGAAGCCAGGAGCTTTTCCCACTTGGAGATGGTCCGGACGGCGACACCGAGGTGTCCGGCGAACGCGCGGACACTCATTCGCAGCGCGAGACGCAGGGCTCTGGCCTCCAGGCCGGTCCAGTGGTGCACGGTCGCCACGCGTCGCTCCCTTCCGAGAGCTCATGCAAGCACGGTCGGTTCATGCAGGGGGACGGAAGTACAACGCAAGTGCAACACGAGGTCATTTCGTCGCCGTTCGTGAGCGAGGACGCTGCAAGAGGCAGGCCAAGCCCCAGCCCCGGGCCGCCTCCTTTGCAGCCCCCGAGCTCTTGGACGGTCACACGTGATGGAACCCCTTACCGAACACCGTCGGGTCAGCGGCCCGGTCGTCTATGGCTTTCTGCGGCTGATCAACATCTCCGACGCCCGGCAGGCCGCGCTGTCGGCATCGCTGGCCGAGTACTGCCACCAGCACGAACTGTCGTTGTGCGGCGTCTTCACCGAGTGCACGACTGTCGTGCCCTCGGGGGCTTTCACCGGACTGATGGACGTGCTGGAGCTGCCCGACACCTACGGTGTCGTGCTGCCCGCCATGTCCCACCTGGGCCCCCGGGCCATAGCCACCGGTCGAGGCAAACGCATCGCAGCGGCCGGGGCCCGGCTGTTGCTCGTCCGAGGCGACAAAAAGCCGTCTCCACCTCACCACGGGCTCTCCGGACCGGCCGGCGTCCTGTCCCGGCACCGTGGGCGGGGCCCTGCACCAGCCCTGGAGGCGGAGTCATGAGGCTGACCTTGCCCGACATCGACCAGCGAACCTTCGACTCGGTGCCCGACTCGGTCGGCCGGGCCCGAGACTTCACCGACAAGTCCCTCCTCGCCTGGGGATTGGACGCCCTCGCGGACGACGTCCGGCTGTGTGTCTCCGAGCTGGCGACCAACGCGGTCGTCCACGGGACCGACCACAGCACTGATCAGAACTTCCTGGTCCGGCTCATCGCCGACGACCGCTACGTCCACCTCGAAGTGCACGACGATCACCACCTCTGGCCCGAGCGCCGCCAGGCGGATGAAGGTGACCTTTCAGGGCGCGGACTGGGCCTGGTCGCCGCACTCTCTGCCGGGTGGTGCGTCGAACCCCGCCAGCCGTCCGGAAAGATCGTCTGGACGCGTTTCGAGATCGCACCTGCTCCACGGGAGACGTCATGCTGACGCGCGCCCTGACGCCCGCTCCCTTGTCCGGGCCCGGTCCATGTTTGCTGGTCTCGCTCAGCACCTGGACCTGGTCCGGCACCGATCCGGTCGGGCAGGACGTTGCCCACATCCTGCTGGCCCACCCGCCCGGCCGCAGCGGCCGCGATGCCCCGGAGGCCATCGCCTCCCGGATGCGGCACATCGCGGCCAGCCTCGGCGGACTGGCCGGCTCTCGTGGCAGCCTTCCGGAACTTGATGGCCGCCTGCATGTCGTCGGCGACCGGGTATTGCTGAAGTTCCATGGATCCCGCTACGGCCTGCGTCTGCCGATGTATCCCGGCTGGACCAGCCTCCTCGCCCGCCGGGGCAGAGCCGTCCTGATCGTGGGCCTGGACCCGTTGCCGCAGTCCGCAGATGCCGCCCGAGTCGACGCATACATCGACGCTGCTCCGGCGGCCGGCCGACTTCTCTTCGGCCTCGCTCGTACCCCCTGACTCCACTACCGGCCACCCCTGCACGACACCACGCACTGCAACTGAGAGGGAACTGCCATGGAACCCTTCGAACGTGCCCGGCTGGACGCCTACTTCGCAAAGGTCGCCACCCAGTTCGTCCCGGCCGAACAGGCCACGTCGTTCCTGGTCACGCACTTGCTCGCCGAGCGCCCGGCATTCGTCCGTGCAGTCGCGGCCATGAGCCGGCTGCGGGCCGTGCTGCCCAAGCCGAAGTCCGTCAACGCCGTCGCGCAGCGCGAGGTCGAGCAGGCCATCCCCTGCGACACGCTCTCACGGGAGCTCTTCACCGACCCCGACACCGCCTTGAACTACCTCGAATCCCGGGCTCCCGGCGAGAGTGTCGTCCTGCTGGACGTCGGCGGCTACTTCACCCCCACCATCAGCGAGCTTCACAGCCGCTACTCCGGTCAGGTCCTCGGCGTCATCGAAGACACCGAGAACGGACACCGCCGCTACGCCGAGGTCGACAAGCTGCCGTGCCCCGTCGTTTCGGTCGCTCGCTCGCCACTGAAGGATCCCGAGGACTTCCTCGTCGGCCAGTCCGTCGTCTTCTCCACAGAAGCCGTGATGCGCGCCCGAGGGGGACATCCTCCACGGCCGCCCTGCCTTGGTGATCGGCTTCGGCAAGCTCGGTAGCTCCATCGCTCGCCTGCTCCATGCCAAGGGCGTCCAGGTCATCGTCTACGACATCGACCCCGTCCGCCGCACCCAGGCCCTCTCTCAGGGTTTCGTTGTCGCCCGCGACCGCGAAGCCACCCTGGCCGGCGCCGGGCTGGTGCTCTGCGCGACCGGCTCCCTCTCCCTACAGGGCGAGGATTTCCCGCATCTGCGCAACGGCGCCTACGTCGCCACCGTCACCAGCAGCGAGGACGAGCTGGAGCTGGACGGCCTGCCGGACGTTTACACCCGCACGGCGGCCGGCGAGCACGTCACGCGCTACCAGACCACTGGCCATTACTTCTACCTGGCCAACGGCGGGAACGCCGTCAACTTCCTGCACGGCGCGAGCGTCGGACCGTTCATCTTCCTGGTCCAGGCCGAAATACTGGCCGCGATCAGGATGCTCACCCGCGCTGATCTCGCCCCCGGCATGCACGAGGTCAGCGCCAACGACCGAGCCGCTATCGCGGCGACCTGGCTCTCCTACTTCAACAGGTGATCGATTTGGCCATCACGGCAGACCACATCCGCACCACCATCAGCAGCTACCTCGATGAGCATCCCGAAGAGAGGCCCGCCCTCGCCCCCGTCCCCGACCTCCTGGACGCTGGAGCCGACCTCACCAGCCGCAAGGAGTTCCGCGGCCACGCGACGGCCGGCGCCATTCTGGCCGGGCAAGACGGACGCGTCCTGCACATCCACCACCTCGCCCTGGACACCTGGCTCCTGCCTGGCGGCCATCTGGAAGCCGAGGACGAGACGCTGCTGGACGCAGCCCTGCGCGAACTCAGCGAGGAGACGGGCATCCCCTCCGATGCCGTCACGCCGATGAGCGACTGTCCGATCCACATCGACGTCCACCTCATCCCGGCCAGCGACGCCAAAGGCGAGCCGGAGCACCAGCACTTCGACTTTCGGTTCCTCTTTCGAACCACAGCCGAGGTGGGTCAGCTCCAAGCTGAAGAAGTGACCGACGCGGCATGGCGTGACATTGACACGATGGGTGACGGACACATGCGGCAGAGGGTCGCCGTTGCCCTCCCCTGACTTGCCGAGTGGGGTGGCATACGAGGTCGACGAGAGCGCCGCAAGCAGGACTCTGATGCCCCTTTGTACGGGCCCGCCATCCAGTGTGTGACGGCAGCCGCGTAGGCCGTCGGCCGGGCCCGCGCCTGCTGTCCGTACGGCCCGGCCCCGGGCGGTCAGGGTTCCCCCCCCCGGCGCCGGGCGGCGCACGCTGGAAGGGCACACGGGTGTGTGCCGGTCATGGGGGCTCACCGTGAACCGCGGAGATCCGCGGACGGCCCCTGGCCGAGTTGTCGGGACCAGGAGGAGCCGTGCCCCCCGGCGAGCCGCCCGCGCCGCTCACCCGGCATGACGCATGGTGCCGGGCTTCGCGGCGCATCCGCGGGAGACTAGGCCGCCTCCGGCGGGTCTTCGGCTGTGGGCCGCTTTGCCGCCTGCGGCGGCGGGCGCCCTGTGGGCGCGTCCTCGATCTCCCCCAGCTACCGCTGGGAGGTGCCCCCAGACGGGCTTGATTCGGCAGCCGCCCGCTCACGTGATCCGCCGGACAGGCCCTACGCCGCCCGGTGCCGGTTCGGCCGCGCGGGGACGCTCAGCAACGGCCCCAGCGCCCCGTCGCGCAGCTTGGTCACCAGCGGAGCGCCGAACCGGCGCGCGAGCAGCACGGTGATGACGGCCGTGCAGGACCCGGCGACGGCCGCGACCATGACGTCGTGCGGGTAGTGGGCGCCGACGTAGACGCGGGAAGCGCCCATCAGCACAGCGGCGAGGGCGGTGACGGCGGCCAGGCGCCGGTTGACGAAGAACAGCGCGGCGGCGACCGCGAAGGCGACGGTGGTGTGGTTGCTGGGGAAGGCGAAGTCGCTGGTCGGCGGGCACGGCTCGATGAGGAAGTCGTGCGGCAGCGCCCGGCACGGACGTGGCTCCTCGAAGACCGACTTGATGCCGTCGTTCACCAGGTACGACAGGACGACCGACACCGGCGCGAACAGGGCGGCGGCCATGGTGCGGGCATCGTGACGACGGGCGAGCCACCACCCGGCCAGCAGGAACACGGCGAAGAGCGCGACGCCGTAGCTGGTGTAAGCGAACGCGGTGCCGTTCAGCCAGTGCGTGTGCCGGGCGAAATCGGTGACCGAGGTGTACCAGTCGCCGTCGATCGCAGCGCCGTCCAGGCCGTGCGCGCCGAGGGTGGAGGAAGTCGTCATCGGGGGCAGCTCTCCGGTGGTTCGGGAAACAGTGGTTCGGGAAACAGCGGTTCGGAAGGCGCGGGTTCGGCGTGGCGGAGGCTCGCGCGGTGGTGCGGCGGGTTCCGGTGGGTGGATGATCCGGTCAGGCGGCGGCGGCCCTGGGGCGCGGCGCCACGGACCCCCACAGCGCCGGAACCGGCGGCTGTTCGGTCATCCCCACAGCGCCTGCGCCGCGGCGACCCCGGCGAAGGCCGCGCCGAGACCGGCGACCACGCTCCCCAGCGCGTTGGCCGTGGCGAAGAAGCGCGACCCGTCCTCGGCCAGCCGCAGCGTCTCGTAGGAGAACGTGGAATAGGTCGTCAACGCCCCGCACAGGCCCGTGCCGACCAGGAGCTGGACATGGGAGGACGCCGCCCCTGCCGTCACCGCCCCGGTGACCAGCCCGAGCACCAGGCAGCCGACGACATTGACGGTGAAGGTACCCCACGGGAAGACGGTGTCGTGCCGCTTCTGCACCGCCCGGTCCGTGAGATAGCGCAGCGGCGCTCCGGCCATCGCGCCCATGACCACCAGCAGCCAGCTCACGCCTTCTCCTTCTTCTTGCGGCCGACGTAGCGGATGACCTCCACCTCGTCGAGGATGACCAGACCCTCGCCCACCAGCTCGTCCAGCTGCGGCAGGAAGGCCCGGACCCGTTCCTCGGTGTCCACGATGACGATCGCCACGGGCAGGTCCTCGCTCAGCGACAGCAGCCGCGCGGTGTGGATCAGCGAAGACGCCCCGAACCCCTCGATGCCCTTGAAGACGCTCGCCCCCGCCAGCCCTGCCTTGTGGGCCCGGTGGACGATCTCGGTGAACAGAGGCCGGTGATGCCAGGTGTCGTTCTCCCCGACGAAGATCGTCAGGCGCAGGGAGCTGCCGTTCAGCCGGGTCATCGTGCCCTCCACTCGATCACGCGCCGGGTCAGCGCGGCCGTCGCCCACACCGCCGCCAGAGCGGACAGCAGCGTGAGCCCGAGATACGCGAGGCCGGTCGCGGCGCGCCCGCGATCGACCAGATGCTGGATGTCCACCGCATAGGTGGAGAACGTCGTGAAGCCGCCCAGGACACCGGTGCCGAAGAAGGGCCGCACCAGTCGGTGAGCCGCCCACACCTCTGTGATCACTACCAGGAACACGCCGATGACCGCGCAACCGATCACGTTGACGATCAGCGTTGTCCAGGGGAAGGCGCCGGGAGCGGTCGGCCACAACAGGGACGCTCCATAGCGGGCAGCGGCTCCGAGCCCGCCACCGAGGGAGACCGCGCAGACGATCGGCAGCTGGTCCCGCCGCCGTGACGCCCGCCGGCGCTCCCGCGCCGACGGTTCGATGTCCGGATCGACGGGCTCTCGCACCGCCCGGGCCCAAGGTGTTCCCACGTACACGTCTCCCTACTCGCCGGGCGCCCGCACGGAAAAACGGGCACGCTTGATCGCAAGTAGGGACTGTTGGCAGCAGAGGTGCTGCGGTTCGGGTACGGCGAGCCCCACCGCCGCGCGGTAGCCCGTAAGGCCACCGCTGACGGCCAGAGTATCGCTGGTCGTGCGCCTCCGCCCACTTCGGGGAGGCCCACCGAGGCCGGCCCCGTGCGTCGGCCGCCCTTAGGCTGGCCGGCGACCTGGCCTTTCGGCCGGTGGGCGAAGGGAGGCGCACGCCGTGACGGACAGCGAGCGGGACCTGGCGGACGCGCAGCGGCGGCATTGGCAGGACACCTACACCGCCCACCCGGGCATGTACGGAGAGCAGCCCTCCGCGCCGGCCGTCCACGCTGCCCGGGTGTTCCGGGCGAGCGGGGCGAGGGACGTCCTCGAGCTGGGCGCCGGGCACGGCCGCGACGCCCTGTACTTCGCCCGTGAGGGCTTCACCGTCCGGGCCACCGACTTCAGCCCCGTCGGCCTGGAGCAGTTGCGGGACGCCGCCCGTGTCCATGGCGTCGACCAGCGGGTGACCACCGTGGCGCACGACGTGCGCGAGCCGCTGCCGCTGCCGGACGACTCCGTCGACGCGGTCTTCGCGCACATGCTGCTGTGCATGGCCCTGTCCACCAAGGAGATCCACACCCTGGTGGACGAGGTCCGCCGCGTCCTGCGGCCCGGCGGAGTGTTCGTCTTCACCGTCCGCCACACCGGCGACGCCCACTACGGCGCCGGCATCGCACGCGGCGACGACATCTGTGAACACGGCGGCTTCGCCGTGCACTTCTTCCCTCGCGACCTCGTCGACGCCCTCGCCGGCGAATGGAAGCTGGAGGAGGTCCACGCCTTCGAGGAGGGTGAACTGCCGCGCCGCCTCTGGCGTGTCACCCAGGTGCTGCCCCGATGAGGGCGAGCGGGATACCGGCTGCGGACATCACCGTCGACGGCGATGGAGGAGTGAAGGCCGGCTCAGGAGGTGCGGTCGGGGTCGAGGAGGTCGGCGATGTGGAGCAGGGCGGGCAGGGCCGTGCGGAGGGCGGACCGGTCTTCCTCGGTCAGTGACCGAAGCGCCTCGCACAAGCGGCGTTCGTGGGCGTCGTTCCAGGCCGCCAGCTGGTCGCGGCCCGCGTCGGTGAGGGTGACGGCGGACGCCCGGCGGTCGCGGGGGTCGACCGTGCGGGTGACCAGTCCCGCGGTCATCATCTGGCCGATCAGGCCGCTGACGGTGCTGACGGCCAGGCGTTGGCGGGCGGCGATGTCGCCGACCCTGGCCGGGGCGTGTTCGGCCAGGGTCTGGAGCAGTTCGACCTGGGCCATGGGCAGGGTCTCCCACGGGTAGTCCGTGCGGATCGAGGAGCGCAGGGCCCGCCGCAGCCGGGTGACGGCCTCGGTCAGAAGCCGGGCGTCCGGGGCGCCGGCGGCTTGAGGGGCCGTCGGTCGCCCGGGCCCTGGCTGCGGTGACATGGGGTCACTCTAGTGGGGTGGACGCGGAGGTTCGCCGGGTCGGTACCCGCGTTGGCGACGGGCATGCCGGCTGGGGGCGAGACGTGTCCGGGCCGGGGCTCGCGAGCACCGGCAGCAGCCCCTCACACGGTCCGCTCCGACCACGAGCCCGGGGGGTGTCCGCGGTCGCGGCCCGAACGGGCGGGCTACCGCGGCGCGTCCGAGGCGGCCTGGTAGGAGCTGGTGCCGTAACGGCTGCGGAACTCGGCCAGGAGCTCGTCGGTCGCCTCGGCCCCGGCGCTCACGGCGGCGTGGACGTCGCGGAAGTAGTTTTCGTAGCCGGCGGGAGTGTAGAGGCACAGGGCGCGTGCGGGGACCGGGCCCGCGTTGCGGAAGCCGTGCGGGGTGCCACGGGTGGCGGCGAGCAGGTCCCCGGGGCCGGCTGTCACCTCGCCGTCCCCGGTGTGGAGTATCAGCTCGCCCTCCAGAACGTAGAAGTACTCGTCGTGTCCGTCGTGCACGTGTGGCCTGGCGCCGATGGTGCCGGGGGCGAGGCTGAACTCCTCGAAGGAGAAGTGCCCGCCGGTGTGTTCGGCGGTGAGCCGGAAGAAGTGCTCGACACCGGCGACGTCGATGAGTTCGCCGTCCTGGGGGCGGCGCAGAAGCGGGCGGGCGGGGATCCGGGCCTGATCAGTCATGGCTGCATTGTGGCCCCGCCGTCCTCCTCCGCCGCGAGTGAGCCCCCGGCAAGGATCCGGTGAACCTTCGCGGTCACAGCACTGGACGCGTCGAGGTCACGGTCGGTACGCGCCCCGGTGGTGCTCAGCCGATGGTGGGCGTGGGCTTGTGGAATGCGTTGCGGCTGGTGGTGGCGAGGGTGACCAGGGAGGCGATGAACAACGCCATGACGGCGTAGCGGGGGCCGTCCGGCCGGTCAGCGTCGCCGGGGAGTTGGAGGGTGAGGGTGACGAGGGCGACGCCGAGCGCGGTGCCCAGGCCGCGGGCCATGTTGACCAGTCCGCCGCCGGTTCCGGAGGAGCGCACGGGGATGGCGGCCATGACGAGGGCGTTGTTGGCGGGGATGAAGACGCCCAGCCCCAGGCCGAGCAGCGCGAGGGCCGGCGGCAGCCAAGCGGCGTTCACGGGAACGACGAGCATGACGGCCAGGGCGCCGGTACTCACCGCCGCGCCCAGGACGCAGCGGGCCCGTTCGCTCCAGACGGCCGGCAGGATCCGTTCGGCGGACGCGGCCGCGAGCGCGAAGCCCGCCGGGAGCGCGGTGAGGATCAGCCCGGCACTCAGTGCGGACGACCCGTGCGCGGCGAACACGAGAGGGACGAGCACGAGGGGGCCGAAGAGCACCAGATAGCCGCACAGGGCTCCGACCAGGCCGAAGGAGACGGCCGGACCGCGGAACAGGCCGGGGCTGACGAGGGGGCACAGGGCATGGCGTTGGCGCAGGGTGAACGCCCAGCCCGTGCCGACGGCCACGATGAACAGGGCAGCCGCCCACCAGGGGGAGACGGCCGGACGGGACAGCACGGACAGGGCGAGCAACGCCCCGGTCGTGGTGGCGGCCAGGAGCGCGAGCCCTGGCCAGTCGAAGCTCCGCGTGCGGTGGTGGGCACGGGTGCGGGGCAGCAGGAAATGACCGGCCGTCATGGTGAGAAGCCCTACGGGCACGTTCAGGGCGAAGATCCAGCGCCAGCCCAGGGTGGAGACGAGCGCGCCGCCGACCAGGGGTCCCAGTGCGAGTCCGAGCGCCTGGGCGGCCGCCTGGGTCCCGAGGGCGAGCCTCATACGTCCCGGGGGCGCGCTGGTGGCCACGAGGGCGACGCTGTTGGCCTGCATCATCGCGGCGCCCGTGGCCTGGGCGATGCGCAGGGCGATCAGCGCGGAGAGGGATGAGGCGAGTGCGCAGGACCCGGAGGCGGCTGTGAAGACGACGAAGCCGTAGAGGTAGAGCAGTTTGCGGCCGTGGGCATCCGAGAACCGGCCCACGGGCAGCAGCAGGGCGGTGAGGGTGAGGAGATAGGCGAGCGAGACCCAGCTGACGGCGGCCAGTGAGGCGTGGAACTCCGCACGCAGGCCGGGGTAGGTGAGGGTGACGATGCTGGCGTCGAGCTGGCCCATGAAGGCCCCGAAGCACACGGTGGCGACGGCCAGCCGCCAGGCGCCGGCATAGGTGCGTATGCGTTCGGGCCGCCGGCGCTCCCGCACCAGGGTCTCGGGCAACCGGGCGCGTATGCGCAGGCGTATTCGCTCTCGCTTCACGTCACCGGCTCGCGTCGCGTCACCGGGCATCTGACCCTCCCTCCTGCCGGGCAGCCCGTCGGGGTGGGATCGGCACCTTGGTGGCTCGTCGGCCACGCGCTGCCCTCCGATCCCGAGATTACATCGGTTACCGAAGTGTTCGGCAACCGACACGAACCGGCGCGAAGGGGTGCGACCGGCGCCCGCTGTCCGGCACCACCTCGGCGTCCTCGTGACCCCCTGCGGCGAGCGCACCGCACGCCCGACCCGGTCCTGCGGCGCCCCGCCCGGGAACTTTGCGGTGGGGCGTTTGGTCTTCCGGGGCTGGGCAGGCTGATGCTCACAAGGAAAAGGAATACGGCCCGGTCATGCCCTGTTGGCGCTGCTGGGCCACCCGACCGCACGACCGGAAGCAGGAGCCGCACAATGAGCAGCAGCACGGTGGAGCTCACCAAGGACAACTTCGACGAGATCGTCTCCGGCAGCGGGTTCGTGCTCATCGACTTCTGGGCCGAGTGGTGCGGTCCGTGCCGGCAGTTCGCGCCGGTCTACGAGGGTGCCGCCGGGCGGCACGACGACCTCGTCTTCGCCAAGGTCGACACCGAGGCGCAGCCCGAGCTGGCCTCCGCGTTCCAGATCCAGTCGATCCCCACGCTGATGATCGTGCGGGACAACATCGCGGTGTTCGCCCAGCCCGGCGCGCTGCCCGAGGCCGCGCTGGAGGACGTCATCCAGCAGGCCCGCGCGCTGGACATGGACGAGGTGCGCGCCTCCGTCGCCGAGGAGCAGGCCAAGGCCGAGGGTGGAGAGCGGCCCGCCGGTGAGTGAGCTGCTGCTGATCCGGCACGGCGAGACCGAGTGGAGCCGCACCGGGCGGCACACCGGGCTCACCGACATCCCCCTCACCGAGCACGGCGAGCGACAGGCGGAAGCGCTGCGGCCGCTCCTCGCGGGCCGCCGCATCGGCCACGTACTGGCCAGCCCGCTGAAGCGGGCGCTGCGCACCGCCGAGCTGGCCGGGCTGGACCCCGAGGCCGACCCCGATCTGCGGGAGTGGGACTACGGCGGCTACGAGGGAATAGCGACCGCCGAGATCCACCGCACCCGGCCCGACTGGTATCTGTGGGACGACGGCGTCGTGCCCGGAGCCGAGGGACACCCGGGGGAGACCGCCGGCCAGGTCGGCGCCCGTGCCGACCGGGTGCTGGACCGGGTCGCGCCGTGGCTGCGCGAGGCGGACGGCCCGGACGTGGTGCTCGTGGCGCACGCCCACTTCCTGCGGGTGCTGACGGCACGCAGGCTCGGACTGCCGCCCACCGCGGGTGCCCTCTTCCGGCTCGACACCGCTACTGTCAGCCGGATCGGCACCGAACACGGGCGACCCGCGCTCGTGGCCTGGAACCTGCCCTCGGCCTGACCCCGCCGGGGTCGCGCCGAGCGTGTCGGAACCGGGCCCGGTGCCGTGACCGGCCGATGATCGGGTGCGGTACGAAGACCGCCCCCGGTCCTCATGTGAACCGTATGAACGGTATGAACCGTTTCTTTCAGTGGAGGGATGCCATCGTGGCCACGACCCGCACCGCGCACACCGTCTGGGAAGGCGAACTGCTCAAGGGCAGCGGAACCGTCACCTTCGACTCCTCCGGCATCGGGGATTACCCCGTCTCCTGGCCGGCCCGCGCCGAGCAGGCCAATGGCAAGACCAGCCCCGAGGAGCTGATCGCGGGCGCCCACTCCAGCTGCTACTCCATGGCGCTCTCGCACGGCCTGACCGGCGCCGGCACGCCCCCCACCCGCCTGGAGACCAAGGCCGACGTCACCTTCCAGCCGGGCGAGGGCATCACCGGCATCCACCTCACCGTCCGTGCCGAGGTGCCCGGCCTGGACGACGCCGGCTTCGCCGCGGCGGCCGAGGACGCCAAGAAGAACTGCCCGGTCAGCCAGGCCCTGACCGGTACGACGATCACGCTGACGGCCGAGCTGGTCTGAGCCGGCCCGTAGGGTCACGAGGCCGGGGGCGGTGCCCCCGGCCTCACTCATTTCTGCAGTGCCGCGTAGACGATGAGGTTCCGGTCGGGGACGCCCTCCGCGCAGGTGACCAGGCGCAGCACCGGCTCCGACGTCGGCCCGTAGACCTTCCGCCGCGGGAACGCGCTCTTGTCGACCTCCTCCGTGTCCGTCACGGTGAAGTGCAGGATCTTGCCGTCGCCCCGCTTCACGTCGATCGCGGCGCCCCGGCCCAGCTCGCGCAGGCCGTGGAAGACGGCCTGGCCGTCGGGGGCGTCGGCGTGCCCGATGATGACGGCCGCGCCGGGCCTGCCCGGCTTGGCGCCGCCGGTGTACCAGCCGGCCGTCGTGCCCTTCTCCGCCGGCGGCAGCTGCGCGGTGCCGTCGCTCTTCGAGCCCAGGCGCAGCAGGGCGCTGTCGACGCCGAGGGACGGGATGGAGATCCGGGACGGCTCCTCGGCCGAGGCGGGGGTGCCGACGGCCCGGGAGTCGTCGCCGCCGAGCGAGCCGCCGCTGCCGAGCGAGCAGCCGGTCACGAGCGCGGCGGCCAGGGCAAGGAAGGCGATCACAGGGAAGCGGGGCATCGGTATCCGTCCGGGAAGGGGAGAAAGTCCCGCCCACGCTAGGTGCGCGGCCGGGCCCCTGCATCGGGTGAATGGCCAGTTCCGTATACGCCTGAAGGATGAGACGGCGCGGGCGCCGGGGCAGTGCTGGGCCGTGTCCGGTGGATCCCCAGCTATCGCCGGGGGTGCCCCCAACAGGCTGAAAGCGGCTGAGCTCAGCGAAATCAAGCCTGTCTGGGGGCACCTCCCAGCGGTAGCTGGGGGAGATTGAGGACGCGCCCGCAGGGCGCCCGCCGCCGCAGGCGGCAAAGACGGCCCGCCCGCCGCAGGCGACCAGGCGGCAAAGCCGGCCCGCAGCCGAAGATCCGCCGGACACGGCCTACGGGCGGAGCAGGCGCTGGAACAGCCCCCAGGTGAACTCCGCCACGTACTCGCCGCGCACCCCGTCCGCGTCCGGGGCCGTGAACGCCAGCCCCCAGCGCGTCGGTGCCGTCCCCTCCATCGGCCGGGCGGGCGCGAAGGCGCGCGCCACCTCGTCGACCGTGCAACACCACGGCCGCAGGTCCTCGACCGTCCGCAGCTCGGGGCCGGCCGCGCCGGGAGCCCGGACCAGCCATTCGTTCCACACCGCGCCGCCCGGCGCGGCCAGCACCTCGAACCGCAGGTCCGGCCAGAGCGGCACCCGCCAGGACGCGGCTTCGAAGCTCAGGTCGCCCACCCGGCGCGCCCCGGAGGTCTCGGGCGGCCCGAGGACCGAGCGGTAGCGCGCGCCGGCCCCGCGCCGGCGCGGCGAGTGCAGCATGGCCTGCCAGCGGCGATTGGCCTCGCGCATCGCGGCCCGGTCGGCCCCCAGCTCGCGCAGGGCGTCCTCGACCGGCCCCGGCTGGTGATCGGCCATCCGCCGCAGCAGGACGAGCTGGAACTCCAGGGGACCGAAGGGCTCGGGTTCGGGCTGGGGCGCGTGAGTCATGAGGGTCATCGTGGCGCACGCGTGGCGCTCGGCGGAGAAGAAGACGCGAGGAACCGGACAGCTGCCGTGATGGCCGCCCAGCGCAACGACGCGGCGACCTGGTGGCTGCGTCCGTGGCGAAGTGTTCGCCGGCGCCGTGTTGCTGACGGCAGGTCGGTTCCACTTCACCGCCCGCGCCGCGGACCGTCCGGTACGGCGGTGACGAACCGGCTTGTACGCGCGGGCCGTTCCGCCGCCCGTCGCGCAAGCTTTACCTCCCGGCGGCCGTGCGGCGGCCCGCACGCCTCCCACGCCCCACGCGCGCCCGATACGGTCTGGTCATGACGGAAATCGACCCGCGTCGCACCGCCCTGGTACTGATCGACCTGATGGAGCGCATGGTCGCGCTGCCTCTCGCGCCCCGGGACGGCGACGAAGTGGCCCGTACGGCGGGGGAGTTGGCGCGGTCCTTCCGCAAGGCGGGCGCGCCGGTCGTCGTGGTGCGGGTGGAGCGGCCGGGTGTGGCGGAGCAGCCGCCGGGCAGCGGGCTGCTCGCCGGGATCGCCGAGCCGGGCGACATCGAGGTCGTCAAGCGGACCGTCGGCGCGTTCCACGGCACGGATCTGGACGAGCGATTGCGGGAGCACGGCGTACGGACCCTCGTCCTCGGCGGCGTCGCCACGAACCTGGGCGTGGAGTCGACCGCCCGCGCGGCCGCGGACCACGGCTACGAGCTGGTCTTCGTCGAGGACGCGATGAGCGCCCTGACGGCGGAGGAGCACCGGGCGTCGGTGACGCTGGACATGCCGCGCCTGGGCACGGTGGTCAGCGCGTCGGGGCTCCGCTTTCCGGCGTAGCGGGGGTGGCGACCGGGCCCGTGTCCGGTGGGTCGTGTGATCGGGCGGCTGCGGGCCGTGTCGTGCGCACCACCGCTGCGCGGTGGTGTCCTCAAGCGCCGGACGGGCTTGATTGTGGCTGAGCCCAGCGAAATCAAGCCCGTCCGGCGATTGAGGACGCGCCCGCAGGGCGCCCGCCGCCGCAGGCGGCAATGACGGCCCGCGGCCGAAGATCCGTCGGACGCCGCCTCTGGGCCGTGTCGTGCGCACCACCGCTGCGCGGCGGTGTACTCAAGCGCCGGACGCTGAAGTGGCTGAGCCCGGCCGGATTCAAGCCCTCCGGCGTTGAGGACACCGCGCCCACCGCCGCAGGCGGCAAAGACGGCCCGCGGCCGAAGATCCGTCGGACACGGCCCCCGTCCCGCCGGGCGTCAGCCCGCAAGCATTCGCCGCAGCAGATCCCGCAGCACCGTCCGTTCCTGCGCCGACAACCCCGCCAAGGGCTCGCGTGCGAAGTCCAGTGACTCCCGCAGGCGGGCCGCCGTGAGTTTGCCGTCCGTCGTGGCCGCCGCGAGCTTCACGCGGCGGTCGTCGGCGTCCGGGCGGCGTTCGACCAGGCCGCGGGCCTCCAGGCGGTCGACGATGCCGGTGACGTTGGACGGCTCGCACTTGAGCTGCTGGGCGATGCGCCGCATCGGCATCGGCTCCAGCGACAGCAGGGCCAGCACCTTCGCCTGGGCTCCGGTGAGGGAGTGCTTGCCGGCAGCCTCCTCGTATTCCTCGTGGTAGCGCGCCACGACATTCGCGATGAGGTCGACCACTTCACGGGTCAGGGCATCGGTTCGAGGGACCATGACGTCAGGTTACCCGGTTGCTTGACAACATGAAATATCGAGGCGCATGGTTGTTTCAGTTGCTGAACCATTAGGAGGCTGCGTTCCATGTCCGCAACGCCCACCACCGGCCGTGAATGGCATCTCGTCGCCCGCCCGCACGGCTGGCCGAAGCCCGAGGACTTCGCCCTGCGCGAGACGGAGATCTCTGAGCCCGGCGAGGGCCAGATCCTGGTGCGCAATATCCACCTCTCGGTCGACCCGTACATGCGCGGCCGGATGAACGACGCCAAGTCCTACCTGCCCCCGTACGAGCTCGACCAGCCCATGCTGGGCGGCGCGGTCGGCGAGGTCGTCTCCTCCCGCTCCGACGCGTTCCGGCCCGGCGACCACGTCCTGCACGGCCTCGGCTGGCGCGAGTACGCGCTGCTCGACGCCAAGGGCGCCGTCAAGGTCGACGAGAACGTCGCCCCGCTGTCGACCTACCTCGGCGTGCTCGGCATGCCGGGCCTGACCGCCTACGCCGGTCTGCTGGAGGTCGCCTCCTTCAAGGAGGGCGACGCCGTCTTCGTCTCCGGCGCCGCCGGTGCCGTCGGCAGCGAGGTCGGCCAGATCGCCAAGCTCAAGGGCGCCTCGCGCGTCATCGGCAGCGCGGGCTCGGACGAAAAGGTCAGGCTCCTGGTGGAGGAGTACGGCTTCGACGCCGCCTTCAACTACAAGAACGGCCCGGTCACCGAGCAGCTCCGCGAGGCCGCCCCCGACGGCATCGACGTCTACTTCGACAACGTCGGCGGCGACCACCTCGAAGCCGCCATCGACTCCCTCAAGCTGCACGGCCGGGTCACCGTCTGCGGCATGATCGCGCAGTACAACGCGACCGAGCCGACCCCCGCCCCGCGCAACCTCACCTCCGTCATCGGCAAGCGGCTGCGCATCCAGGGCATGCTCGTCGCCGACCACCGCCACCTTCAGCAGCAGTTCGTGGGCGAGGTCGGGGCCTGGGTGCGGTCCGGAGAGCTGAAGTACCGCGAGACCGTCGTCAAGGGCATCGACCACGCGGTCGACGCGTTCCTCGGCCTGCTCCGCGGCGAGAACACCGGCAAGATGATCGTCTCCCTCGGCGACTGACGACTGGTGACTGACGACTGACGGCCTCCCGACCGGCGCCCGGGGCACCCCGGGCGCCGGTCGCCGCCGCCCCCTGCGCCGCCACACCCTCCCGACACCACTCCAAGGAACCCGCATGTCCATACAGCCCATAGAGGTCCTCTACACCGCCGTCGCCACCGCCGAGAACGGCCGTGACGGCCGCGTCGCCAGCGACGACGGCAAGCTCGACGTCGTCGTCAACCCGCCGAAGGAGCTCGGCGGCAGCGGCGCCGGCACCAACCCCGAGCAGCTCTTCGCCGCCGGCTACAGCGCCTGCTTCCAGGGCGCCCTCGGCGTCGTCGCCCGCCAGGAGAAGGCCGACATCTCCGGCTCGACCGTGACGGCCGAGGTCGGCCTGGGCAAACTCCCCAACGGCGGCTTCGGCATCAAGGTCGCCCTCTCGGCCACCATCCCGAACGTCGACAAGGACACGGCCCTCGCCCTCGTCGAGAAGGCCCACCAGGTCTGCCCGTACTCCAACGCCACCCGCGGCAACATCGAGGTCGCGCTGACCGTCAACTGACGGCAGTCCCCCACAGGGGTTCGCGGGGCGGCGTCGGGCGACGCCGCCCCGCGACACGCCCGGGCGGCCCGACGCTACTCTTCACGCCATGCGAGATCTGATGGCGGGCATGACCTACCTGGCCAAAGGCCAGCGATGGGTGGGGCGCAACCGGCGGCAATGGGGCTTCGGACTGCTCCCCGGGCTGCTCACGTTCGCCGGGTACGCGGCCGCCTTCGTCGTCCTGTTCTTCCGGGCCGACAACGTCATCGACTGGGCCACCCCCTTCGCCGACGACTGGGCCTCGCCCTGGCTCGGCATCTTCCGTGGCGCGCTGACCGCCCTGCTCTTCGGCGGCGGCCTGCTGCTCGCGCTCATCTCCTTCACCGCCGTGACCCTGCTGGTCGGCCAGCCCTTCTACGAGGAGCTGTCCGAGCGGGTCGACCGCGCCGAGGGCGGCACGGTCCCCGAGTCCGGGCTGCCGCTCTGGCGCGAGCTGTGGATCTCCGCCCGGGAGAGCCTCGCGGTGCTGTGCCGCGTGGCGCTGTGGGGCGTCCTCCTCTTCGCCCTCGGTTTCGTGCCCGTCGTCGGGCAGACCGTCATCCCGGCGATCGGCTTCTGCATCTCCGGCTTCTTCCTCACCGAGGAACTCACCGCCGTCGCCCTCCAGCGCCGCGGCGTCCCGCTGCGCGAGCGGCTGCGGATGCTGCGCTCCCGCAAGCTGCTCGCCCTGGGCTTCGGGGTGCCGCTGACCCTGCTCTTCCTGGTGCCGCTCGTCGCGGTGTTCGTCATGCCGGGTGCCGTCGCGGGCGCGACGCTGCTCGTACGGGACCTGACGGGCGAGGCGGCACCGGAGCCGGTGGAGGACGCCGGGGCCTTCGACAGGTCGTAAGGGACTCACCGGGCGGTCTGGTCCGGTCACCTCTTCCGGTAGGCGAGGCGCAGATTCTGCGGCCCGCGATGGGCCCGCAGGAGGACGAACCCGCCGTCCCGGCTCCCGAGGGCGCGCAGGGACGTGAGGCCGCGGCGCCGCATCAAGGGGCGCCACAGGAACAGCGCGAGCTGCCCTCCCGGGCGCAGTACGCGCCCGGCCTCCGCCAGAGCCGCGTGCGGGTCGGGCATCTCCTCCAGGCTGTAGCTGTACAACAAGGCGTCGAGGCTCGCGGACGCGAAGGGCAGGGCGCAGCCGTCGCCTGCGATGTGGGCGGTCGCCGCGCCCGGTCCCGTTCCGCGCCGGGCACGGGGGTCGTGGGCGGCGGGATCCACGGCCACGAGGAGGCTGCCGGGCCCCAGGCGGGCGGCCAGGGCGGTGGTGTAGTAGCCGCCGCCGCTGCCGATCTCGGCGCAGCGCATGCCGGCCACAGGGGTGATCCAGCGGACGTCGCGGGAGGGGCTGTCGCCCAGGGCGGCCCTGATGAGGCGGTGGCTGATGAAGGCGTAGCAGCCGACGGGGGTTCTGGGCATGAGGGATCCCTCCCCCGTGCCACCCCCTGGTGTAACGGTGAAGGGGCGGATGGGCGGACCTGCCGACCCGGACCCGCCCCCCCCGACGCCCGTCAGCCCAGGACGTTCGCCGTCACCAGCCCGGCCTCCGTGTCCGGGCCCTCCGCGAGCATCGTGCCGTCCGGGGCCCAGACCGCGCTCAGCCCACAGGCGTCGTACGGGCCGGCCGGGCCGCAGTGGTTGGCGAGCAGCACGTGGACGCCGTTTTCCTTGGCCAGCGCGGGGAAGATCTCCATCCGTTCCCGCGCGCCGCCGCCCCGCCCGTACAGCGAGCTCGCCAGCAGCACCGCGCACCCGTCGGCGGCGGCCCGCGCCGTCAGGTCGGGGAAGTGGGCGTCGAAGCAGATGGCGAGCCCGAAGCGGACGCCGCCGAGCGTGAACCGGCCGTCGGCCGTGCCCGCAACGAAGCCGGCCGCCAGCTCGGTCTCCGTCACGTGCCGCTTGTCGTAGCGCGTGAGCAGGACGCCGTCCGGCCCGTAGACGTACGAGCTGATCGTCGGTCCCGCCTCCGTGCGCCCCGCGCAGTTGACCACCGCCGCGACGCCCGCCGTCCGGCAGGCGTCGCGGACCGGGGCCAGGCGGGGGTCGTCCGGCTCGGTGGTCAGACCGTTCCGGCCGTCCGCGACGGCGTCGAGCTCGTAGCCGGGGAGGGCGAGCTCGGGGAAGACGACGAGGGAGACGCCCCGCCCGCCGGCCTCGGTGACGAGCCCGGCCATCCGGGCCGCGTTGGCCCCGATGTCGCGGGGCCGGGCGGTGAACTGCGCTGCTGCGATGATCATGCGGTCATCATGACCGCTGTCCGGCGCCCACGGCCACCGTGATCACCGACCGCACCTGCGCGGTGATCGCGAGCCGGTTCGCCACGAACTCCGGGTCGCTGACCTGCCCCGTCGCCGGATCGGCGTTGCCGTCGCCGAACGCCAGCACCGGCGTGTGCAGATGGCCGCCGGGCACCGGCGCGCGCACCGCGTCCCGCAGGAGGGTGGCGCGGTAGGCGATCTCGTTGGAGAGGTAGTCGCCCCCGCCGCCCTCCCGCGCGGTCGAGCCCGGGGTCGGCCCGTCCGGCCGGTCGACGGGCTCCGTGGCCCCCGCCGGGATCTCGGTGACGGCGGTGTTGTCGTGGACGGTGTACGGGCCGGTCCGCGCGGCGACGATCGCGGCGTACGGGAGGGTGGTGGACGTCCACTGCGGCTGCGGGTGGACGGTCGGCACGCCGGGCGGCACGGGCACGGTCTCCGTGCGGGAGACGCGCGCGTTGTCCGGATAGCCGCCGCGCCAGGCGCCGTTGGTGCGCTCGACGTCGAAACGGCCGGGGCGGCCCTGGCTGATGGTCGTGAACAGGTCCACGCGGCGCGGCCCGGGCCGCAGGTGCGGCAGCAGGGTCCGCTCGACGGTCCCCTGCGCGAAGTCCTCCCAGCGCACGGGGAACACGGCGGCCTCGACGCGCGCGGGCCCGGCGGGCGTCTGGACGGTCGTCCCGTCGAGCGCGAGCGCGGCCGCGCCGGAGGGGTTCGACCGGCGGGCGTCGGCGTCGAGCTGGAACGGGTCGAAGCCGGTGATCAGTACCCGCTTCACCCGCTGCCCGGCGGGCAGCTCGATGGAATCCTGGCCCCGGGAGGAGCGCTCGACCGCCGCGATCAGGGCGGACCGCTGCTTTTCGGACAACTCGAAGCCCGGTTTCCACTCGCGCACGGCGCGCGTCATGCCCAGCCGCGCCCAGTACAGCGGCCGGTCGTCGTCCCGGCTCAGGTCCCCGCCGTCCGGCCCCCGGCCCTGCGCCCGGTCCACCGCCCGCCGCCACAGCCGCCGCCCCTCGGCGACGGCCAGCCGCTCGGCCTGCGGAGCGGTGCGCGTACGGTCCAGGGCACGCGCGAAGCCGGGGGCGACCTCGTCGAAACCGCTGCGCCGGAGGATCTCGCCGGGTACGGGCCCGGAGAGGCGCTGCTCCTCGACGGTGGGCCCATCCGTTGTGGCCGGGGCGGGGGCGCCGGCCCAGGCGGGAGCGGGGAACAGGGCGGCGCACGCGACGAGCGACGCGCCCAGCGATATCCAGAATCTTTCCGCAGGTCTCATGAGTCTCATGAGCCAGAAGGAAACCACTGTGTGACCATGGGACGGTAGAGGGCAGGGAGGGTGACCAACTTCCTTCGCCGACCGATGCTTTCAGGCCACACTTGGCGCATGCGAATAGCCGAGTACGTCGCCGCCCCGCTGTTCGATCCGGGGAGTGGCCAAGGAGCCCGTCAGTTCGCCGAGTTGGCCATAGCGTTGCTGCTGTCCTCGCTCGTCGGACTGGAACGCGAGTTGCAGCAGAAGAGCGCCGGATTGCGTACGCACACCCTGGTGGGGGTGGGCAGCGCGCTGTTCATGGAGGTCTCCATCCACGGCTTCAACGCCGTGGCGGGCCTGACCGCCGCACAGCAGGACCCCTCCCGGGTGGCCGCGCAGATCGTCTCCGGCATCGGATTCATCGGCGGCGGCCTCATCTTCGTCCGCCGCGACGCGGTGCGCGGCCTGACCACCGCGGCCACGATCTGGCTGACCTGCGCGGTCGGCATGGCCTGCGGCGGCGGCCTGCCGCTGCTGGGCGCGGCCGCGACGCTGGTGCACTTCCTGGTCGTCCGGGGCTTCCCCGTGGTGACCCGCCGCCTGGCCATGGTGCCCGGCGACCGCGTCGAACTCCGGCTGTCCTACCGGACCCGCAGGGGTCTGCTGGGGCGCGTCCTGGAGCTGTGCACCAAGCGCGGCTTCCGGGTGACGGACGTCCACATCGAGCCGGACCCGGCCGCGGACACCCGCGAGAAGGGCCGCTGCAAGGAGGCCGGCGTCGTCCTCAGCCTGGAGGGCAAGGGTTCCGCGTATCCCCTGGTGGAGGAGCTCATGGACTGGGACGGCATCCTGGGCGTCGGGGTGCGGTCGGCGCAGGACAGCACGGAGTAGGAACGCCCCACGGCCCATGAAGGGAGCCGGTCCGCGCGTGGCCCTCCGGCGGATCTTCGGCTGGGCTCAGCCGCTTTCGAGCCCGTCCGGGCAGGGGGCATGGACCCGCCGGGTGAGGGCGAGGGCCGCCGTCGCGGTGGTGAGAGCGAGGACGGCCAGGGACGCGTGAATCCCGGCCGTCAGGTGCTGCTCGGCGATCGGCCAGGAGGCGTGCCCCGCGCCGCGTGCCGTACCGGGCGGGCCGGGTGGTGTCCCGCGGACGAAGGGGAGACGGTCCGCGGCGAGGAGCACAGCTCCCGCGACGACGGGCCCCGACGCGCCGCCCAGCATGGCGAAGGTGGTGGCCGTCGCCGTGGCGCCCGCCGTGCGGTGCCGGGCGGTGACCGTGGCCATGGCCGCCCCGTTGGCCAGGCCCAGACCGCAGCCGACCAGCACGTAGGCGCCGCACAGCAGCCAGAGGGGTGTGGGCCGGCCGAAGCCGCTCGTAGCGGTGAGCAGGCCGGCCGCGACGCACAGCAGGCCGGCCCTGAGCAGCCGCCGCCCGTGGCCACGGGCGGTACCGGCGGCGGCCAGGCGGCCCGTGAGAACGGCGGGGAGCGTGGCGGGCAGCGTGAGCAGCGTGGCCCGGAACGGGCCGAGCGCGTGCGCGTGGGCGAGGTAGAAGTACGTGAGGAAGGTGAAGGCGGAGTTCGCGGTGAACAGCGTGAGCAGCCCCCAGAGGGCGCGGTGCGCGGGGGAGTGGCGCAGGAGTCGCGCGTCGAGCGCGGCATGCGGGTGGCGCCGGGTCCGCCGTACGAGGAGGAGCAGCAGTACGGCGGCGGCCGGGCCGGAAACCGTCGTCAAGGCCGCCGGTCCCGTGACGGCGATGAGGATCGCGGCGGCGGCTCCTGTGCACAGGGCGATTCCCGTGATGTCGAGCGGCGTCCGGGACATGAGGGGCGTACGAGCCACCGGCAGGGCGAGCGCACCGCAGACCGTGACGGCGGCGAGCACCGCGAGGGCGCCGAAGACACCGCGCCAGCCGAGGGCTGTGGTGAGCGAACCGCCCAGGAGCGGCCCCAGGCAGGACGCGACGGCGGCGGTGGAGACCCACCCGGCGACGGCTCGCGTCTCGTTCCCGGACGTACGGTGCAGAGCGAGCAGGAGCGTCAGGCTGACGGGAGAGAGGACTGCCCCGCCCGTCCCTTGCAGCAAGCGCGCGCCGATCAGGCCCGGGGCACCGCCCGCGACGGCGGCCCACAGGGTGCCGGCGGTGAAGACGGCCAGTGCGGCCAGCAGGACGCGGCGCGGGCCGATCCGGTCGGCGAGCCTGCCCGCTCCCAGTTGCAGGGGACCGGCGGACAGTTGATAGCCGGCGGCGAACCACTGGGCCTGCGCCGGACTCAGCCGGAGGTCCTGCGAGGCGGCCGGTAGGGCCGCCGCCGGGGCGGCGATGGCCAGGGCTCCGCACAACAGCGCCAGGTGGCAGGCGAGCAGGGCCGCTCGCGGGGGCAGGGCGGTGGCGCGCGTCAGCGGTCCGGCATCCGGGATCAGAGGGCGTATCCGTCGGGACGGACGACGCAGGCTCGGCGGCAGGCGTCGGAGCGGACGGTCACCAGCGGGTGGGGCAGGCTCTGGGCGCGGGGGTCGGAGGTGCCGTGGGCGGGGGTGAGATGGACGTGATGGCCGGCCCGCAGCGCTTCGAAGAGGCGGGCCGGGGAGCCGTGGTCGGGCGCGGCGAGCAGGGGAACGTCGGGTACGCGCCGCCCGCCCCGGAACCGTCCGTCCGTCTGCCCGGCGCTCGGTGACAGGCCCGCCAGGGTCGCGGCGAGACGGCTCCGCACGGCGGGCGACCGGGCCGCGCGGAGGACGACGGCACGCAGGGCGTGGGCCCACACGGCCGGTGCCGCGTTGAGGTGCAGGAGGGCGCCCGTCAGCCGGAGTACGGACGTGGCGGTGTGCCGTCGCTCGTGAGCGTAGGCGTCCAGCAAGAGGTCGCGGCGGGGGTCGGCGGCGGCTGCCGCGAGCCGCCAGCCGAGGCTCATGGCGTCGGCGATCCCGGTGTTGAGCCCCTGGCCGCCGGTGGGCGGGTGGACATGGGCGGCGTCGCCGGCCAGGACGACGCGACGGTGGCGGTACCGGCTCGCGTGCAGCCGCTCGCACCGGTAGCGGCTGATCTGCCGGACGTCGCGCAGGGCGAGGTCGCGCCCCGCGATGCGACGGAGCAGCGCCGCCGCGTCGGCGACGTCGGCGCCCCGTGCGCGGCCCGCCCCGCACGGGCGGTAGTCGTAGAGGATGGCGCGCCAGAGCCCGTCGCCGAACGGCAGCAGAAGGGCCATGCCGTCGCGCCCGCAACGGCTCCACGGCTGCTGGGGTTCGAGGTCCAGCCGTGCGTCGACGGAGGTGACGTCGTACGGGTACACGAAACGGGTGGTGGGTACGGCGGTGAGGCGGCGGACGGTGCTACGGGCGCCGTCGCATCCGGCGGCGTAGGAGGCGCGCAGGCAGCGGACCCGCCCGGCGTGACGCACCGTCAGTACGACGCCGTCGGCCCCCTGGCGCAGACCCGTGACGTCCGCGTCCCGGATGACGAGGGCCCCGCTCTTGCGCGCGTACGCCTCCAGCAGGGATTCCGTCTCGCACTGCGGCAGTGCGAGGGCGTACGGGAAAGGGCTGTCCAGTGGGCCGAAGGGTGCCGTGGCGAGCGGGGTGCCCAAGGGATAATGCCGATAGCGGTGTCCGGCGGCGACGAAGGGCTCGGCGATGCCGCGCATGTCGAAGTATTCCAGCGTCCGGGAATGCAGGACCAGTGCCCGGGTCGCCGGAGCTATCCGCGGCTCCCGTTCCAGAACGGCGCAACTGATACCGCGTAAAGAAATTTCACAGGCCAACTGCAATCCGACGGGGCCGCCTCCGACAATGGCGATCTGAACAGCGTCCGGGAATTCGGCGTCGGGTGACGGGCGAGAGGGCCGGGGCGGGGAGTCGGGCATGCGGGAGCCCTTCCGGATACCGGTCGTGCGGGTGACGCCAGAGTGGCAGCCGAGAACAGCCCTGTCCAGACGCCCGCTCGAACGGGGAATCGGGGCGGAAACACTCTCCCCGCCCACCCCCACCGGTCCGACAATCCGACTTTCATGCGGGCTGTTGACCGGCATGGTGGTGCCTGTGAATGTGTGGGAAGCCATTCGGGCGCCGGCCTTCGGGTCAGTGGAACGGAGGACGGTGGGACACGCTCTCGGAGATCACGCCTACGGCGAATCGGGAATCGAGTTTCTGCTTGTCGACAGGTCGGGGCCCGACCAACGGACCCGCACATTCCGTGCCGATGTCCATTTCCTCGCGGACCTCCCCGAGGTGTACCGGGACGGCGACAACGCGCGCCTGCTGCCGACGGGTGCGATCTACAACACCGTGCTGGCACTCGGGGCACGGCACACCACGGCCGAACCCGAGGTCTACGCCCTGGCGCTGGCCAAGCGGTTCCTCGAAGCGGCACCCCCGGTCGGAACCGCCGACATCCACCTCGCGGCGTCGGACCTCTCTCCCCTGGAGGCCGGCGCATCACCGCCCGGCGTACGGCACTTCACCGCCGCGCCGCTTCCGCGCGACCACGCCCGCGTCACGCTCTCACGGGACGGCGGGGTCGCCGTGCGCGGCGGCCTGCGGGATGTCGAGCTGTTCGTGACCGCCGGTGCGACCTTCACCGGTTTCGCGCGCGACGAGTACACCACCACGCAGGTTTTCACCGACCGCGTGTTCGGTGCGCGGCTCGACGTGACCTGGCGGCTCGCGGACGAGGAGGCGGATTACCGGGGCTGCCGGAGCCGGGCGCACCAGGCATTGACCGAAGCGTTCGCTGGTCACACGAGCCGGTCCAGTCAGCACACCTTCCATCACCTGGGATCCGCGGTCCTGGACGCTTGCTCCGGCATTTCTGAAGTACTCGTCGAGGGCGTCCACTTGACGCGTGCCCTGGTCGATCTCAGCCCTTTCGGCGTGGAGAACGAGGGCCGCGTCTATACGGCGGCGGATGCGCCGAGCAGCACCGTATCGGTCGTCGTGCACCGCGCTTGAGGAATGTCTCCGGAGGTTCAGTGCGATCGTCATGCTCCGCGGTCCGCGCGTATTCCACCGCTTTCCACCGCTTTCCACCGCTCCGAAGGGAAAGGGAACCGCTGTGTTCACGAGACGTCTCCGAACGGCCCGGACCACCCTTGCCGCCGCAGCAGTCCTCACGGCCGCGGCACTCGCGCCGGTGGCCCACGCCACGACCCCGGGGGAGGGCTCCACCACCCTCCTGGCCTGCGCGGGAACCGTCGAATCCACCTACTCGCCGGGGCTGACGTACGCCCCCAAGCCCACCGCGATCCGCTCACGCGCCCTGGTGGGCTGTCCCCTCTCCCTCGGCTCCAAGGTCACATCGGCGACCTTCGGAGGCAGCTCGTCGGGGACGCTCTCCTGCCTGACCGGCCCGGCGAGCGGCACCTTGACGTTCGACTGGAACGACGGGGGAACGTCCACCGCCTTCATCACCAGCGCCGCTTCCCTGCGCCCCAACGGCAACATCGTCACCGCCAGTACGGGCACCATCAAGTCCGGGAAGTTCAAGGGCGCCACGGTCGTCACCGAGGTCACGCTGCTCGCCTCCAGCCTCAGCGCATGCCTGACCCCCCAGGGCCTTACCTCGGCATCCGGACCCACGACGGTCACCATCGTCGGCCTGGCGACGGGCCACGGCCACGGCCACGGCCACGGCCACGGACACGGACACGGCCACGGCCACGGCCACGGCGACAAGCCGAAACACGAGGACTGAAGAGCCACGTGAGCGGCAGAGCGGGGGCGGGTCCGGTCACGATCTCCAGTGACCGGACCCGCCCCCGCTGATGCGCCGGTGGGGTCAGACGCCCAGCTCGTGGGCGGCCAGGGCGGTGCCCTCGATGCGGGCGCGGATCTTGGCGAACGCGGTGTCGCGGGAGGTGGACGTGTCGTCGGCGAAGGGCGAGAACCCGCAGTCGTCGCACGTGCCCAGGCGCTCGACGGGCAGACGGCGGGCGGCGGCCAGGACCCGGTCGCGGACCTGCTCGGGGCTCTCGACGCGCGGGTCGATCGGGTCCGTGACCCCGATGAACACGCGCGCCTGGCCGGGCAGGTGGTCGGCCAGCACCCCGAGCGCCTTCTCCGGATCCGGCTCGCTCGCCAGCTGGACGTAGAAGGCCCCGGCCTTGAGCCGCAGCAGTCCCGGCAGCAGGGCGGTGTAGTCCACGTCGAGGCTGTGGGTGGAGTCCTGGTCGCCGCCGGGGCAGGTGTGCACACCGATACGGGCCTGCTCGGCGGCGGTGAAGCGCTCCAGGACACGGTTGTTGATCGCGATGAACTGCTCCAGCAGGCCACCGCCCGGATCCAGTTTCAGCGCCAGGCGCGCCTCGGTGAAGTCGAGCTGGACGCTGTGCGCTCCGGCGTCCAGACAGCCGCGGATGTCGGCCTCCGCCTCGGCGGTGAGATCGTCGAGGAAGGCTTCGCGGGAATAGCCGTCGATGCCGTCCGGCGGGTAGAGCAGGCTGAGCGCCGAGGGCGCGATGACGGCCTGCTTGACGGGGACGGTCGCGTGCCGGCGGGCGGTCCGCAGATATCGGTCGGCGTGCACGGCGTAGCGCAGCGGCCCGGCCGTCAGCCGCGGCAGCTGCCGCTGATGCCCGTCGGCGAACGGGATGACCGCGCCGTCGGGCGCCAGCCGGTCCAGGCCGGTGAGCGGGTAGGTGGCGAAGCTGGGCTTGGACTGTTCGCCGTCGGTGACGACCGGCGAGCCGATCTCCTCCAGGCGGCGGATCGTGTCGCGGACCGCGTCGTCCTGCGCGGCGGCGAGTTCGTCGTCGCCGAGCCGGCCGGCCGCGTGGGCCGCCATGGCCGCGAGCAGCTCGGCGGACCGGGGAATGCTGCCGATGGGTTCCGTGGGGATCCCCATGGAGGCCGGGCTCACGGCCGGATCTCCAGCTGCGCCCCGCCGCTGCTCATGGTGAGGCCGGAGGAGAGGCAGTTCGTGGGCAGCTGGCCGGACAGCGCGGCCACGGTCCGCCGCGCCGCTTGCCCCTTGCCGAGCCCTTCGGTGACCCGTCCCGACAGCGTGACGATCTGAACGTCGGTGGCGCGGACGGTGGTGCCGCTGTCATAGCGGATCAACGACCGTCTTCCGTCGGCGTACTTCACGGTTTCCGTGATGTGGGGATTGGCCAGACCGAGGCAGGACGCCTCCGGTGAGACGCCTTCCAGAGAACCGGTGGCGGGTCCGGGCCCGACCGTGCACGCGTACCGGGCCTTGATGCGGACGTGGGTCTCGTGTGGCGTGAGGGTCAGGGGCGGATCGTACGTACTCTCGCTGGTGCCCGTGCACAGGACGGCCTCTTCGTGCCTTCCAGTGTGGGCCTGACCGGCCTGACCGGCCGGGGACCACATCCATGACGAGCCCACCAAGAGCAGGGAACTCAACGCCACCACTGCACCGCGTCCGCCGACCATGCGTCCTCCAGGGAACCGGATCCACTACCGGCCCACTGAATACCCCGGCCCTCCCCCGCCACCCCGGCTTCCCGCAGCGCACCGACCGCGCACACCGCCGCCCGCGCGCGGGCCGTATCCCACGCACCCCGTATCGGTGCGTCGTGAGCCGTCGGGGGCCGCCATGAACCCGCGGTGTGCCGGGTAGGGACGGCTGAACGGGAACACAGCTCTCACCGCCGGTCACATCCGATGGAAGGTGCCTCAATGAATGAAACCGCCGCCAAACGACTCGTCTTCGCCATGCTGGACGCGGACGGGGACGGCGTCGTCTCGAAGGACGAATACGCCGCGCGGGCAGAGCGCGTGACGGCGGCGACGGGGCGCACACTCGACGACCCCCTGGTCGTCATCGCGCGCACGGCCGGCGAGCGGGCGTGGGCGGCGATGGACGCGAACGGGGACGGCAAGGTGACCTTCGACGAGTACGCGGCATGGGCCGGCGCCGAGGCGTTCGACACCATCTGCGAGCCCGTGCTCGGCGCCCTTTTCGACCTCGCCGACACCGACAAGGACGGCGCGCTGGTTTTGAGTGAGTTCACGATGCTGCGCACCGCGCTGGGAAACCCGGCCGGCAATGTCGCCACCGCCTTCGAGGCGCTGGACGCCGACGGTGACGGACGCGTCGACCGTGCCGATTACCTCGCCTCGATCCGCGCGCACGTCATCGGGGAGAGCTCTCCCGTGGGCGAGGCGCTGTACAGCAGGGAGGAAGTGCTACGCACCTGACGACAGCCGATCCGGCCCAGCGGGAAACAGGCGTGCGGCAGGGCCTGCGGGGTGTCAATCTTTGCCGGGTGACCTCAACCGAGACGAGTTCCATCCGTGCCGCCGCAGCTCGGAACAATGCTGACTGGTGTGCCGCGGTCTGCCGCTCACACGGCATTCCGGGAACCTTCGGCGAGACGGCTTGGTGGAGTTCCCGCCGCACGCCGCCGTACTACCCCGACGCCGTCACTCTCCACCACGACGCCGTGCCGGCCGACTTTCTCACCCAGCTCGACATGGCGACACCCGGGTGCACGATCAAGGACAGTTTCGCCACGCTCGATCTCGCGTCGAATGGCTTCATCGAGCTCTTCCACGCCCAGTGGATCCACCGCCCGGCAGGACTCCCCGCACCGGGGACGTCGGCTCTGCGTGCCGAGCGGGTCTCGACGGCGGCCCGGCTGCATGACTGGCAGGTCGCGTGGCACGGTGGTGACGGAACCCCGGACGTCTTCCGGCCGGCGCTGCTGGACGACCCGTCTGTGCGGGTGCTCGCCCTCTACGACGGCGAAGTCCTCTCCGGCGGTGTCGTGCTGAACCGTAGTGCGGGGGTCGTCGGCCTCTCCAACCTCTTCGCGGTCGACGGCATCGACGTCGACGCCGTCTGGTCGTCAGCGATCACCGCAGCCGCCGACCATTTCCCCGGCCTTCCCCTCGTCGGTTACGAGCACGGGGACGACCTCGCGCACGCGCTCGCCGGCGGATTCGCCGCGATCGGCCCGCTCCGCGTCTGGTTGCACGACGCCTGACAGGAGGGTGCCGTGCCGCCTGCGGCGGCGGGCGCCCTGCGGGCGCGTTCTCAAGCGCCGGACGGGCTGATTGTGGCTGAGCTCGGCCGATGTCAGCCCGTCCGGCGCGGGGTGGCTGCCGCCTCAGTAGGCAGCGGCCGGATCGCCGGGGAGGTTGACCCAGACCTTGGTGCCCTCCGTCGCCGGAGCGGCCTGGGCGATGCCCCACGTTCCGCCGTGTTCGCGCACGACGCAGGCGAGCAGGAGCAGTTGGCGCCTCCTGAGTGATCGGGCCGGATCACGCTGGCGGCAATCGGACATCGACATGCCCCCGCACCCAGCACTCGCACCGTGCGGCCGGCACGGCTCAGGTGATGTCCAGGACCGCCTTGCCGTGGAGGCGGCGTTCCAGCAGGGCGTCGATCGCCTCTGCGGCCCGGTCCCAGGTGCCGCGCCACGCGATTCCCGGGTCGAGCTCGCCGGCGGCGACCTCGTGGGCCAGCCAGGTGAGGTCCGGGGAGAGGCCGGAGCAGTCGGGCAGGGAGAAGCTCGTGATCGAGCGGTCGTGCCGGCCCCCGTCGCCGAAGAGGGCACCGTACGGGAACGACTCGCCCTGGTGCGCGGAATGCCCGACCGCCACCAGGGTGCCGCCCTCGGCCAGCATGCCGTAGGCGTCGACCAGTTGCTGCCCTCCCACCAGGTCGACGACACCGTTCACCGGCTCCGTGACCTGCTGCGGCCCGGCCACCACCTCGTGCGCCCCCTGCGCCCGCAGGCTGTCGCCGTGCCGGGCCGGGTCACCGGTCGAGGCGATGACGTACGCGCCACCGCGCCGGGCGAGCCGCACCGCGTACCGGCCGGTGCCGCCCGTCGCACCGGTCACCAGGATCCGCCGCCCCAGCAGCGGCCCGGCCCGGTGCAGAGCGCGCAGCGCGCTCGCCCCCGCGACGGGAACCGTGCTGATCGGCCCGAGGTCCGCCCCGGCGGGCGCCGTACCGATCCAGTCGGTGTCCACGGCGCGGAGTTCGGCCCACGCGCCGTCGGTGCCGAGCGTCACCACCGGCGTACCGGCCGCCGGGCCCGATCCGTCGGCCGCGGGGCGCTCCACGACGCCGGCCGCGTCCCAGCCGAGGACGGCGCCATCAGGGGCCTCGTCCAGGCTGAACCGCACCTCCCCGTAGTTGAGGGACGTGGCCGTCACCCGTATCAGCGCCTGGTGGGGACCCGGCTCCGGATCCGGGACTCGGCCGATCCGGAGTCCGGTGGGCAGGGATCGGTCGACGAGCAGAGCACGCATGGGGTGCACCCTTCGGTGAGGATCAAGAAACCCAGTTATGCCACTCAGTGGCATAAGCGCGCAAGTGGCATTGTCCCCTCGGATACCCTGACGCCATGACGAACGCGCTCCCGCTGCGCGAGCGCAAGAAACTGCGCACGCGACAGGCCCTGATCGACACCGCCCTGGACCTGTTCACCGAGCGCGGCTTCGGCGGGGTCACCCTCGACGAACTCTGCGACGCGGTCGACGTCTCCAAGCGCACGTTCTTCCGGTACTTCGCCAGCAAGGAAGACGTGGCCATGGCGCCCACGCAGGACCTGTGGCTGGCCTTCCTCGCCGACCTCGGCACCCGCGACCCCGACGGCCGAACGGTTCCGGCGATGCTCCAGGAGTCCCTGTACGCCGCGCTCGCCCGGATGACCGCCGACGACTGGGCCGCACGCGTCCTGCGCAGCCGCCGGCTGGCCGGCCGGACACCGTCGATGGACGCGCACGGCCTGCACTTCTGCCAGCGCACGAGCCGCGCCGCGGTGGACACGTTGCGGCGCCGCCTGGACCTCGCCGACCCGGACGACCTGCGCCCCCGCCTCGCCGTGGATGCGCTGGTCGCAGTCTTCCACTGCGCGATGGACGCCTGGGTGTCCCGGCCGGGCACCCCGACCCGCGACGACCTCGTCGCCCACCTGCGGGTCGCGTGCGCGGCCCTGCCGGGCAGCCTCACGCTGGCGGCAGGGTTGCGGGCGGGCGGCGTCGCCGCCTCAGTATGAGGTGGCCGGATCGCCGGGGAGGTTGACCCAGACCTTGGTGCCCTCCGTCGCCGGAGCGGCCTGGGCGATGCCCCACGTTCCGCCGTGTTCGCGCACGACGCAGGCGAGCAGGAGCAGTTGGCGCCTCCTGAGTGACATGCAGGTCGCGGTCAGGAGCGGGTCGCAGTGGGTGCTGTGCGGGTCCCAGTTCACCAGGCGCAGCGTGCCGTCGCGCCAGCGGAGTGAGTGATAGAGGTCCTCGCCGGGTGCGAACTGGATGGCACAGGCGACCAGTTCGCTGACGACCTGGAGTGCGGGGTCGTCCATCCCGTCCAGGCCGTGCGCGCGGAGCGCGGAACGTACGGCATTACGGGCGATCCCGGCGGACCGGGGTTCCCCCGGGACGGTGAAGCTGTAGGCGAGGCCGGTGGGGTTGTGGGGGGTGAGGGGTTCCGGGGGGAGCGGGGAGGGGTTGGTCGTGAGGGGGCAGAGGCTCGCAGGCATGCGGCAGCTCCGGTGTGGGGTGATTTCGGTGGTGCGCGCCGCGATGGATCGGACCGGTGGCTTGTCTCCCTGGCGCGGGCATGCCTCTCCCAGGGCAGGAGGGCGACGGGCATGCCTACGCGATGCTCTTCCGGCAGACGCGGAGCGTGAGTGCGTTGCGGTACTGAAGCTAGCGCGGCATGTGACACGCGTACCACCCATGCCGGGACTCATTGCCTCGATCGAGTGAACGGCGGGTCGCTGTGTAGGGGGTCTCGGTGCGGGAGCTGTAGGAAGGGGGCATGCCACCTAGGACCACACCCACCGAACGGCAGAAGCGGTTGGGGATCGAGCTCCGCAAGATGCGTATGGCAGCGGGGGTTTCGACCGATTACGCCGCCCGTCTGCTCGGTATCGACCGCACGAAGATCTCCAACATCGAATCCGGTGTGCGCGTCATTTCGCCTGACCGCCTCCGAACCTTGGCCACCAACTACGCCTGCACCGACGAACGGTACGTCGAGGCGCTCGTGGCCGTCGCGACAGAGCGCAAGCGTGGCTGGTGGGAAGAGTTCCGCGGAACCTTGCCGGCAGGGTTGCTGGACATCGCGGAGCTGGAGTGGCACGCGAAACGCGTACGCACGTCCCAGGTCATGCACCTTCCCGGGCTCCTTCAGACGGAAGAGTACGCCCGCGCGATCTTCGGAGGGGTGCTACCGCCCCTGCCCCGGCTCCAGGTCGAACTGCATGTGGCGCACCGGATGCAGCGACAGCAGGTGTTCGACCGGGACGAGCCGCTGGAGTACGTGGGCTACATCCACGAGGCGGCGTTGCGCATGCTGTTCGGCGGTAAGAAGGTGATGCTGGAGCAGCTGAACCACCTTCTGCTCATGTCCGAGCGCGAGAACCTCGTACTGCGGGTGGTCCCCGTCGAAACGGGGGCGTTCCCTGGTGCGGGGCATGCGACGTTGTATGCGGAGGGGCCAGTGCCTCAGCTCGATACAGTGCAGCTCGATTCAGCAGGTGGCCCGTGCTTTCTGGACGTGATGTCCCAACTCGCCCAGTACAACGCCCATCTGGAGTGGATGGAACGCGCAGCCCTCAGCGTCGAGCAGTCGCGAGACTTCATCCGCACCATTAAGTCTGATCTCTGAGGAAGGCAGCCATGAACGACATCACCTGGGAAGAACCCTTCTGCGGCGCAGGGAACAATTGCTTCCGAATAGGCACCGACGAGAGCGACAACGCCTACATCGCCGTCGCCGGCGCCGAAGATCACTACCTCACCGACACCCGCGAAGCCCTCAGAACCCTCATCCGCGACATCAAGGCCGGCAAAGCCGATCACCTGCTCTGAGGAGACCGGCTTCCGCGCATCAGGACAGGTCCGTGTTAGGCAGACGGCAGTCCGTGGTACCTCTCCTTCGGCCGTAGTCCTGGACAACCGGAGGAGTCGCCTGATGCCCAGCGGGGACCGCGATGCGTCAGAGCGAGGCGTCGCTCATGAGGGCACGATCGGGCCGGCCGCTTTCAACGGCCATTACCGGACGGCGGGCAAGGACGGCCTTCGCTGTGAACTCTCCCTGAACGGGGCTCACGCGTTCCACCGTATCGAGATTCACGAAGGTGCCGGCGCGGGCCGTGCCACATGGGGCAGGTGCGCTGTAAGCGGCACAGAAGTCCGCGTGAGGCTGGAGCCTGCCCCGCCGCCCACGCTTCCAGGGGTGGTCGCTCTCGGTCTTCGCCGGTTCGAGCAGACATCCGTGATCGAGATGAGATTGACCGCCACCTACGACCGCACCCGCCGCCAGGTGCGCCAGCTGACAGCCGAGGATGGCACCGTGTATTCCCGGGTCCGCAGCGCCCCGGCCCGGGGGCCGCTCCCGCAGGCCCGGTTCCCGGCGCGCCCGCGGCTCGACGCGGAAGACCGGAACGACGGACCCGCCGGCGCTGACGTTGACCAGTGAGGTGAGGGACAGGCGTGAGATACAGCCTGGGGAGTCGACGCCGAAGAGAAAGGGGGCGAGCACCGACTTCTTGTGCGCCAGATGGCTGGTGAACGGGTTGACCATGACACATGCCCCGGCGGCCCAGGCGAGCGTCATCGGGTGCTCGGTGAGGGCGTGCCCGTAACGGGAGAGCAGATCATTGAGCACGACCCGCCGGAGGACGACGGTGACCGGACACCTGCGTCCGCCGGCGTCACACGTGTACAGCCCTCGCCCGATGTCGTAGTGCAGGTCGTCAGGCGTGCACACCACCGCCGACACGCCTTGGCCGCGCAGTTCCGCCTGCAGCGCTTCGAACTCCCACCGGAAGCTGCGCTCCCAGTCCACGATGGCCACATGGGGCGCGCCACCGGTGCGCCAGGCGCTCACCAGCGAGTCGGCCAACCGTCGGAGCCCCGGAGCAACCTGTACGGCGTACTCACGGCTGAGCTCCTCCATCGCCGGGGTGCCCAGGTAGACATCGGCGAGCAGGTCCTGTGTGACGATCCCGCCGGGCTGTGGGAGGTGTACTCGACGAACGACACCCGCTGGACGCGGACGGTGACGGACGCGTCGACCGGGCCGATTACCTCCCCTCGATCCGCGCGCACGTCATCGGGGAGAGCTCTCCCGTGGGCGAGGCGCTCTGTACAGCAGGGGAAGGGAGACGCCGGTCCGGCACTGAGATCCTGGCTTACGGCGTCGTCATGCGCAGGCGTCGGCGATCGCCGCGGTGTCCCAGTAGAAGGGGCGGACCTCGGCGATCCGGCCGTCTTTGACCTTGATCGTCTGGAGGATCGGGAAGGTGAGCTCGCGGCCGGTGGCACGAGCTCGGGCACGGACCCGCGTGAGAACCACCGCGGTCTCACCAGTGGCGAGGAACTCCTGCTCCACCATGTCGAACGACTCCCACGCCTGACTCATCGCGACGAAGAAGCGCTCCATGCCCGCGTGTCCCTGCCAGGTTCCGCCGTAGGGCAGGGCGGCGGCTTGATGCAGTACGACGTCGGGCGCGAAGAAGGGCGCGAGCAGATCGAACGGAGCCTCGCCCGGGCCTCCGGCCGCCAGGTACTCCGCCTCTGCCGCGTACATGCCGGTCAGGACGGTTACCGAGTCGGTGATGGGTGGAGTCGTCATGCCGCAAGTGTGATCCGTTGAGACAGGTCGCGCTGGCGGCAATCGGACATCGAGTCGATCGTGCCGCCTCAGTGCTCGGTATCGACCGCACGAAGATCTCCAACATCGAATCCGGTGTGCGCGTCATTTCGCCTGACCGCCTCCGAACCTTGGCCACCAACTACGCCTGCACCGACGAACGGTACGTCGGAGCTCTCGTGGCCGTCGCGACAGAGCGCAAGCGCGGCTGGTGGGAAGAGTTCCGCGGAACCTTGCCGGCAGGGTTGCTGGACATCGCGGAGCTGGAGTGGCACGCGAAACGCGTACGCACGTCCCAACTCGCCCAGTACAACGCCCATCTGGAGTGGATGGAACACGCAGCCCTCAGCGCCGGGCAGTCGCGAGACTTCATCCGCACCATTACGTCTGATCTCTGAGGAAGGCAGCCATGAACGACATCACCTGGGAAGAACCCTTCTGCGGCGAGGGAAGCGCGTGCTTCCGAATAGGCACCGACGAGAGTGACAACGCCTACGTCGCCGTCGCCGGCGCCGAAGACCACTACCTCACCGACACCCGCGAAGCCCTCAGAACCCTCATCCGCGACATCAAGGCCGGCAAAGCCGACCATCTACTCTGAAAGAGCACCTCATAGCGCCGAACACTCCTCGCACTCCCCGACCTTCTCCAGCTCGAACGTGATCCGCGTGTGCCCGTAGTAGCAGTCCGAGCCGTGGCAGTAGTCGAGGAAGTGCGTGCCCTCGCCGCCCGCCAAGCGGGGGTAGACGTACTCGGTGCCGACCGCCACGTCCTCATCGGCGCCGCTGTGGTCGCGGTCGCGGACGGATGCCTCCACCGTGAAGTAGCCGCCGTCGTCGTGACTGTCGGTCGGGATCAGCTTTTCGTTCCACAGTTTCCACTCCTCTCCCGGTCTCGGGCGGAGTTCCTCACCATTGCGGACCTTGTTGTCGGCGGCATTGTCATAGGAGCCGCTCCAGACGTACTGCCCGTCGAAGGCGACGCTGCCGTACAGGTCTCCGCCGTAATCCACCTCCTCGTCCGGCGCGTAGTCCCCGTTGTTGAGGATGACGATCTTCTTGATGGTCATGCGCCAGACCTCCGTGCCGCAGTCGTCCGCCGCGCTCGCCGTGCCGCTGCCGGTGAGGAGCGAGGAGATCAGGACGAAGAGCCCGGCAAAGGCCGTCAAACGTGGGCGTGTGTTCATAGGAGTTCCTCAAGCAGGAGCCATCAGCTGAACGTGAACAGGACCGGGAAATGGTCCGAATGCCCGCCGCCCCGCCGCCCCTCCGTGCGGGCCGTGCCGGTCAGCGGCAGCGTGTTGTTGACGACCGCGTAGTCGATCACGCTGCCGCTCGCGGGCCGGGTCGGTTCCCTGGGTGCGACCTGGGCGCCCGCACCGGCCGCCCAGTTGTCCGGCAGGCGGTTCCAGTCGCCGACGGCCACCCACGGCCGGCCCGTGCCGGCCACCGCGCACTCGATGGCCTGGATGATGCGCGGCCCGTCCCAGCCCCCGCGCCCGCCGCCACCGGACTGTGGCTGCGCGGAGGCGTGCACCGTGAAGAACCACGAGTCGATGCCGGTCGGCAGGATGCCGAGCGCCGGACGTACGGACCCCCTGCGCGGTGCCGTGTCCCAGGCGATACGGACGTCACGGGCCCGCTGCGCCTCCGGGACGACCATGGCGAGGTCGACCCGGCCCACCGGCCCGGTCGAGGAGTCCGTACGCATCCAGTAGAGGTAGTACGTGCCACCCCGGCGGCCACCCGGCCGCCACGCGTACTCCGACGCCGTGTACCCGTTCCGCGTCCACGACCTGCCGGTCGCCATGGCCGAGGCCGGCGGGGCGCCCGCCTCCTGCAGTGCGAGGACGTGATTCGTCCGGGCCAGCGGGGCGACGCTCAGCGACCACTGGCACTCGCCGGAGGTCGAGGAGCCCTGCATGTTCCAGGTCTCCACCGAGTAGGACGTCAGAACGCGCGCCGTCGGGCCGCCGGCACGCAGGACCGGTGCGCCGCACGCACCAACCGTCCCCTCCGCCACTGCCGTCGGCCCCGCCACCGCGGCGAAGCACGCGACACCGGCCACGACCCACCGGCGGAGCACGCGAAGCCCCATCGATCCCACCGCTCTCTCCGCAGGCAGCCGTGCGCTCCCGCCACGGCCGACGCTAAGTCGCCCGCCGGGCCCCGGCATCACGGGCGACGCCGTATGGGCAACGGGACCCGCATGAGGCACCCGCATCGTGGGTAACGCCTTACCCAGCCGGAACCGGCACCGGAACCGGCACCGGAACCGAGCCCCGGTGAGGAGGCCCCGCACATGACCGACGGCGACCGCGCCCGCCACCGCGCCGTCGACGCCGCCCTCGCCGCCCTCGACCTCGACACCAAGGCCCGGATCCTGGCCGGCCAGGACATGTGGTCCCTCCCCGCCGTTCCCGCTGTCGGCCTGCGCTCCCTGCGGATGTCCGACGGGCCGGTCGGCGTGCGCGGTACGCGCTGGACCCCCGACGACCCCTCGCTCACCCTCCCCAGCCCCACCGCCCTCGCCGCCACCTGGGACCCCGCGCTCGCCCGCCGCACCGGGCACGTACTCGCGCAGGAGGCCCGCCGCAAGGGCGTGCACGTGCTGCTCGCGCCCACCGTCAATCTGCATCGGTCGCCGCTGGGCGGGCGGCACTTCGAGGCGTACAGCGAGGATCCGTACCTCACGGGCCGCATCGGCGCCGCGTACGTGCGGGGCGTGCAGGACGGCGGCGTCGCCGCCACCGTGAAGCACTTCGTCGGCAACGACGCCGAGACCGACCGCTTCACCGTCGACAACCGCATCCCCGAACGCGCCCTGCGCGAGCTGTACCTGGCTCCCTTCGAGGCCATCGTCGCGACCGCCCGCCCGTGGGCCGTCATGGCCGCCTACAACCAGGTCAACGGCGTCACGATGACCGAGCACGACCGCCTCCTCAACGGCGTGCTGCGCGCCGAGTGGGGATTCGACGGCGCCGTCGTCTCCGACTGGCTCGCCGCGCGCGACACCGCCCGCGCCCTGCTCGGCGGTCTCGACATCGCCATGCCGGGGCCGCGCGGCGTCTACGGGCCCGCCCTCGCCGAGGCCGTACGGAACGGGTCCGTGCCCGAGGACGCCGTCGACACCGCCGTGCGACGGGTGCTGCTGCTCGCCGCCCGGACCGGCGCGCTCGACGGAGCCCCGCCCGTCGTCGGGAAGCCGCCCGCGCCCGTCGGCGGCGAGGCGCTCGCCCGCGAGATCGCCCGCCGCTCCTTCGTGCTCGTACGGAACGAGAACGACGCCCTGCCCATCGACCCCGCCCGCCTCACCCGCCTCGCACTCCTCGGGGGGCCCGCCCGGGACGCCCGTATCCTCGGCGGCGGCTCCGCGCAGGTGTTCCCCGCCCGGGTGGTCTCCCCGCTCGACGGGCTACGGGCCGCGCTGCCCGACGGCGTCGTCACCTACGCCGTCGGCGCGGACCCGGGCGACGAACTCGACCCCGCGGGCTCCGGCTTCGACCTGCGCGCCGTCTGCCGGGACGCTGCCGGGCACGTGCTCGGCGAGGAACGGCTGCCCGGCGGATCCGTCCAGTGGGTGGGCGACTTCCCGGACGGGGTCGCGTACGACGCGCTGCACACGGTCGAGGTCACCGGCACGTTCACTCCGCGCGAGAGCGGCCCGCACACGTTCGGGACGCGAGGCGTCGGCGGGTTCCGGCTGGTGGTGGACGGGGAGGTGCTCTTCGAGGGCGAGCGGTCCGCCGACCACGCCGATCCCTTCGAGGCGTTCCTCGGTTCGCCCGCCGCGCACGGCACGGTCACCCTCCGGACGGCCGAGCCCGTCACCGTCGGCCTCACGCACACCGTGCCCAAGCCGGCGGACTCGCCCGTCGACGCCGTCGCCTTCTCCCTCCTGCACCGCGAGCCCGAGCGCGACGCCGACGAACTGATCGAGGAAGCCGTCGCCGTCGCCGCCTCCTGCGATGCCGCCGTCGTGGTCGTCGCCACCACCGAGCGCGTGGAGAGCGAGGGGTTCGACCGCGGCACCCTCGCCCTGCCCGGCCGGCAGGACGAACTCGTCGCACGGGTCGCCGCCGTCAACCCCCGCACGGTCGTCGTGGTGCACTCCGGTGGACCGGTGGAACTGCCGTGGCGGCAGGACGTGGCCGCCGTACTGCTCGGGTGGTTCCCGGGGCAGGAGGGCGGGGCCGCGCTCGCGGACGTCCTGCTCGGGCTCGACGAGCCCGGCGGGCGGCTCCCCACCACCTGGCCGGCCCGCCTCGCGGACGCCCCGGTGACGGAAGTTGACCCACGCGAGGGTGAACTTACTTATGAGGAAGGTGTGTTCATCGGATACCGTGCCTGGGAGAAGGCGCGGGCGGTCCCGGCTTACGCCTTTGGCCATGGCTTGGGCTACACCGACTGGTCGTACGAGGCGCTGGACATTCGGAGCGAGGGTACTGATGTCCGGGTCACGGTCCGCGTCCGCAACAGCGGCGCGCGGTTCGGCCGCGAGGTGGTCCAGCTCTATCTCACCGCTCCTCACGGCGGCGGGATCGAGCGTCCGGTCCGTCGGCTGGCCGGTTTCGCCTCCGTGGAGGCGGAGCCGGGCGGGACGGCCGAGGCGGTCATCGCCTTGGACCCCCGCGCCTTCGCCGTGTGGGACGAAGCCGCCACTGCCTGGCGGAACGTCCCCGGTACGTACACGGCCGAGGCCGGCCGCGGCATCGCCGACCGCCGCCTGACCGCGCCCGTACGGCTCGACGGGATCGCGGGCCGACAAGACCGGGGCGGGGCCACCTGACGGGCTCCGCCCCTCCCTCGTTCACCGCTGCGGTTCCCTCGCCCGCGGCTCCGGCCCGCTCAGGCGGCGGACGGACGCGTGGCCGTGATCTCCCGGTAGGCCATCTCGGCGAGTTCCCGCTGGCCGTTCTTGCTGGGGTGGAACCAGTCCCACTTGCTGAGCTGTTCGCCGGTGAAGCCGTAGGTGTGGACCGAGGCGTCGTAGCGGCACAGCCTGTCCCGCCGGCAGACGTCCTTCAGGACGGCGTTGTACTCACCGACCCGCTGGTCGACCTGGGCGCGGCGCTGCGTCGACGCCTCGTCCACGGCGTCGGAGTCGCGGAGCATGGAGGGGCAGATGCCCATCTTCCACACGGTCTTGGCGTAGCCGTTCGTCCGGCCCTCCGACCACAGGCGCTTGAGGTCCGGCACACCGGCCACGTAGATCTGGGCCTTGGGCACGGAGGCGCGCAACTCCTTGACGGAGGTCTCGAAGTCCGTACGGAAACGGTCGACCGGCGTCATGTCGGCCACGTTGGGGCGACAGGCGTCGTTGGCGCCGAGCAGGACGGTGACCAGCTGGGGCTTGTGGGCGATCGCCGATCGCATCTGGCCGGGGAGGTCGGCCATCCGGGCGCCGGTGCGCGCGTAGTTCCAGCTGCTGGTCTGCGGGGAGACCAGCAGGCGGCGGGCGAGGCTGTCGACCTCGGTGCCGGTGGCCCAGGAGACCTCAGGGCAGTCGGCGAGGACCGCGCAGGCGTCGAAGCCGCGGGTGATGGAGTCGCCGAGGGAGGCGAGCGAGGCGGGGCGAGTGTTCCACTCCGAGGCGGGGGAGGGCGCCGCGGTGTGGCTCGGTTTGGCGGCGGCCGTGGTGCCGCTGCCGCCGTCGTCACAACCCGTCACGAGCAGCGCCGCCGAGGCCGCCGTGACCATCGCCACGGTGCCTCGGACGGCGCCGCGCACCGCCCGTTTCGTCGTGCCGCGCATCGCATTCCCCCATCCGGCCCATTCCTATCCGTTCCGGTCCGACGGTACGTCACCGCGGTGGTGCCGCCGCACGGTAGCTTTTCTCAGGGTCGGTTGTGCCGAACCTGGAACGGTTTCGCACTCCGGTGTCGCCGATGAAACGACAACACGTCACATCCTGTCCCTTTTCAGGAGATTTGCTCCCGATGGTGTTTACTGTTGGTAACCTCGCGAGCTGGTGCGGGAGTGGCCATTGGGGCAGAATGTCTGTTGCTGTCCCAGGCGGGACCGGTACGGGTGCGAGGCCGCTGGGGAAGGCGAACCTCGAACCGCACTGGAGGTCCCGGTGACGACACGTGGAGTTCTCTACGTGCACTCCGCGCCGCGCGCGCTGTGCCCGCACGTCGAATGGGCCGTCGCGGGCGTGCTCGGTGTGCGCGTCACGCTCGACTGGATCCGACAACCCGCCTCGCCGGGCACCTGGCGTGCGGAATTCTCCTGGCAGGGCGAACCCGGCACCGCGTCCAAGCTCGCGTCCGCGCTGCGCGGCTGGCATCTGCTGCGCTTCGAGGTGACGGCGGAGCCGTGTGCGACGGCGGAGGGGGAGCGGTACAGCTCCACGCCCGAGCTGGGGATCTTCCATGCGGTGACGGGGATGCACGGGGACATTCTGATTCCGGAGGACCGGCTGCGGGCTGCGCTTGCGCGGGCGGGGCGCGGTGAGACTCAGCTGGAGGCGGAGGTGGCGAAGCTGCTGGGGAAGCCTTGGGATGACGAGCTGGAGCCGTTTCGGTATGCGGGTGAGGGGGCGCCGGTTCGGTGGCTGCACCAGGTGGTGTGAGTTGCTGTACCTGTCGGGGCTCCGCCCCGGACCCCGGTCCTCAATCGCCGGACGGGCTTGATTTGCCTGGGCCCGGTCCTCAATGCCGGGCGGGTTTGATTTGCCTGGGCGGGCTCGATATGTGTCCGCCTTGATTTGCCCTGGAGTGCGCTTCAACGTCTAGCTTCGGGCCATGACTGACAGCGCCAACATCACCGTAGCCGTCCTCGGTACCGGCATCATGGGTGCGCCCATGGCTCGGCACCTCGCTCGTGCCGGGCTGGACGTGCGGGCCTGGAATCGCACCCGCGAGAAGGCCGAGCCGCTTGCCTCCGATGGAGTGCGGGTCGTCGGGTCGCCCGCCGATGCCGTGCGGGACGCCGACGTCGTGCTCACCATGCTGTACGACGGGCCGGCCGTGCTGGAGGCGATGGAGGCCGCCGTGCCCGCGCTGCGAGCCGGCACCGTCTGGGCGCAGTCGACCACCGCGGGGCTGGACGGGTTGGAGGAGCTCGACGCGTTCGCCCGTGAGCACGGGCTCGTTCTGGTCGACTCGCCCGTGCTCGGGACGAAGCAGCCCGCCGAGGAGGGGAAGCTCACCGTCCTGGCCGCCGGGCCCGACCGGGTCCGTGCCGTGCTCGCGCCCGTCTTCGACGCCATCGGCGGCCGGACGGTGTGGGTGGGGACGGAGAACGGCGCGGCCACCCGGCTCAAGCTCGTCATCAACAGCTGGGTGCTCACCGTCACCCACGGCACCGCCGAGGCGCTCGCGCTCGCCAAGGGCCTCGGCGTGGACCCGGCCGGCTTCCTCGACGCGGTCGAGGGCGGGCCGCTGGACATGGGCTATCTGCGGGCCAAGGCGCGGCTGATCCTCGACGATGCCCTCACCCCGCCCAGCTTCGCCACCGAGACGGCCGAGAAGGACGCCCGGCTGATCGTCGAGGCGGGCGAGCGGGCCGGGGTGCGGCTGGACGTCGCGGCCGCGGGCGCCGAGCGCTTCCGCCGGGCCGCCGAGCGGGGCCACGGGCGGGAGGACATGGCGGCCTCGTACTTCGCCAGCTTCGACGACTGACGAGGCTGACGAGGACGAGGTCGACCCGCGAGCGGGTCAGGATGCCGGGATCGGGTCCGACAGCTGCTCGCTGATGAACTGGATCGGGCCCTGGCCCATGCTCGGGACGTACGTGGCGGCGTCGTGCTTGCCGCCCGGTATCTCCTTGACCGTGGTGTGCACCGGCCCGGTCCCGTACTGCGCCACGAACTTCTTGACCCCCTCGATGGTGATGGGGTCCTCGCGCGTGCCGTACTGGAAGGCGATGTAGACGTCGGGGCCCTTGCGGGCGATCAGGTCCTTCGCCAGCAGCTTCGGGTCGTTCTCGTCCCGCTCCTTGGGGTGGCCCTTCCACAGCGGGGAGTCCGGGTAGAAGTCCGGGCCGGAGGCTATCGCGGCCTTGAACTGGTCCGGGTGCTTCAGGACGGCCTTCATGCCGGCGAAGCCGCCGGAGGAGGAGCCCATGAAGGCCCAGCCGTCGCGCGACTTGATCGTGCGGAAGTTGGCCTTCATCAGGTCCGGGACGTCCTCGGTCAGCCAGGTGCCCATCTTCGGCTGGCCCGGTATGTCACTGCCGTCCCAGTACGTGCCGTTGTTCTTGGGGTTCAGGATCGGCATGGCCAGGAGGAACGGCTTGCTCTTGCCCTCGGCGTACCACTTGGAGATCGAGGACTGGAGCTTGAGGTTGGTGCCCATCCAGTAGTTGTTCGGGAAACCGGGGCCACCGGGCAGGGCGATCAGGACCGGGAAGCCGTGCTTGTCGAACTTCGGGTTGGTGTACTCCCTGGGTGCCCATACCCAGACCTTGCCGGTGAAACCGGACTTCTTGCCCTCCAGGGTGGTTTCGGCGATGTGCGTGCCGTCGCCCAGGGTCTCGGAGTTCTTGAAGTCGGCGACCGGGCCGGTCGGCATGAGGACCTTGGAGTCCGGGGCCGGGGCACCGTTCGCCCCGCCGGCCTGACCGCCGGAGCCACCGGCGGCCTGGTCCTGGCCGAAGCTCACCGGCTTGCCCTTGTCGGAGAACGGGCCGATCTTCAGGTAGTTCAGGACGCCGGCGGTTATCAGCCCGAGCACGGCTATGGACGCCACCGTGAGGGTCCATCGTTTGGCACGACGCGCACGCACGTGCCCCTGGGACCGGTACGTCCCGCTGTTCGCTTGTGTCATCACGTCGCTCCGGACATTGATCGCGCTGTCCCGAAGGACATGACCGTCTGGTTCCGCCCTTGTGGAGGGCCAAAGGTGCCGCCGGGGTTCCGCACCCCGGCTATGATCTGCGCCGCTCACGCAAAAGCGTCGGCCCCCACGACCCCGGACCGGGATCGTGAAGGCCGACGTCCGCGCAGGAGCGGGATCAGACCGAACGGAGGGCGAGCACCACGTTGTGGCCGCCGAATCCGAAGGAGTTGTTGATCGCCGCGATGGGACCCTCCGGCAGCGGACGGGCCTCGCGGACGATGTCCGCGTCGATGTCCTCGTCCAGCTCGTCGATGTTGATGGTCGGCGGAGCCATGCGGTGGTACAGGGCGAGCACGGTCGCGACCGTCTCGATGCCGCCGGCGCCACCGAGCAGGTGACCGGTCATCGACTTGGTCGCGGAGACCGCGACGTGGTCGAGGTCGTCGCCGAGGACCTTGCGCAGCGCCTTGATCTCGGCCGCGTCACCCTGCGGGGTGGAGGTGGCGTGCGCGTTGAGGTGCACGACCTCCGACGGCTTGAGGTCGGTGGAGTCCAGCAGGTTCTGCAGGGCGGCGGCGATGCCGCGGCCCGTCGGCTCCGGCTGCGCGATGTGGTGGCTGTCCGCGGACAGGCCCTGGCCCAGCACCTCGCAGTAGACCCGGGCACCACGCGCGGCGGCGTGCTCGGCCGACTCCAGGATCACGACGCCGGCGCCCTCACCGAGGACGAAACCGTCACGGCCCTTGTCGTACGGGCGCGACGCCTTCTCCGGCTCGTCGTTGTTCTTCGACATCGCCATCATGTTGGCGAAGGCCACGATGGGCAGCGGGTGGATGGCCGCCTCGGTACCGCCGGCGACGACCACGTCGGCACGGCCGGTGCGGATCATCTCGACGGCGTAGCCGATCGCCTCGGCACCGGACGCGCAGGCGCTGACCGGGGTGTGGACACCGGCCTGGGCGCCCACCTCCAGGCCCACGTTGGCGGACGGGCTGTTGGGCATCAGCATCGGCACGGTGTGCGGCGAGACTCGGCGGACGCCCTTGTCCTTGAGCACGTCGTACTGGTCGAGCAGGGTGGTCACACCGCCGATGCCGGAGGCGATGACCGTGCCCAGACGCTCGGGGGCGATGGCCGGGTCCTCGCCGGCCTTGGCGGTGTAACCCGCGTCGGCCCACGCCTCACGGGCCGCGATCAGCGCGAGCTGCGCCGAGCGGTCCAGCTTGCGGGTGAGCGGGCGGGGAAGGACGTCCTCGGGGTCCACGGCCGCGCGGGCGGCGATGCGGACGGGCAGGTCGGCGAAGCGCTCGCCCTCCAGGGGCTTGACGCCGGAACGGCCGGCGAGCATGGCTTCCCAGGTCGAAGCGCTGTCGCCACCCAGCGGTGTGGTTGCGCCGATACCGGTGACGACCACGGTGCGATTGGTCGGGTTCACAGGAATTCTGTCTCCACGATTAGAGGTGCTGGAACCGCCACCGCTGGGGTGGCGACAAACGCTGTGATCAGCTCTGGTGCTTGAGGATGTAGTCGGCAGCGTCGCCGACCGTCTTCAGGTGCTTGACGTCCTCGTCCGGGATCTTGACGTCGAAGCGCTCTTCGGCGGCGACGACGACCTCGACCATGGACAGCGAGTCGACGTCCAGGTCGTCGGTGAAGGACTTGTCCAGCTGGACGTCCTCGACGGGGATACCGGCGATCTCGTTGACGATCTCGGCGAGGCCCTTGAGGATCTCTTCCTGAGTGGCGGCCATTGTGGCGCTCCTTCGTTCTGTGCGGTGGGACTGCGTGGTGTGGAACTGGCTGTTGCGGCGGGTCCCGCGCGGCACGGCCTGGGCCGGGCAGCGCGGATCTCGCCTAGGGGAGGGTAACGACCGTCGCGGCGTACACGAGACCCGCCCCGAAACCGATGACGAGGGCGGTGTCCCCGCTCTTCGCCGCCCCGGTGGCCAGAAGTCGCTCCATGGCCAGCGGGATGGAGGCGGCGGACGTGTTGCCCGTGGTCTCCACATCGCGGGCCACCGTGACGGTCTCCGGCAGCTTGAGGGTCTTCACCATCGAATCGATGATCCGCATGTTCGCCTGGTGCGGGATGAAGACGTCCAGGTCCTCGGGGCTGACCCCGGCGTCGTCCAGCGCCTGCTGGGCGACCTTCGCCATCTCGAAGACGGCCCAGCGGAACACCGCCTGGCCCTCCTGGGTGATGGCGGGGTACCGGATCTCGTCGGCCGACAGCCGGACCTCGGGGCCCTGGCCGCCGGGGACGGGAGTGGTGCGGTAGACGTCCCAGGCGTGGGTCTGCTTGATCGTGTGGGACTTGTCGCCCTCGGAACCCCAGACCGTCGGGCCGATCGCCGGCTCCTTCGACGGACCGACGACCACGGCGCCCGCGCCGTCGCCGAACAGGAAGGCCGTCGCGCGGTCCTCCAGATCCGTCAGGTCCGACAACCGCTCCACGCCGATGACCAGGACATATTCGGCCGATCCCTCGACCACCATGCCCTTGGCCAGCGTGAGGCCGTAGCCGAAGCCCGCGCAGCCCGCGGAGATGTCGAACGCGGCGGGCTTGCCCGCGCCGATCTTGTACGCGATCTCGGTGGCGATCGCCGGGGTCTGCTTGAAGTGCGACACCGTCGAGACGATGACGCCGCCGATCTGCTCGGGCGTGATCCCCGCGTCGGCGATGGCCTTGCCGGACGCCTCGACCGACATCGCCGACACCGTCTCGTCCGGGCTCGCCCAGTGCCGCGTGGCGATGCCCGAGCGGGAACGGATCCACTCGTCGGACGACTCGATGTGCTTGAGGATCTCCTCGTTCGGGACGACCCGTGTGGGGCGGTAGCCGCCCACACCGAGGATGCGCGCGTAGGGGGCGCCCTTGCTGGGCTTGATCTTCGCGGTCATGCTCTCGGGGCTCCTTATTCGGCCGGGGTCGCGGCGTCGGGGGCGTACTCGGCGACCAGGGCGCGCGCCGCGTCGAGGTCGTCCGGGGTCTTGAGCGCGAGAGTCCGAACGCCCGGCAGGGCGCGCTTGGCGAGGCCCACCAGGGTGCCGCCCGGCGCGAGCTCGATCATCGCGGTGACGCCCTGGGCCTTGAACGTCTCCATGCACAGGTCCCAGCGGACCGGGTTCGCCACCTGGCCGACCAGCCGGCGTACGACGTCCTCGCCCGAGGCGACGACCGCGCCGTCCTTGTTCGAGACGTAGCGGGTGCGCGGATCGGCCGGGGCCAGCTCGCGCACGGCCGACTCCAGCGCCGCCACGGCCGGGGCCATGTGGTGCGTGTGGAACGCGCCCGCGACCTTCAGCGGGACGACCCGCCGGGTGCCCTCGGGCTTGTCCTCGGCCAGCGCGGCCAGCTGCTCGGCGGTGCCCGCCGCCACGATCTGGCCCGCGCCGTTGACGTTCGCCGGGGTCAGACCGAGCTTCTCCAGATGCGGCAGGACCACGTCGGGCTCGCCGCCCAGCAGTGCCGCCATACCGGTCTCGGTGACCGCCGCCGCCTCGGCCATGGCCAGGCCGCGCTTGCGTACGAGCTCCAGTGCGGCCCGCTCGGGCAGCACACCGGTCAGGGCGGCCGCGGCGAGCTCGCCGACGCTGTGGCCGGCGGCCGCGCCGACGTGGCGGTCGAGGTCATCGGCCGTCGCGAAGAGCTGCCGCGCCGAGAGCAGCGCGGAGGCCACCAGCAGCGGCTGGGCCACGGCGGTGTCGCGGATCTCGTCCGCGTCGGCGTTCGTGCCGTAGTGGACCAGGTCCAGGTCGATGGCGGCCGACCACTCCGCGAGGCGTCCGGTGACGCCGGGGAGGTCGAGCCAGGGGGTCAGGAAGCCGGGCGTCTGAGCGCCCTGGCCGGGAGCGACGAGTACGAGCACCCTCACACTCTCTCTCGTGGACGGCCTCGGCCACCCGTGGGGACAGGGACCAAGAACCGTCAGGGGAATTGTTGATGTTCGACAAAAGGCTAGATCCGCGACTCCGCGTCGGCCAGACGGCCCAGGATGAGCGCGATGCGCAGCGTGAAGGCCGAACGTACGTCGGAGGGTGACCAGCCGGTGACGTCCGTCACACGTCGGAGGCGGTATCTCACGGTGTTCGGGTGGACGAACAGCATCCGCGCCGCACCTTCCAGGCTACTGGCCTGCTCCAGATACACGCTCAGGGTTTCCAGCAGAGCCGAGCCCGCTTCCTCCAGCGGTCTGTAGATCTCCTCCACCAACTGCTCACGCGCGGTGACGTCACCGGCCATCGCGCGCTCCGGAAGAAGATCGTCCGCGAGGACCGGACGAGGTGCGTCCGGCCACGCCGCGCACGCCTTCAGACCCGCCGCCGCGGCCTGCGCGGAACGCGTCGCCGCCAGCAGGTCCGACACCACCGGACCGGCCACCACGGGACCGGCCGCGAACGGCCCGATCAGGGCTTTCGCCGTCTGGAGCGGATTGTCCGAGCCGCCCGCGATCACCACCAGGCGGTCCCCGAGCACACCCGTCAGCACCTGGAGCTTGGCGTGCCGCGAGGCCCGCCGGATGGCCTCGACGGTCAGCTCGCTGTCCCCGTTCGGGGCGGTCCCCAGCACCACCGAGACGTGCGCGGGCGAATTCCAGCCCAGCGCGGCCGCCCGGGACAGCGCGCCCTCGTCGGCCTCGCCGGACAGCACGGCGTTGACCACCAGCGACTCCAGCCGGGCGTCCCACGCGCCGCGCGCCTCGGCGGCCTGCGCGTACACCTGAGCGGTGGCGAAGGCGATCTCCCGCGCGTAGACGAGCAGCGCCTCGCGCAGCACCGACTCGTCGCCGGGCGCGGCCACCTCGTCGATCGCCGACTCCATGACCTCGATGGTGGTACGGACCATCTCGACCGTCTGGCGCAGCGTGATCGCCCGGGTCAGCTCCCTGGGGGCCGTGCCGAAGACGTCCGTACTGATCGCCTGCGGTGTCTCCGGATGCCGGAACCACTCGGTGAAGGCCGCGATACCGGCCTGGGCGACCAGCCCGATCCAGGAGCGGTTCTCCGGGGGCATCGCCCGGTACCACGGCAGCTGGGCATCCATCCGGGCGATGGCGGCGGCGGCCAGAGTTCCGGACGACTTCTCCAGGCGGCGCAGGGTGGCACTGTGAGGATGCGGGGTGTTAGCGGCGGGTTCAGGCACGGCACAAGCCTGCCTTATTCGGCTCCGGTGCGGGGCCGCCGGGCTACCGTAGGCCGATGACGCACGTGCGACGCGCCGTACAGCGGGCCCGGGAACGCTTCCAGGGCGGGGACCCGGCGGCCGGGATCGAGACCTGGCACGCCTTCTCCTTCTCCGGGTTCTACGACCCCGACAACGTCCGGTTCGGGCCGCTGGCGGCCTGCAACGAGGAGCGCCTCGCCGCGGGCGCCGGCTTCCCCGCCCATCCGCACCGTGACGTCGAGATCGTCACATGGGTGATCGAGGGCGAGCTCACGCATGAGGACTCCACCACCGGCCGCTCCACGGTCGTCCGGGCCGGCGACCTGGCCCGGCTCAGCGCGGGGTCGGGGGTGCGGCACTCGGAGCGGAACGAGGGGGCGGGGCCGCTGCGGTTCGTCCAGATGTGGCTGACGCCGTCGGATTATGGGGGCGAGGCGTCGTACGAGGTGCTGCGGAGCTTCTCCGGCGGGACGCCGTGCGCCCTCGCGCGGGCGGATGCGGTGCTGCATGTCCGCCGGGGGGCCGGTGCGGTGCCGCTGCCGGATGCGCCTTGGGTGTACGTGCATGTGGTCCGGGGGGCCGTGCGGATCGGTGGGGACGAGCTGTCGGCCGGGGACGCGGTGCGGATTCTGGATGCGGAGGGGGTTGTCGCGGAGCCGGTGGGGGAGGCGGAGCTGCTGGTGTGGGAGATGCATGCGGAGCCGCGATTTGGGTGAGGGTTGGGCTTTTTTCCCCGACCCGCCCCTTCCCGAACCGGGGCTCCGCCCCGGACCCCGGTCCTCAATCGCCGGACGGGCTGAATTGGTGACCGGCCCGGCACTTTCAAGCCCGGCTGGGGGCACCTCCCAGCGGTAGCTGGGGGAGATTGAGGCCGACGGGGGCCCGGGGGCGCAGCCCCCGGAAGCTCAGGTCGCCAGCTCCCGCAGGACCGCGTCCGTCAGGGGCGGCCACGCCTCCACCGCCCACGCCCCGAACGCCCTGCTCGCCAGGGCCACGCACGCCGCCCCCGCCTCCGGGTCCACCCACAGGAACGTGCCCGACTGGCCGAAGTGCCCGTACGTGCGGGGGCTCGACGACGAACCCGTCCAGTGGGGGGACTTGGCGTCGCGGATCTCGAAGCCCAGGCCCCAGTCGTTCGGGCGCTGGTGGCCGTAGCCGGGGAGGACGCCCGTCACGCCGGGGAAGGCCACCGTCGTCGCCTCGGCCAGGGTCTGCCGCGACAGCAGGCGCGGTGCCTGGAGCTCCGCCGCGAAGAGGGCCAGATCGTCGACCGTGGAGATGCCGTCCTTGGCCGGCGAGCCCGGGAGGTCCGTGTGCGTCATGCCGAGCGGCTCCAGCACCGCCTGCCGCAGGTACTCGGGGAAGGGGATGTCCGTCGCCTTGGCGATATGGTCGCCGAGGGCCTCGAAGCCGGCGTTGGAGTACAGCCGCCGGGTGCCCGGTTGGGCCATCACCCGGTGCTCGTCGAAGGCGAGCCCGGAGGTGTGCGCGAGCAGGTGCCGGACCGTGGAGCCCGCGGGGCCCGCCGGCTCGTCCAGCTCGATCGCGCCCTCCTCGACGGCGAGCAGCGCGGCGTAGGCGGCGAGCGGTTTGGTGACGGACGCCAGCGGGAAGCGGTGGGCGGTCGGCCCGTGCGACCCCGCCCGTGTGCCGTCGGCGCGCACCACCACCACCGCCGCGGTCTCCACCGGCCACTTGTCGATCATCCGCAGGCTCTCCATGGCAAGGAGCCTAACCCGGAGCGGGATTCCCTCCGGAACTCGCTTGCTTCGAGTGCACTCCAAGTCTCTAGCGTGGAGCCCGAAGCGAAGGCACAAGGGGGAATCCGCATGACCGTGACTGATCGTGTACCGGCGACGGTACGCGCCTGCACTCCGCTCGAACAGCCGCGGTACCGCCGCCCGGAGGGCCGCGACCGCTACACGATCAGCGAGGTCGCCGAGTACACCGGGCTGTCCGCGCACACCTTGCGCTGGTACGAACGGATCGGCCTGATGCCCCACGTGGACCGCTCGCACACGGGCCAGCGCCGCTACACCGACCGCGACCTCGACTGGCTGGACCTGGTGGGCCGACTGCGGTTGACCGGCATGCCGGTGGCCGACATGGTCCGCTACGCGCAGCTGGTGCGGGACGGCGAGCACACCTTCCCCGAACGCGAGCGGCTGCTGAGCAGGCACCGCGACGACGTGCGACGCCGTATCGCGGAACTGCGCAGCACGCTCGAAGTTCTCGACTACAAGATCGACATCTATGCCGCCGCCCGCGACCGGGCGACCGAAGGGGTCTGACACACCATGAGCAACGAGAACACCATCGCCACCGTCGCACTCGGCGAGGGCGGCCCGCTCACCGGCATCCAGGGCCTGGGCTGCATGGGCATGACCCACGCCTACGGCCCCACCGACGAGGCCGAGGCCCGTGCCACGCTGGAGCACGCCCTGGAGCTGGGCGTCACGCTCTTCGACACGGCCGACATCTACGGCTTCGGGCGCAACGAGGAGTTCATCGCGCCGTTCGTCCGCGCCCACCGGGACCGGATCACGCTGGCCACGAAGTTCGGCATAGTGCGGCGCGAGGACGACCCGTCGTACCAGGAGATACGCAACGACCGCGCGTACATCCGCCAGTCCGTCGAGGGCAGCCTGCGCCGCCTGGGCGTCGATCACATCGACCTCTACTACATGCACCGCCGCAATCTGGACGTGCCGATGGAGGAGACCGCCGGCGCGATGGCGGAGCTCGTCGCGGAGGGCAAGGTCGGCCGCCTCGGGCTGAGCGAGGTCTCGCCCGGCGAACTGCGCGCCGCGCACGCCGTGCACCCGATCGCGGCCGTGCAGTCGGAGTGGTCGCTGTTCAGCCGGGACGTCGAGGAGGGCGTGGTGGCCACGGCCGCCGAACTGGGCGTCGCCTTCGTGCCGTACTCGCCCCTCGGCCGCGGCTTCCTGACGGGCTCGTTCGTCAGCGCCGACAAGGAGCTGGCGAGCGACGACTGGCGGCGCACGCAGCCGCGATTCACGGGTGACAACGCGGCGGCGAACGCGGCGCTGCTGGAGCCGGTGCGGGGGATTGCCGTGGAGCGGGGGATCACGGTGGGGCAGGTGGCGCTGGCGTGGGTGCAGCAGCGGGCTCAGGTGCATGGGCTCGCGGTGATTCCGATTCCGGGGACGCGGAAGCGGTCTCGTCTGGACGAGAACACGGCTGCTACGCGGGTTGTTCTGACGGGGGATGAGCTGGCGGCGCTGGAGCCTATTGCCGAGAAGGTGGCGGGTGGGCGGTACGCGGACATGGGCTTCACGTCCGTGGGTCGCGAGTAGGGGTTTCCTTTTCCCCTGCCCGCCCCTTCCCGAACCGGGGGCAAGCCCCCGGACCCCCGTTGACCTCAAACGCCGGCCGGGCTGGAAATCCAGCCCGGCCGGCGTTCAGGAAGGGCAGATCACCGATCCCCCGGCGCCACCAGCCCCGACTCGTACGCGAAGATCACCGCCTGGGCCCGGTCCCGCAGGCCCACCTTCGCCAGCACCCGCCCGATATGCGTCTTCACCGTCTGCTCGGCCAGCACCAGCGAACCCGCGATCTCCTGGTTCGACAGGCCGCGGGCGATCAGTTCCAGGACCTCCGTCTCGCGCGGGGTCAGGCCGTTCAGGCGGAGGGCGGGGTCGCGGCGCGGGGCCGGGCGTTGTTTCGCGAAGTCGGCGATCAGGCGGCGGGTGACCGAGGGGGCGAGCAGGGCCTCGCCGGCGGCGACGACGCGGACCGCCGAGATCAGGTCGGCCGGCGGCGCGTCCTTGAGGAGGAAGCCGGAGGCGCCCGCGCGCAGCGCCTCGTAGACGTAGTCGTCGACGTCGAAGGTGGTGAGCATCAGCACCTTTGGGCGGTGGACGACACCGGGCGGCGGGTCGAGGAGCCGCCGGGCGGCCTCCAGGCCGTCCATCTCGGGCATCCGGACGTCCATGAGCACCACGTCCGGGTGGGTGCGGCCGCTCACCTCCACGCCCTGGCGCCCGTCCGGGGCGTCGCCGACGACGTCGATGTCCGGCTGCGCCGAGAGCAGCGCGGCGAAGCCCGCCCGCACCATGGCCTGGTCGTCGACGATGATCACCTTGATGGTCATGCGGTGCGGGGTCCTTCTTCCGTTTCTGTTGTCGTCTCCGCCGTGAACGGGAGTCCGGCCGCCACCCGGAAGCCGCCGTCCCGCAGCGGGCCGGTGTCGAGCGTGCCGCCGACGAGCCGGACGCGTTCGCGCATGCCGACCAGGCCGTGGCCCGTGCCGCCGGTCTCCAGCGGCGGAGTGCCCGTCTCCGGGGCGGCGTTGACGACCAGGACCAGCAGGCTCCCCAGGCCCCGGTCGACGGACACCGACACCCGCGTCGCCGCGCCCGGGGCGTGCCGGACGACGTTGGCGAGCGCTTCCTGCGCGATGCGGTAGGCAGAGAGGTCGACGGCCTGCGGCAGTGCCGGCAGGGCATCGGGCATCGACAGCTCGACCGGCAGCCCGGCCCGTACCGTCGCCTCGACCAGCTGCGGGATCCGCTCGACGCCCGGCTGCGGTGACCGTTCGGAGCCGCCCGCCTCGCCGGAGGCGTCCTCGCTGCGCAGCACGCCCAGCAGCCGCCGCATCTCGGTCAGCGACTCGCGCGCGGTGGTGGCGATCGAGCCGAACTCCGCGCCCGCCTCGTCGGACAGGCCCGCGATGCGGTACGGGGCGCTGTCCGCCTGCACGGTGATCACCGACATGTGGTGGGCGACCACGTCGTGCAGCTCGCGGGCGATGCGGGCGCGCTCCTCCAGCAGGGTGCGGCGCGAGCGTTCGGCCTCGCTGATGGTCTCCTGCTCGGCCAGCGCCCGCCGGGCGTCGCCCCGCTCCCGCAGGGCACCGGTCAGCAGGAGCAGCACGCCGCCGATGACGATCAGCGGCACCCACGTGTTGTCGGCCCGCTCGGGCGCGAGGCCGTCGAAGGCGAGGCTCGCCACCACGGTGAGCAGCCAGACGGCGACGAGCGTCCGACGCCGTTCGCGCAGGCCCAGCGCGAGCATCAGCAGCAGCATCCCGATCGTCGCCATCGGCGACCAGGGCCAGGGGCGCCCCTCGGGTACGGCGACAGTCAGCAGGGCGGCCGATCCGGCGAGGTGGGCGGGGAAGGCGATCTCCCAGGCGAGCAGCGGCCGCCGGACGGCCAGCAGCAGCGGCATCATCTGCACGATGGCCAGCGCGGTGGCAGCGTCGGAGTTCAGCCCGTAGTCCTGCGAGAGCGAGACGGCGGTGACCGGCAGCAGGACGACGGTGAACAGGACGGCCACGAAGTACGGCAGCAGCCGCACCCCGCGGCGCCGCGAGCGGCCGAGCAGGGGGGCGGGCGGGCCGACGGGGGTGAAGAGGCCGCGCAGGAAGGTGCCGAGGGAAGCGGCCGTTGACTGAGGCATGGCCTGACCAGCGTAGATGGCCCCTACTGGCCGGACGTCACCCCAGGGTGCTCATCGTGGTGTCATACCGGGGTATCATCCGGCGCCCGGCTCCCCTCACAGCTCCGCCAGCAACTGGGCCTTCTTCGCGCTGAATTCGTCGTCCGTCAGCAGCCCCGCGTCGTGCAGCGCGCCCAGGTGGCGGATGCGGTCGGCGATGCCGCCGGGGTCGGGGCGGGCCGCGGGGACGTGACCGGCGGGGATCCCGGGGGCCTTGGCGCGTACGGCCTCCAGGACCGCCGCCGCGAAGGGCAGCGATTCGTGGACGAGCCCGTAGCCCATGCCGAAGACGACCGATGCCGGGTCCTGGTCGGCCTCCGCCGGCCGCCGGCCGTCCGCGTCGCGCGGTACGAGCCGCAGATAGCCGCCCGCGATCTCGGGGGAGCGCCATACGACGCCCGTCAGCTCGTCCACGGCGAAGCGCTGGTCGCCGGCCTTCCACTTGGCGGAGGACGCGCCGGTCCAGAACCACCGGAAGGAGACGGACCTGCCGTCGAAGGACGCTTTGCCGTCGTACGCCTTGAAGGACGGCGGCGGCGTCGGGGCGGCCACCAGATGGCGCTCGGCGGGAGTGTCGGCGTACGGGCCGAGGGCGGCCCGTATCTCGTCGGCGTAGTACTCGGCGAGGGCGTCGCGCTCGGCGGGCAGCACCAGGCGGTAGGGGTCGCCGGCCTCCTTGAGCTGGCCGTCGGCCACCTCCATCAGCGGATCGGCGCCCGGTCTCGGGACAGCGCGCAGCACGACCGTGCCGCGCTTCCCCGGGGCCTGCTCGACGGCCGCGAGCGCTTCGTAGGGGATGCGCCGCTCGCCGAGAGCCTGAAGCAGCCTCGGTGTGCGGATCCCCCGTTCGAAGCGGATGAGCACGGAGTCGCTGTCGAACTCCCAGACGGCTTGGAAACCGGCCAGCACATCACCCATGCGGCTCATCGTATGCGGCGGCAGCCCGCCCGTCCCCTCCCCGCGCTACGCGCGTCCAAGCGGACGGACGCGTGCCGGTCGGCTCCGGGCGGCGGCACGGGGCCCGGCCCCCGGCGGATCTTCGGCTGCGGGCCGTCTTTGCCGCCTGCGGCGGCGAGCGCCCTGCGGGCGCGTCCTCAATCTCCCCCAGCTACCGCTGGGAGGTGCCCCCAGACGGGCTTGATGTGGCTGAGCTCAGCCGCTTTCGGCCAGGACACACACAGCAGCCCTCCACCGAGCCCGGCCTACGCCAGGTCGTCCGCGCAGCCGCTGCCGGCCCGCGCGCAGCTGACCTCCGCGGGGGCGCCGACGGCGATCCCGGCGAAGTTGGCGAGGCTGGTGGTGCCGGGTTCGAAGTAGCCGGTGTGGCCCTGTGCGCCGCGGGCGGACAGCACGCGCGCGCCGAAGCCCGCGGAGACCGGGTCCGCGCCGTGGCCGAGGCCGCCGACCTCCAGGTGGGGCACGCCCTGGATCCAGTCGTCCGGGTCGCGCATCGCCCATACCCGGGCGCTGGACCGCAGCTCGGAGACGTGCTCGGCGCGCATCCCGGGGCTGCCGGCGACGGCCACGTCCGTGACGCGCGGGGACATCTCGCGGGCGGCGACACCGCACACCACCGACCCGTAGCTGTGGCAGAACAGCGAGACGGGCGAGGCGCCGGGCAGCGCCTGGACCAGGGCGCGCAGCCGCAGGGCGCCCTCGGCGGCGAGCTTGCCGGTGGCCGCGTCCATGCCCACACCGGCGGGGGAGGTGTAGTCGGCCCAGGCGATGACGGCCGTACGGGTGTCGGTGGCGGCCTTCCGCTCGGCGTCGTAGAGCGAGTGCGCCATGCCGACGGGCGCGGTGAAGGAGCGCTGGGTCTTCTCGAAGGTCAGGACGTTGGTGTCGACGCCGGGGACGACGACGGAGATCCGGTCGGCCTTGTCGAGGTCGCCGACGACCTCCGCGACCCGGCCGGAGCCGGTGGGGTCGAAGGAGAGGATCTGCCGGTCGCCGGCCATCAGCGACGCGAAGCGGTGCATGCGGCGGGACGCCTCGCGGTGGCCGACGGGGGACAGGCCGCTCTCCGTCGTACGCCGCTTCTCGGCCGCACGGGCCTGGTCGAGGGCGATGCGGTTGGCGCGGTAGCGCAGGGTGACCGGAGCGCCGTTGAGATTGCCGACGACGAGGGGATAGCGGTCCGCGAGGCGGGTGCGCTGAGCGCCCGAGAGCGAGCCGAAGAACCGCGCCATGACGTCCGGGGCCGCGGTGGGCGCCGGGAGCGGGTGGCCCGCTATGGAGCCGTGCAGCCATTCCTTGAGCGTCGTCGTCCGCACGTCACCGACCGCCTTGTGGCTTCGGACGGCCGTCCAGCCGGTCGTGGCCAGCATGACGAACACCACGGCCAGCGCGAGCAGCGCGCGCCACACGGCGGCCGTGGTCGTCCAGGGGACGGGAGAGGGGGAGCCGAGCTCCGGGAAAGAAGTCACCGCGAACCACCCTAGGAGAAACCCGGTTGCGTCCGCGAAAACGGTGAGCTATCTCACGTTTGAATGAGGGCAATTGGTCGGGCCCGGATCTTTCGCGATCAGGTGCGCCAGTTTTCCGCCAACGCCGGGCCGAGCTGGTCCATATAAAGGGTCGTCAGCCGCCGCAGCTCCTCCATGCCGCCGCTTTCGTACTCACCCCAGAGCTTCCCCGTCACGCGCATCACACCACCGAACGCCGCGACCAGGACCCGCGGCCGCGGGTCGGTCGCCACGTCCAGGCCCTCGCGATCGGCGATCTCGCGCGCGAGCCGCTCCTCCAGCTCCGAGAGCCGGCGCAGGTGGGCCGCCAGCAGGGGCGGGGTCGACTCGATCATCCGGTAGGTGCGCATGTGCAGTTCCAGGGGCACGACCGACTCGATGGCCTCGCCGACGGTGTCCCAGGACGCCAGCACCGCGCTGCGCAGCGCGGTGAGGGGCGACTCGGAGGCGGGGCGCGCCCGCAGCGCGGTGAAGAAGTGCGACTCCACGGAGTCCTGCACCGCCAGGGCGACCTCTTCCTTGTTCGCGAAGTAGCGGAAGAACGTGCGCTGGGAGACGTCCGCGGCCTCGGCGATCTCGTCGACGGTGGTGCGTTCGTAGCCCTTGAGCGCGAACAGCTCCAGGGCCGAGCGGATCAGGGTCTCGCGGGTGCGGCGCTTCTTGCGCTCGCGCAGCCCGGACGGTGCCGCTCGGGGGCTCATGTCCTTGACCGCTTGCATGGGCCACCTCTCCTCCGCCGCGTTTCTGCTGCTCAGGATAGCCGTGGGTCGATTTTGACAGATACCGACTCATGAAGAGGTTTGTCAATTGTCAGACGCTGCCATAATCTCGAATTATGATGTCTCGGACCACGGTCGCCCACGCGACGCCGGAACTCGGGCCCCGGAAACACTTACGGGGCCACCCCTGGCTGACTCTCCTCTCCGTCGCGATAGGCGTGATGATGGTCACGCTCGACGGCACGATCGTTGCCATCGCGAACCCCGCCATCCAGAAGGATCTGGGCGCCTCGCTCGCCGACGTCCAATGGATCACCAACAGCTATCTCCTCGCCCTCGCGGTGGCCCTGATCACCGCCGGCAAGCTCGGTGACCGCTTCGGTCACCGGCTGACCTTCCTCATCGGCACCACCGGCTTCGCCGCCTCCTCGGGTGCCATCGCACTCTCCGACAGCGTCTCGATGGTCGTCGGCTTCCGGGTGCTCCAGGGCCTGTGCGGCGCCCTGCTGATGCCGGCCGCGCTCGGTCTGCTGCGGGCCACGTTCCCGGCCGAAAAGCTCAACATGGCCATCGGCATCTGGGGGATGGTCATCGGCGTCTCGACCGCCGGCGGCCCGATCCTCGGCGGCGTGCTCGTCGAGCACGTCAACTGGCAGTCCGTCTTCTACATCAACGTGCCGGTCGGCGTCCTCGCCCTCGTCCTCGGCCTGCTCATCCTCAAGGACCACCGGGGCGAACAAACTTCCAAATCCTTCGACGTCCTCGGCATCGTCCTGCTCTCCGCCGCGATGTTCTGTCTGGTCTGGGCCCTCATCAAGGCGCCCGCCCGGGGCTGGGGCGACACCCGCACGCTGCTCTTCCTCGGCGCGGCCGTCGTCGCCTTCGCGCTGTTCACCCTCTGGCAGGCCAAGGTCCGTGAACCCCTGCTGCCCCTGAGCCTCTTCCGCTCCCTGCCGCTGACCGCCGGCACGGCCCTGATGGTGCTGATGGCCTTCGCCTTCATCGGCGGCCTGTTCTTCGTCACCTTCTACCTCCAGAACGTGCACGGCATGACCCCGGTCAACGCCGGCATGCACCTGCTCCCGCTCACCGGGATGATGATCGTCGGCGCGCCCACGGCGGGCGCGGTCATCACGAGGATCGGCCCGCGGGTACCGCTGGTCGTCGGGATGCTCTTCGCCGCGGCCGCCTGCTACGGCATGACCACCCTGGAGACCGACTCCGGCTCCCTCGCCATGTCCGTCTGGTTCGCGCTGTTCGGTCTCGGCCTCGCGCCGGTCATGGTCGGCGCCACGGAAGTCATCGTCGGGAACGCGCCGTTGCGGCACGCCGGCGTCGCCGGCGGCCTCCAGCAGGCGGCCATGCAGGTCGGCGGCTCGCTGGGCACCGCGGTGCTGGGCGCGGTGATGGCGGCCCGGGTCGACCACCTGCTGCCGGGCAACTGGGCCGACGCGGGCCTGCCCGACGTCCCGCCCGAGCAGCTGTCCAAAGCCTCCGACGCGGTCGCGGTCGGCATCGCGCCCGTACCGCCGGACACGTCGCCGCAGGCGGCGGAGAAGATCACGGGCGTCGCGCATGACACTTTCGTGTCGGGGATGAGCCTGTCGTTCACCGTCGCCGGGGTCGTCGCGCTGCTCGCGGCGGTGTTCGCGGTCTTCACCAAGCGGGGCGAGAACGCGGACACGGCGGCCGGGGCGGCCCACGTCTGAGACGGCCGAACCCTTCCCCTATCAGGGCCTCGCGGTGCGGGGCCCTCTTGGCAGCGGTGATCACCGCGGCGAGGATGCGGCGTAAGCGCACAGACACAGGGAGTGATTCTTATGCGTGCGATTCGCGTTTCCGCGGTTGCTTTGGCCGCGCTCGGACTGGCCGCCCTGTCCGTACCCACGGCGGGTGCGACGGGCGCCGGGCGGCTCGGGCCCTGCGGGGCCGGGCAGCTGTGCGTGTGGCCTTCGGCCGAATTCCGGGGGGAGCGGCAGGTCAGTGAGTTGGCCGGCATCGACATCGAGAGCTGTGTGACGCTTCCCGCCGGTACGAGTGCGGCGTCCTTGGCGAACCGGACGGGGCGGCCCGTTACGACGTACCAGAGCGCCACGTGCGCGGAGACGGGCGAGTTCGCCACGTATCCGTCCGGGACGTGGGTGCCTGAGTCTCCCTATGCGGTACGGGCGTACAAGGTGTGGGAGCGCTGAGGCCGGTCGACGTCCGCGGGTCGGGTTGTGCCCACCCGTTCCGCCGTGCGGAACGATTGCCCACAACCGACTGTGGCCCCGACCGGCAATGCTGGTCGGGGCCACAGGTCTACTTATGGGTTACGCGTCGCCACCCGCCGCGCCCGGGTCCGCCGCCGTGACGTCCAGGAGCTGGTAGCGGTCCACGGCCTGCTTCAGGGCCGAGCGGTCGATCTTGCCGTCGCGGGCGAGCTCGGTGAGCACGCCGAGGACGATCGACTGCACGTCGATGTGGAAGAAGCGACGGGCCGCGCCACGCGTGTCCGCGAAGCCGAAGCCGTCCGCGCCCAGCGACTGGTACGTGCCCGGCACCCAGCGCGAGATCTGGTCCGGAACCGCGCGCATCCAGTCGGACACGGCGACCTTCGGGCCCTCGGCCGCGGCGAGCTTCTTCGTCACGTACGGGACGCGCTGCTCCTCCTCGGGGTGCAGGAGGTTGTGCTCCTCCACCTCGATGGCATCGCGGCGCAGCTCGTTCCAGGAGGTCGCCGACCAGACGTCCGCCTTGACGTTCCACTCCTCGGCGAGGATCCGCTGGGCCTCGATCGCCCACGGCACCGCCACACCGGAGGCGAGGATCTGCGCCGGGATGGTGCCCTTCTCGCCCGCCTGGAAGCGGTACAGGCCCTTGAGGATGCCGTCGACGTCCACGTCCGCCGGCTCGGCCGGGTGCTGGATCGGCTCGTTGTAGACGGTCAGGTAGTAGAAGACGTCCTCGGCGTTCTCGCCGTACATCCGGCGCAGACCGTCCTTGACGATGTGCGCCATCTCGAAGCCGAACGCGGGGTCGTACGAGACGACGCCCGGGTTGGTGGACGCCAGCAGCTGCGAGTGGCCGTCCGCGTGCTGCAGACCCTCACCCGTCAGCGTCGTACGGCCGGCGGTCGCGCCGAGTACGAAGCCGCGCGAGAGCTGGTCGGCCATCTGCCAGAACTGGTCACCGGTGCGCTGGAAACCGAACATCGAGTAGAAGACGTAGACCGGGATCAGCGGCTCGCCGTGCGTCGCGTAGGCGGAGCCCGCCGCGATCAGGGAGGCCGTGCAGCCCGCCTCGGAGATGCCGTCGTGCAGCATCTGGCCGGTCGGCGACTCCTTGTAGGCGAGCAGCAGCTCGCGGTCCACGGACTCGTACTGCTGGCCGAGCGGGTTGTAGATCTTCGCGGACGGGAAGAAGGCGTCCATGCCGAAGGTGCGGTACTCGTCGGGGGCGATCAGCACGAAGCGCTTGCCGATCTCCTTGTCCCGCATGAGGTCCTTCAGGATGCGGACGAACGCCATGGTCGTGGCGATCGACTGCTGCCCGGAGCCCTTCTTGGCCGTGGCGTAGGCCTTGTCGTCCGGCAGGGCCAGCGGCTTCGACCGCACGACGCGGGTCGGCACATAGCCGCCCAGCGACTGCCGGCGGTCGTGCATGTACTGGATCTCCTCCGAGTCGCGACCCGGGTGGTAGTACGGCGGCAGGCCGGACTCCAGCTCCTTGTCGGCGATCGGGATGTGGAGCCGGTCGCGGAAGCGCTTGAGGTCCTCGACCGTGAGCTTCTTCATCTGGTGGGTCGCGTTGCGGCCCTCGAAGTTCGGACCCAGGGTCCAGCCCTTGACGGTCTGCGCGAGGATCACGGTCGGCTGGCCCTTGTGCGCCTTGGCCGCCGCGTACGCCGCGAAGATCTTCTTGTGGTCGTGACCGCCGCGGCCCAGGTGCAGGATCTGGTCGTCGGACATGCCCTCGACCATCTTCCGCAGACGGTGGTCGTCGCCGAAGAAGTGCTCACGGATGTACGAACCGGTCTCGGTGGCGTACGTCTGGAACTGGCCGTCGGGGGTGCTGTTGAGCTTGTTGACCAGGATGCCGTCGCGGTCCTGGGCCAGCAGCGGGTCCCAGGAGCGGTCCCACACCAGCTTGATCACGTTCCAGCCGGCGCCGCGGAACTGCGACTCCAGCTCCTGCATGATCTTGCCGTTGCCGCGGACCGGGCCGTCGAGGCGCTGCAGGTTGCAGTTGACGACGAAGGTGAGGTTGTCCAGACCCTCACGGGCCGCGATGGACAGCTGGCCGAGCGACTCGGGCTCGTCCATCTCGCCGTCGCCCAGGTACGCCCAGACGTGCGACTTGGAGGTGTCGGCGATGCCGCGCGCCTCCATGTAGCGGTTCATGCGGGCCTGGTAGATCGCGCCGAGGGGGCCGAGGCCCATCGAGACGGTCGGGAACTCCCAGAAGTCCGGCATGAGCCGCGGGTGCGGGTAGCTGGACAGGCCGTAGGGGGCCTTGGACTTCTCCTGGCGGAAGGAGTCCAGGTGCTGCTCGGAGAGCCGGTCCAGGAGGAACGCGCGGGCGTAGATGCCCGGGGAGGCGTGACCCTGGAAGAAGATCTGGTCTCCGCCGTCGCCCTCGTCCTTGCCGCGGAAGAAGTGGTTGAAGCCCACGTCGTAGAGCGACGCCGAGGACGCGAAGGTGGCGATGTGGCCACCGACGCCGATGCCCGGGCGCTGGGCGCGCGAGACCATCACGGCCGCGTTCCACCGGGTCGCGTTGAGGACCTTGCGCTCGATCTCCTCGTTGCCGGGGAAGAACGGCTCGTCCTTGGTCGCGATGGTGTTGACGTAGTCCGTGCTGCGCATCTCGGGCACGGCCACACGCTTCTCGCGCGCGCGCTCGATCAGGCGAAGCATCAGGTAGCGGGCCCGTTCCCGGCCTCGCTCATCGACAGCTGCGTCGAGCGAGTCGAGCCACTCCTGGGTCTCTTCGGGATCGAAGTCCGGGACCTGGCTGGGAAGGCCGCCAATGATGATCGGGTTGCGATCGGATCCGGGAGCCACGCTGTTCCTTCGCTGTTCGGTCGTATCGTGCTCGGCACGCAATCGCTGCTGCGCACGCGGTCAAATATTGCTCTTCATATGTCGCGCCGGCTCCCATCGTGGACCGCGGCGGCGGAAACGTCATCTCTACTGGGCGGTAACCACCGCACAGTGAGACAACGCGTCGTCGGGTGGCCGACTCGCGGCGGCCAAATCGCAACCATACGCCCCCTATGGGGGTCGTCCGCGTACGGCCGTTCGGACCCCCTGGCCGCATTCGTCGAGGACAAGTTCGCAAAGGAGGCAGAATGCTGTGGCATGAATCACCCGGCGTCACCCTGTGAGGGACTGGTTGACGGTTGGAGTTGCGCCGAGACCGCCGCATCCGTCACCGTTTCGGCGGTCTGGGCGGCCGGGTACTTGCGCGATCCGCCCGGCACGTGTGGACTACGGCCAATGCCTCGCGTATGCGGGGAACACAAGAGACTTTCTCGAAAAGATGACAGGAGGCAATCCGTGAGCGCGACCGCGGACCACGCGGAGGAGCGGACCAACCCTGCCGCCAGGCTGGGTTTCCAGCCCGGACAGGTGGTCCAGGAGATCGGCTACGACGACGATGTCGATCAGGAGCTCCGCGAGGCCATTGAGGAGATCACCGGCCAGGATCTTGTCGACGAGGACTACGACGACGTGGCCGACGCCGTCGTCCTGTGGTTCCGCGACGAGGACGGCGACCTGACGGACGCGCTCGTGGACGCCATCGGCCTGCTCGAGGACGGTGGGATCATCTGGCTGATGACGCCCAAGACCGGCCGCGACGGGTACGTCGAGCCGAGCGACACCAGCGAGGCGGCGCAGACCGCCGGCCTGAGCCAGACCAAGAGCATCAGCGTCGCCAAGGACTGGGCCGGCGCCCGTCTGGTGGCCCCGAAGCGCTAGGCCGTGTCCGGCGGGTCGTGTCGTGCGCACCACCGCTGCGCGGTGGTGTCCTCAGTCGCCGGACGGGCTTGATTTCGGCTGAGCTCAGCCGATTTCAGCCCGTTGGGGGCACCCCCAGCGGTAGCTGGGGGAGATTGAGGACGCGCCCGCAGGGCGCTCGCCGCAGCCGGCAGGACAGCCCGCCGGACACCACCTGGTCCCGGCCTCCGTCGAAGCCCCACCGCGCCCCCCGGCACATCGCTGCCGGGGGGCGCGGTGCTGCGTACGGGGGGCGCAGTGACAGACTGGCCGCCTACCCGCCGGTCACCGGGGTCGCGGAGGCGCACGGATCCAGGGCCGGCTCCTGTCGAGAGAGGGATGCGAACCCATGGCGATCGTTGTCGGCACCAAGGCTCCGGACTTCGAGCTGAAGAACCAGCACGGCGAGACCGTCCGGCTCTCCGACTTCCGCGGCGAGAAGAACGTCGTCCTGCTCTTCTACCCCTTCGCCTTCACCGGTGTGTGCACCGGCGAGCTGTGCGCCCTGCGCGACGAGCTGCCGAAGTTCGTCAACGACGACGTGCAGCTGCTGGCGGTCTCCAACGACGCCCCGTTCGCCCTGCGCGTCTTCGCCGAGCAGGAGGGCCTGGAGTACCCGCTGCTCTCCGACTTCTGGCCGCACGGCGCCGCGAGCCGCGCCTACGAGGTCTTCGACGAGGAGAAGGGCTGCGCCGTGCGAGGCACCTTCATCATCGACAAGGAGGGCATCGTCCGCTGGACGATCGTCAACGGGCTGCCCGACGCGCGCGACCTGAACGAGTACACCCAGGCGCTCGCGGCGCTCTGATCCCTCGCCGAAACAGTTTTCGTAGGTTTTTTCCGAACCGGAGTGCGTCGATTCAGCTCTAGGCGCACTCCGGGCCCGATCGGCGTGCAAGAACCCTGTAATCGGTGGGAACCGGTCACTAGGATCCAAACGTTGATCGGATGCCATCGCACAAAAACGGGGGCTCAGGTCTCGCCGAGTGGTTCCGGCCCCCTCGAACTCGAACCAATGGAGGACTCGTGGGTGTCAGTCTCAGCAAGGGCGGCAACGTCTCGCTGACCAAGGCGGCCCCCAACCTGACCGCGGTCATCGTCGGTCTCGGCTGGGACGCCCGTACCACCACCGGTACGGACTTCGACCTGGACGCCAGCGCGCTGCTGACGAACGACCAGGGAAAGGTCGCCAACGACCAGAACTTCGTCTTCTTCAACAACCTCAAGAGCCCCGACGGTTCCGTCGAGCACACCGGTGACAACCTCACCGGTGAGGGCGAGGGTGACGACGAGGCCATCAAGGTCAACCTGGCCGGCGTGCCCGCCGATGTCCACAAGATCGTCTTCCCGGTCTCGATCTACGAGGCCGAGAGCCGTCAGCAGAGCTTCGGCCAGGTCCGCAACGCCTACATCCGCGTGGTGAACCAGGCCGACAACACCGAGCTGGCCCGCTACGACCTCAGCGAGGACGCTTCCACCGAGACCGCCATGGTCTTCGGTGAGCTGTACCGCAACGGCGCGGAGTGGAAGTTCCGGGCCATCGGCCAGGGCTACGCCTCGGGCCTGCGCGGCATCGCGCAGGACTTCGGCGTCAACGTCTGACCGAAACGCAGGCGGCGTCCGGCGCCGCACGCCCGCCCCCCGGCCCCGGCCGCGGGGCGTCGGCGTGCGGCGCCGGACGTACATCGGACCCTTTTCATCCGGGTCATCCGGGTTTCAATCGGGGAGGAAGCAAGATCATGGGCGTCACGCTCGCCAAGGGAGGCAATGTCTCCCTCTCCAAGGCCGCACCGAACCTCACCAACGTGACCATCGGTCTCGGCTGGGACGCGCGCTCCACCACCGGAGCCCCCTTCGACCTGGACGCCAGCGCCCTGCTGTGCGCCTCGGGCCGGGTGCTCGGTGACGAGTACTTCGTCTTCTACAACAACCTCAAGAGCCCCGAGGGCTCCGTCGAACACACCGGCGACAACCTCACCGGTGAGGGGGACGGCGACGACGAGTCGATCCTGGTCGACCTCACCCAGGTCCCGGCGGCCTGCGACAAGATCGTCTTCCCGGTCTCCATCCACGACGCCGACGCCCGCGGCCAGAGCTTCGGCCAGGTCAGCAACGCCTACATCCGCGTGCTCAACCAGGCGGACGGCTCCGAGCTGGCCCGCTACGACCTCAGCGAGGACGCCTCCAGCGAAACCGCGATGATCTTCGGCGAGGTCTACCGGTACGGCGGCGAGTGGAAGTTCCGAGCCGTCGGGCAGGGGTACGCGTCAGGTCTGCGCGGCATCGCCCTAGACTTCGGGGTCAACGTTTCGTAAAGCCGCGCATGGCGCGGGGGAACCCGTACTTACACGATTGGGTGGCCAGTGCTTCTGAAAACCTTCGGCTGGTCCTTTGGCGTCACCGCCCTGGGACTTGCCGCAGCGGTGCTCTACGGAGGGTGGGAAGCGTTCGGGATCGTCGCGATCCTGTCCGTCCTGGAGATCTCGCTGTCCTTCGACAACGCCGTCGTCAATGCCGGAATCCTGCAGAAGATGAATGCCTTCTGGCAGAAGATCTTCCTTACGGTCGGTGTTCTGATCGCGGTCTTCGGTATGCGACTGGTCTTTCCCGTGGTCATCGTGGCGATCAGCGCCAAGATCGGGCCCATCGAAGCGGTCGACCTCGCCCTGAACGAGAAGAACCACTATCAGGAGCTGGTGACGGACGCCCACCCGGCCATCGCGGCCTTCGGTGGAATGTTCCTGCTGATGATCTTCCTCGACTTCATCTTCGAGGACCGCGACATCAAGTGGCTGGCATGGCTGGAGCGGCCGCTGGCCAAGCTCGGCAAGATCGACATGCTGTCGGTCTGCATCTCGCTGATCGTCCTGATGGTCTCGGCGATGACCTTCGCGACGCAGGCGCACCAGCACGGCGGCACGCACGTCGACAAGGCGTCCACGGTGCTGCTCGCCGGCATCGCGGGTCTGATCACCTACCTGATCGTGGGCGGGCTCTCCGGCTACTTCGAGGACAAGCTCGAAGAGGAGGAGGAGCGTGAGCACGAGGCCGAGGAAGAGGCCAGGAAGAGCGGCAAGAAGAAGCCGGCCATCGTGCTCGCCGGCCAGGCCGCGTTCTTCATGTTCCTCTACCTGGAGGTCCTCGACGCGTCCTTCTCCTTCGACGGTGTCATCGGCGCCTTCGCCATCACCAACGACATCGTCCTGATGGCGCTGGGCCTGGGCATCGGCGCCATGTACGTACGGTCCCTCACGGTCTACCTGGTCCGCCAGGGGACCCTGGACGACTACGTCTACCTGGAGCACGGCGCGCACTACGCCATCGGCGCGCTGGCCGTGATCCTCATGGCCAGCATCCGGTACGAGATCCCCGAGGTCGTCACCGGCCTCATCGGCGTGGCCCTCATCGGCTGGTCCTTCTGGTCCTCGGTGCGGCGCAACCGCGCCGAGGCCAAGGCCGCCGAGGGGAAGGCCGAGGTCTCCTCCGGGGTGTGACCCTGGCACATTTGAGGAACGCTCTGAGCGGGGCGGTCGTGAGGGTCACCTCACGGCCGCCCCGCGGCGTTTCGAGCTCGAATGGGTGGGGGTCTGATGGCCATGGCTATCTGGGACAAATTCTTCGGCAACTGGGGCCGGGCGGGCGAGCAGCAGTTCGACTTCGGCGGCGCGAACGGCGCGGTCGAGCTCACCAAGCGCCACCCGACGTTCTCGCTCACCAAGCAGGGGGCGGTCACCGGAAACCTCCGGGTCAACCTCTCCTGGCGGATGCGGACCTCCGACTTCGCCGAGAGGCCGCCGATCCGTGAGGGGCTGCGGCATCCGCTGCGCAAGTTCCGGCCCGAGATGGTGCAGGCGCAGGGGCCCGCCTTCGTCAACGTGGACCTGGACCTCGCCTGCATGTACGAGCTCAAGGACGGCTCGAAAGGCGTAGTCCAGCCCCTCGGTTCGATACTGGGCAGCCTCAACAGCCCGCCGTACGTCCAGCTCAGCGGCGACGACCGGTTCGGCTCCGGATCCGGCGAGACCATCTACGTCAACATGGACCATCGGGATGAGATCAAGCGACTGCTGATCTTCGTCTACATCTACGACGGCACCCCCGCGTTCGACCGTACGCACGCGATGGTGACGCTCTACCCCGGCAACGGCCCCCGGATCGAGATCCCGCTCCACGAGCGCGCGCCGGAGGCCCGGTCGTGCGCCGTGGTGATGCTGGAGAACAACAAGGGCGAGATCACGCTCCGGCGCGAGATGAAGTACGTCTACGGCTTCCAGGCCGAGCTCGACCGGCTCTACGGGTGGGGGCTCCAGTGGGGGCGGGGGTACAAGACGTCGAAGGTCTGAACGTCTGTCTCAGTCTCTGACCTGTCTCTGACGGGGACGGGCCGGGTGGCGAGGGCTTCGGAGGCTTCGCGGGTCGTCGGCATCGGAGGTCTGACGTGCCCGCCCCTCCGCCGGTTCCGTCCGGCCGCTACCGGTTCGACTGGAATTGCGGGCCCTGTGGCGGCAGACGGAAGGCCGGGTCCGGCACCGGCCGTGCCTGCGGGTAGCCGTAGGCCGGCTGGTGCGCAGCCTGCGGCTGCGGTTGCGCCGGCGGCTGCGGATAGCCGTAGGCGGGCTGCGCCGGTGCCGGCGGCTGCGGATAGCCGTAAGCGGGCTGTACCGGCGCCGTCGGGGGCATGGGGGGCGGCGGGGGGTAGCCGTAGCCGGACGGCGGCGCGGCGGGTGGCTGTGTGGTGGGTGGCTGCGCGGGCGGTGGGCCGGTCGGCCGGTCGGATTCCGGTGCCGGCTCGGGGGGCCGTACGGGCTCCGGGGGCCGTACGGGCTCGGGGTCCGGTGCCGGGCCCTGCGCGGGCACCCCCGTGGGCCCCGTCGCGGAGCCCCCGGTGTCCTCGGATTCCTCCACCGAGATCCCGTACTCCGTCGCCAGCCCCACCAGGCCGGACGCGTAGCCCTGCCCCAGCGCCCGGAACTTCCAGCCCTCCCCGCGCCGGTACAGCTCACCGCAGATCATCGCGGTCTCCGAGCCCGTCTCCGGCTGCACCTCGAAGCGCGCCAAGGGCTCGCCGTCCTGCCCCGGGCCACCCGGCGCCACGTCGTACAGCAGCACGCACAGGTCCCGTACGAGCCCGAAGTCACCGCCATCGGCCGACGCGGCCAGCACGACGCGGCCGACCGAGGGCTCCAGCGTCGACAGGTCCGCCTCGATCGCGTCCGTGGCCCCTTCGACCAGCCGTTTCTTCCGCAGGTGCCGGACGGCGCCGGAGGGATGGCGGGGCTGGTTGTAGAAGACGAAGTCCTCGTCCGAGCGCACCCGGCCGTTCTCGCCCACCAGCAGCGCGGAGGCGTCGACGTCCGGCACGCCCGGCCCCGGGGTCCAGCGCAGTACGGCCCGTACGTTCCGGGCGTCCAGCGGGATGTTCGACCCCTTCAGCATGGCGTGCGTCATGCCCGCAATCCTGCCCTCCCGCACCGGCCGCGGACAACGCAGGGGGAGATCACCGTAACGACTCATGCGGGACATGAGATTTTCATGCACTTGGGGAACTCTTGACCCACCACCGCACGTACGATAATCGGCCATGCTTCGGCACGGCGGCCCGCTGGGCGGTCCGGTAAACGGGGAGAGTAATGAGGCATTTCGAACACCTTGCGCCCTCGGTGCGGAATGGGCTGTTCCATAGAGAGCCCGGCGTCTTCGACGCCGACTCCCCGGCCCGCACCCTCGCCGTCGCCCTCGGCGCCACGCTCTACTGCCCCGGCACGCGGCCCGCCCTCGCCGAGGACGTCGTCAAACAGGGCGAGCGCGGCGTGGTCTCCATGGTCGTGTGCCTGGAGGACTCCATCGGCGACGCCGACGTCGAGGCCGCCGAGGAGAACCTCGTCCGTCAGTTCGCCCGGCTGGACCAGCTCCGCCCGCCTGACGCGGAGGGCGGGCCGAGCCTGCCGCTGCTGTTCATCCGCGTCCGCGAGCCCGGTCAGATCACCGACCTCGTACGGCGCCTCGGACCCGCCGGGCGGCTGCTGTCCGGGTTCGTCCTCCCGAAATTCACCGAGGAACGCGGCGTCCCCTTCCTCGAAGCGCTGACCGGCGCCGAAAGCACCCGCGGGCGGCGGCTGTACGCCATGCCCGTCCTCGAATCGCCCGAACTCCTCCATCTGGAGACCCGGACCGAGACCCTCGCCGGCATTGCCCGCACCGTCGACAAATACCGCGACCGGGTGCTGGCGCTGCGGCTCGGCGTCACCGACTTCTGCTCCGCGTACGGGCTGCGCCGCGCACCCGACATGACCGCCTACGACGTCCAGCTCGTCGCTTCCGTCATCGGTGACGTCGTCAACGTCCTCGGCCGCGCCGACGGCAGCGGCTTCACCGTGACCGGTCCCGTCTGGGAGTACTTCCGCCAGCACGAGCGGATGTTCAAGCCGCAGCTGCGCCGCAGCCCCTTCGCCGGTCCCGCGGAGGCCCTGCGCACCGCCCTCATCCAGCACGACATGGACGGCCTGCTCCGCGAGCTCCACCTGGACCGGGCCAACGGCCTCCAGGGCAAGACCTGCATCCACCCCTCGCACGTCGCCCCCGTGCACGCGCTGTCCGTCGTCAGCCACGAGGAGTACAGCGACGCCCAGGACATCCTGCGGCCCGATCTCGACGGCGGTGGAGTGCTGCGCTCCTCGTACACCAACAAAATGAACGAAGTGAAGCCGCACCGGGCCTGGGCCGAGCGGATCATGCTGCGCGCCGAGGTGTTCGGCGTCGCACGGGAGGACGTGAGCTTTGTGGAGCTGCTGGCGGCGAGCGTGGGGACGACGGAATGACCTGGTCGGGACAGTGGGTGGCCGACCGGCTCGGCGTTTCCTTCGACGGTGACGAGCGGCTGCGGGAGCTGCTCGGGCTCGCCCTGCGGCGCAATCCCAAGCGGGCGCATCTGCTCGTGTCGAACGTGCTGGGCAAGCATGTGCCGAGTCCGCCCACGCGCGTGTACGGCGTCGGCGCGGGCCTCGGGCTGCGGGTGCGGGAGCTGCTCGGTGACGTGGAGGCGCGGCGGGCCGTCGTCCTCGGCTACGCCGAGACCGCCACGGGACTGGGGCACGCCGTCGCGGACGGTCTCGCGCTCGCGCCGTATCTGCACTCCACCCGGCGGCCGGTGCCCGGTGTCCGGCCCGTCGGCGGCTTCGAGGAGGAGCACAGCCACGCCACCTCCCATCTGCTGCTGCCGGAGGATCCGGAGCTGCTGTCCGGCGACGGGCCGCTGGTTCTGGTCGACGACGAGTTCTCCACGGGGCGTACGGTCCTGAACACGATCGCGGCGCTTCACGCGCGGTTTCCGCGGGAGCGGTATGTGGTCGTCGCGCTGGTCGACATGCGCTCGGACGTCGACCGCGTCCGTTTGGAGGAGTTCGCGGCCGAGCTGGGTGCCCGTGTGGACCTGGTGGCATTGGCCTCCGGGACGGTGCGGCTGCTGGCGGGGGTGCTGGAACGCGGTCAGGAGCTCGTCGCCGAGTACGAGGCCGTCGCCGGCGGGCGTGGGGAGCGGCGCCGGGGCCTCCGGGGTGGGGGTCCGGGGCCGTATATTTACGGGCCCGGCACCCCGAATCGCGACAGCTCCCTCTCATCGGGCCCGCAAATACACGTCAGCGCCCCGGACCCCCACCCCTCCGACCCCGGCGCCTCCCGTGCTTCGTCGGCCGGCCCCGCGCGGGTCGATCTCGGCTGGCCCGGTGGAGTTCCTGATGGCGGGCGGCACGGGTTTCTGCCGGTGCACCGGGAGCGGCTGGAGGCTGCTCTGCCGGGTATGGCCCGTCGGGTCGTCGACGCGCTTCCGGGTGATGTCGAGCGGGTTCTCGTCCTCGGTCATGAGGAGTTGATGTACGCGCCGTTGCGGGTTGCCGAGGCCCTGGAGCTTGTTCTTTGTGGTGCCGTCGACGTGCGGTTTTCCACCACCACTCGGTCGCCTGTGCTTCCCGTCGACGATCCTGGTTACGCGATCCGTACACGTATCGCCTTTCCCGCGCATGACGGGCCGGCCGACGGGCCCGGCGAGCGGTACGCGTACAACGTCGCGGGCGGCGGGTTCGATGCCGTTGTGGTGGTGGTCGATTCGGTCGCCGATACCCCTGAATTGCACGGTCCCGGTGGGTTGTTGGAGCGGCTCGCCGGTCATATTCCGCATGTACTGCTCGCTGTTGTTCCCTCCTACACCCCCGAGGCTGCCTCACCCATGCACCGACCGCTGCGCGGCCCCGCCTTCTCCTCGTACGAGCCCGACGACGTCGGCTGGCTGCTCCAGGACCTCTCCGGGGTCACCCTGGAGGCGCCCACCGAGGAGCGCGAGGAGGCGATCCAGAGCGGCGGCGCGCACTATGCCGAGTCGCTGCCGGTCGAGTACCAGCCCACCGAGGAGTACCAGGCGCTCTTCCACGCCGCCCTGGAAACGTCCGCCGCCCGCGTGGCGCGCGCCGTCGGCGTCGTCACCGAGACCGTCCTCGCCGAGCGGTCCCCGCGGCCGGTCCTGGTCTCCCTCGCCCGCGCCGGCACCCCCGTCGGCGTCCTGATGCGCCGCTGGGCACGCCACGCGCACGGCCTGGACCTGCCCCACTACGCCGTCTCCATCGTGCGCGGCCGCGGCATCGACGCCGCGGCCCTGCGCTGGCTGGCCGCCCACCACGACCCCTCCGACGTCGTCTTCGTCGACGGCTGGACGGGCAAGGGCGCCATCACCCGCGAACTGGCCGACGCCCTGCGCGCGGCCGACGGCTTCGACCCCCGCATGGCCGTCCTCGCCGACCCCGGCCACTGCGTCGAGACCTACGGCACCCGCGACGACTTCCTCATCCCCTCCGCCTGCCTCAACTCCACCGTCTCCGGGCTCATTTCCCGCACGGTTCTGCGCGCCGACCTCGTGGGGCCGGGCGACTTCCACGGCGCGAAGTACTACCGCGAGCTGGCCGGCGCGGATGTCTCCCGCGACTTTCTCGCCACCGTCGAGGGCCGGTTCGCCGAGGTGCGCGAGGACGTCGTCGCCGACGCCAAGGACATGGCCGCCGCCGACCGCACCCCCACCTGGGAGGGCTGGGCCGCCGTCGAGCGCATCAGCGAGGAGTACGGCATCCACGACGTCAATCTGGTCAAGCCCGGTGTGGGCGAGACCACGCGCGTACTGCTGCGCCGTGTTCCGTGGAAGATCCTCGCCCAGCGCGGCACCGGCGCCGACCTCGACCACGTACGGCTCCTCGCCGCACAGCGGGGCGTGCCCGTCGAGGAGGTGGACGGCCTCCCGTACAGCTGCGTCGGCCTGATCCACCCCCGCTACACCAGAGGCGCCACCGGCGCCGACGGCAAGGCGGTGGCGGGCCAGTGACACACCTCGTGGCCAGCGACCTCGACCGCACGCTCATCTACTCCACGGCCGCCCTCGACCTCACCATGCCCGACGCGCACGCCCCGCGCCTGCTGTGCGTCGAGGTCTACGAGCGCAAACCGCTGTCGTACATGACCGAGACCGCGGCCGCGGCGCTCGCCGCCCTGGCCACCGCCACCACCTTCGTCCCCACCACCACCCGCACCCGCGCGCAGTACGGGCGGATCCGGCTGCCCGGCCCCGTACCGGAGTTCGCGATCTGCGCCAATGGCGGCGAGTTGCTCGTACGCGGCGAGTCCGACCCCGGCTGGCGGCGCGGTGTGGAGCGCCGGCTGGCCGCCGAGTGCGCCACGCTCGACGAGGTCCGCGCCCATCTGGTGCGGACCGCCGACCCGGCGTGGCTGCTCAAGGAGCGCACCGCCGAGGATCTCTTCGCCTACCTCGTCGTGGACCGCCCGCTGCTGCCCGACGCCTGGGTGAAGGAGCTGTCCGTGTGGGCCGAGGCCCGCGGCTGGTCGGTCTCGCTCCAGGGCCGCAAGCTCTACGCCGTGCCCGCGCCGCTCACCAAGAGCGCGGCGGTCGCCGAGGTCGCCCGGCGCGTGGACGCCACCGAGGTCCTCGCCGCCGGTGACTCGCTGCTCGACGCCGACCTGCTGCTCGCCGCCGGCCGCGGCTGGCGCCCGGGCCACGGCGAGCTTGCCGACGCCGGCTGGACCGCACCGCACGTCACGGCGCTCGCGGCGCGCGGAGTGGCGGCGGGGGAGGAAATCATCAGGGCGTTCGGCGAGGCGACGGCGTAACCTCGGCGGTGCGTGGCCGGGCCCCCTCGGGGCCCGCAACTCCCTTAGCCGCCGAGGAGAATGCCGTGGATGCAGTGAACGACGTGCCGGAGTTCAAGGGCCCGCAGATCACTCCCGAGCTGTACACGTACGTACTCGCCCACAACCCGCCGCTCGACCCGGCCCAGCGCGCCCTCGTCGACATCACCCACAGCGCCCTGCCCGACCAAGCGATCAAGCAGGTCGCGCGGGAACAGGGACCGCTGCTGGCGTTCCTCGTCCGGCTCACCGGCGCCCGGCACGTGGTGGAGGTCGGCACGTTCACCGGCCTGTCCGCCCTGTCGATGGCCCGGGCGCTGCCCGCAGACGGCACGCTCGTCGCCCTCGACATCTCGGAGGAGTGGACGGCCTACGCGCGCCGGGCATGGGCGGACGCGGGCGTCGCCGACCGCGTCGACCTGCGCATCGCCCCCGCCCTGGACTCCCTGCGCGCGATGCCCACCGAGCCGCACATCGACCTGGCCTTCCTCGACGCCAACAAGGACGGCTACATCGACTACTGGGAGGAACTCGTCCCGCGCCTGCGCCCGGGCGGCCTGATCGTGGCCGACAACGTCCTCTTCAGCGGCGAGGTCACCGCTCCCGCGCCGGGCAGCCCGGCGGCCCATATGAAGGCGTTCAACGCGCATGTGGCGCAGGACAAGCGGATGGAGTCGGTGATGCTGACGGTGGCGGATGGGGTGACGTTGGCGCGGCGCCTATGACTTCAGTCTGCAGGGCGACCACTCCAGCCCGTCCGGGCAACCACCCCAGCCCGTCCGGCGATTGAGGACCGGGGTCCGGGGCGGAGCCCCGGTTACGGGAAGGGGCGGGGTGGGGAAGATTCCGGCCGGCGGCGATCGTTACCCGCAGCACCCACCTCCGCAGCACCCACCTCCGCCCCCACCGGCAGAAGGCGCGGAGGACCCGGACCCACCCGTAACCGCAACCGCCGACAACAACTTCACCGTATCCGCATGCCCCTCAGGGCACACCGCCGGCGCCGACGACTCAGCCATAGGCCGACTGATCTCGAACGTGTCACCACACGCTTTGCAGCGGTATTCATAGCGAGGCATGCGCGCAGCATAACCAGCCGCGGGGGCGACCCGCCGGGCCGGCCGGGGCAGGGGTCACTGCCCCGCCCCACGCTCCTCCCGGATCTCCTGCACCACACGCGCCGCGGCCTGCCGCACGGCCTCCGTCTCGGTGAGGAACGCCCACCAGTCCGGGTGCCGTCCCTCCAGGCCCGCGACGGCCCGGTCCAGGCGGGCCACGGCGTCGTCCAGGGGCCGGGCATGGCGCGGGTCGGGCGTGCTGCGCCCGGCCATCGCGAGCCGCTGGGCGTCCCGGATGGCGAAGCGGGTGCGCTCGACCTCCTTCTGGTGGTCGAAGGAGACCTCGTCGAGCCTGCGCAACCGGTCGCCGGCGGCCGAGACGGCCTCGTCGGTGGTGTTCAGCAGGGCCCGTACGGTCGACAGCCGGGCCAGCGCGTCCGGCCAGCACTGCTCGGCGCGTGCCGTCCGGGCCTCCTGGAGCTTCTCCTCGGCCTGGGCGACGGCGCGGGAGGATTCCTCCGGCACCCGCTGGAGGTCCTGCCAGCAGGCGGCGCTGTAGCGGCGGCGCAGCTCGCTGAGGACCGGTTCGACGCCGGCGGCGCGGGTGGTGATCGCCTGGGCCCGGGTGCGCAGCGACACCAGCCGCTTGTCGATGTCGGCGGCCTTCTCCGGCAGGGTCTCGGCCTGGCCGCGGATGGCCTCGGCCTCGCGCACCACCCGGTCCGCGCGCTGGATGGTCTCCTGTACGCCGTGCTGGCCGGCGCCCTGGTTGAGCTTGGTCAGCTCGGGGGCGAGGGCCGCGAGGCGGGCGGCGAGGTCGTCGGCCTTGAGCCCGGAGGCCCGTACGGCGTCCAGCGCGCCGCTCGCGGCGAGGAGCCCCTGCCGGGCGCGCTCCACGGCGGGGGCGAGCCGTGCCAGCTGGGTCTCGGCCGTGGCCAGCAGCGGTCCGAGGCTCTGCCCGAACCGCTCCAGGTCGGCCTTGACGCGCAGCAGCTCGTCCTTGGCCTTGGTCAGGTCCGTACGGGCGCGGGCGGCGGTCCCGGCGTCGAGGTCGTCGCGGTCGAGGTCGTGGGAGTCGACGGCGCCGATGTAGGTGTGGGAGACCTCGTCGATGCGGTGGCCCAGCGCCGCGAAGTCGCCGGCGGCCTTGCGGGCGGCGGGGGAGGGGTCGACCGCGGTGATGGTCTCGATGGAGATCCGCAGGTCGCGCTGGGCGGTGTCCAGCTCGTAGAACGCCGCGGCAGCCGCGTCCTTCGCGGCCTGCGCGTCCGCCCGCTGGCCCTCCCCGCGGCCCCGGCCCCAGCGGCGCGTACCGCCGCCGGCGAAGGCCGCGGGCGCGGCGGCGAGCAGCAGGGGCAGCGGCAGCAGTGCGAGCGTGACGGTGTCGCGGACCGCGGTGGCCAGGGCCGCCACAGCGCTGGTGCGGCGACGTGCCGGTCGTACGGACTGCGCGAAGGTCGCCGTCACTTGCCCTCTCCCGATGGATCGCCCCTGGCCCGGATGCCATTCTCCCACCGTTAAGGACGAACGCGCGGGGCGGTTAGTTCGCGTTGGTGACCTTCACATTGCCGTTGGTGTTGTGCCCGGTGATGGTGTGCGGGTTCCCGTCCTGGCTGGGCACGTCCACGGTGACGTTCCCGTTCTTGCTGTGGCCGTCGACGTCGTACGAGCCGCGCGGCACGGTGATGGTGATGTTGCCGTTCTTGTTGGAGGTCTCCACCCGGTCCGGGACGCGGCTCAGCGCGATCCGGACGTTGCCGTTGTCGGACCGGGCCCGGACCCGGCGGGCGCCGGTGTCGGTGGCGATCACGTTGCCGTTGGAGCTGAAGAGGTCGAGGGCGCCGGTGGAGTCGGTGACGTGGACCTCGCCGTTGGAGGAATGGATCTCCAGGTCGGTCTCGAAGCCGCTCGCCGTGACCCGGCCGTTGTCGTCCTTGACGGTGACCTTGACGCCGCGCGGCACCTCGATCCGGTGCTTCGACTGGCAGTGGGAGCCGATCCCGGAGCAGTGCTCGCGCAGCTTCAGGGTGTTCCCGTCCACCTCCCACGTGGCCTTGGGCGACGAACCGCCGACGGACCACCCGTCGAACCACCGCGTCACCTTCACCTCCTTGCCGTCGCCCGGCACGAGCTCGATCCCCGAGTTGTCCGAGTCCACGCTCAGCTCGCGCCCGGCCAGGGCGAACGCCTTGTACTCCGGCTCGGCGCCGTCGGCATCGGCGCCCCCGCAGCCGGTCAGGGCGGCCCCGGCGATCAGTACCCCGCCGACGGCGAGCGACAGCCGGGCGGCGGAACGGGTGCGGGCGCGGGCATTCACGTGGGGACTCCGGAGGGCAGCGGGGACGGCGGGCTTGATGATCACCCTATGAAGAGGCCCGACCGGGCGGAATGCACCCCGCTACCGCATCGAAGGTAGGGATAACCCCCGGCCCGCCCGCCACCCCCGCCCACGTTTGCGACCACCGGCCCCGGGCCATGTAGGCTGTCTCTTCGTCCAGGGCGCATAGCTCAGCGGTAGAGCGCTGCTCTTACAAAGCAGATGTCGGCGGTTCAAATCCGTCTGTGCCCACCAGCGCGAAGACCCCCAGTCGGCCACGGCTGGGGGTCTTCGGCGTTCCCGGACTCACACGCGGGCGTTGAGCGTCATGAAGGACCGCCGCTCGATGAAGCGGTCGAAGGACGGTCGTACCTCCGTGCCCACGAGGTCGACGCCGCACATGTACAGCTCCGGGCGGTGGGACAGCAGCTCGAAGTCCCGCACGGCGTCCTCGAAGCGGCATACCACTCCCGGCTCGGAAGCCGAATCGATCAGCAGTACGTGGTCGTGCCGGGCCATGGCCGTCTGCCGGGCCCATTCCACCGCCGCGTCGTCCGAGACGCCGTCCAGTGCGAGCGAGCGGTGCGGGAGGTCCTGCCAGTCGATGCCGCAGCCCGACCACGGCAGCGTGCAGAGATACGCGTCGAACTCGGCCGCCATGGCCACCGGGCTCGCGCTCGCGCCATGTGCGTCGAGCCAGGAGGAGATCTCATCGATGCGCATGCACAAAGGCTAGATCAGTGGCGTTTCCGCGCACGTCGGGGTCATGGCCTCCGTGCCGTGCCCGCCGTGCCGCGCAGGAGTGGGCTGCCGTGGGTCCGTAGCCACTCCCGGTACGTCTCGTTCTTCGTGGCCGCCTCCCGGTAGGCGGCGCTCAGGTCGGTGAAGAGGGACGTCAGGTCCTGGGGTGGCAGGGACGCGGTGCGGGTCGCCAGGGAGAGTTCGGCGGTGAGGGGGGTGCCGGTCAGGGGGCGGAGGACCGTGCCGGGGGTGGGGTCCGTGGTGGGCTGGCAGGGGCGTACGGCCTCGCCGGAGGCGACCAGGTCCGCGGCGGTGATGTTGTCGCGGACGTGCAGCAGGCGGGGGTTGAGCCCGGCCTTCGTGAACGCCCGGCGCAGGGCCGCCCATTCGTGGTCGGCGGTCGGGTCCACGATCCAGGGGTCGTGGGCGAGCCGTTCGAGGCCGACCGAGGGCAGGCCGGCCGCCGGGTGGCCGGCGGCCAGGGCGACGAAGCGGGGTTCGCGCGCGAGCAGCACGCGGCGTTCCACGCCCGCCGGGGTGTGCAGGGGGAAGCCGTCGGTCTCGTGGACGAAGGCGACGTCCAGCTGGTTGGTCGCGAGGAGTTGCAGCAGCGTGTTCGCGGAGACCTCGATGTGGATGGAGATGTCCGTGTCGGGGAAGCGGGCGTGGAGGCGGCGCAGCCAGCCCGTCACCACGCGGCTGCCGACGCTGCCCACACGCAGCCGCGCGCCGCCCACGCCCGTCGCGGCGTCCCGGGCGGCGGTGACGAGGGCGGTCATCTCGGCCACTATGGGCCGCGCGCGGGAGAGTACGGAGTCGCCCAGCGGCGTGGGGCGGCTGCCGGTCTGGCCGCGGGTGAAGAGGAGGCCGCCGACGGCGCTTTCTATGCGCCGGAGTTGAGTCGTCAGCGAGGGCTGGGTCATGCCGAGCTGCAACGCGGCCTTCCGCACACTTCCGGCGTCGGCGATGGCGCACAGCGCACGGAGGTGCCTGACCTCGAGCTCCACGGGGGGAGCATAACCGCACCTCGCAGGTCACACCAGGCACAGCGGGGCAGGGCGGGTGATTGGACGGTGCTATGGCCGATTGGCATCATCCGCACCACTGATTACTCGTCAGAGACTCACGGGGACCAGCAGTTCACCCGACGGGCCCCCGGTCGACCCACCCATGCGACCCAGGGTTCTCGGCACGAATGCACGAATGGAGTCCCCCACATGAAACGCTCCACGATGGTGCTGTCGGCTGCGCTCGGCCTCGGCCTGGCGACCGCGACCATGACCGCCGTACCCGCCGGAGCCGCGTCCGCCGGCGCCGGTTCGCAGGCGGCACCCTCCTCGTACACCCAGTCGTCGTACGTCGGCTCGGCGGCCGAGCAGGCGAACAACAAGGCGTTCTTCGAGGCCGTGATGAAGTCCGCGAAGGCCAAGGCGGCGAAGTCGCCCGGTCTGAAGGTCGTCACGGTCACCTACGACCCCAGCGGCGCACCCAGATTCGCGTCGCAGATAGCCAGCAGCGCGCAGATCTGGAACAGCTCCGTGCGCAACGTCCAGCTGCGTGCGGGCAGCAACGCCGACTTCCGCTACTACGAGGGGAACGACTCCCGCGGCTCGTACGCCAGCACCGACGGCCACGGCCGGGGTTACGTCTTCCTCGACTACCGGCAGAACCAGCAGTACAACTCCACCCGCGTCACCGCGCACGAGACCGGGCACGTCCTCGGCCTGCCGGACCACTACTCGGGTCCGTGCAGCGAGCTGATGTCCGGCGGCGGCCCCGGCACGTCGTGCCAGAACGCCTACCCGAACGCGGCGGAGAAGAGCCGGGTGAACAGCCTGTGGGCCAATGGTCTGACGGCCTTCGACAAGGACGCCTTCACCAAGGTCCACTGATCTTGTCCGATGAGATTCAATGATCTTGTGCGGTGAGGTCCGGCGACCTCCTGCTCAAGATCGCGGCGGCTCGGTTCCCCACCCGGAACCGGGCCGTCGTCCAGTTCGCGGGCGCCACCGGGCCGCCGAGGGCGCATACTGAGAGCAATGACGAAGCCAGCAGCGCACCGACGGCATCTGCCCACCAGTCCCTTCAACGCTCCGCCCGTCCCCGGTCCCGTGCAGAGGTTCGTTGTGGGAGACCGTGTGACACACGATCGCTACGGCCTCGGCCGGGTCATCGGTGTCGAGGACGACATCGCCGTGCTCGTCGACTTCGCCTCCCGACAGGAGCGGATCCCGGGCCCGTACACGAAACTGACCAAGCTCTGAGCGCGACCGTCGCGACAGTGCTGTGACCCCACGCTTCACCTGCCCGGAGGTCGGAGCCACCGAGCGCGACGACGGTCCTGCCCGGTGGCTGCGGCCTTTCGTCGTATCCGAAGGCGGGTCCGAAGGCGGGTCCGGGGCGGGGTGATCCCGTGTTCCGGCGTGCCTTCCGCGCGCTCTCCGCGTGCCCTCCGCGTGCCCTTCCGCGCGCGCCCGCGCCTACACGCGCGTACGGGCGCCCGTACGCCCCCTGTGAGCGCCGTCGTGCGCGCGGCGCGGACGCGGCTACGGCTGCGGTGGTAACGGGGACTACGGGAAGCTACTGAGCTCGCGCCTCGGACGTCCGCGGCCGCTTCACGACGAATGCCGCGCCCAGCCCCGCCGCGAAGAGGGCGAGGAACGAGACCGCCGTGCCGAGCCAGGTTGCGCCCAGCCACTGGCCGCCGAAGTAGCCCAGGCTCACGCTGTACGCCGCCCAGGTCAGGCCCGCGAGCGCCGACCAGGGCAGGAACTCCGTCACTCTGCGGTGCATCACACCGGCGCCGAGGCTGACGACCGACCGTCCGGCCGGCGCGAAGCGGGCGACGACCACGAGCGGACCGCCGCCGCGCAGCAGTGCCGTGCCGAGCCTGGCCTGGGCCGCGGTGAGGCGGCGCGAGCGGGCCATGGCGCGGTCGAAGCGGTCGCCGCCGCGCCAGGCGAGCCGGTAGGCGACCATGTCGCCGAGGACCGAAGCGGTCGCCGCGCACATCACGAGCGCGAACATCTCGGGAAAGCCGGCGTGGCCACGGGCCGCGTCGCCCACCGCGTCGGCGGCGGTGCCCGCGGCCGCGGTGGCGGCGGTGATCACCAGGACGCCGCTGGGCAGCACCGGGAGGAAGACATCGAGGAGAACGGACAGCCCGACGATCACATAGATCCAAGGCGTGTCGGCCAACGCCCCCAACTGCTGCAGCACGTCCTGATCTCCCGGTACGGTCCCCCGCCGCGACGTCGCAGGGGAGCGGCAGGGGCGGCCTTCACAACCGCACAGCGTACGCCTGGGGCTGTTGTGACGTGTGCGCGGGGCTGGTGATGTTGTTCGAATCACGTGCCGGAAGAGTCCGGACACGTACCGGGTCGCGAGTGTCCGGTGCGTGCCCATTCGTGGGGGTCCGGCCGTGCCGGGCCCCCACGAGCCGTCGCCGGGTCAGCGGTCGCGGCGGAAGAGGCGGTCCAGCGAGAGGGCGCCGGGGCCGGTGAAGACCAGCAGCAGGAAGGCCCAGCAGAACATCGCGGAAGCCTCGCCGCCGTTCTGGATCGGCCACAGCGCCATGCTCTGGTGCACGTCGAAGTACGCGTACGCCATCGAACCGGACGAGATCAGGGCCGCGGTGCGGCTGCCAACGCCCAGCATGACCAGGACGCCGCCGACGAGCTGGATGGCGGCCGCGTACCAGCCCGGCCAGGTGCCCGCCGCGATGGTGCCGCCGTTGCTGCCGGCCGCGCCGCCCAGGATGCCGAACAGGGACGCCGCACCGTGGCAGGCGAACAGCAGGCCGACCACGATGCGGAAGGCGGACAGCGCGTACGGGCGGACGGCGTCGAGCCGCTCGGTGAGCGCGGGGGCCTGGGTGGCGCCGGTGCCGGTCGTGCCGGAGGCGGACGGCGACGCGGAGGGAGCGGTCGTGGGGGCCATGGGGAGGGCTCCTCGTGTGGGGGACAGGAAACAACGAGGGGTCCAGGTTAGGTTCGCCTAATCGATACTTGCAAGTTCAAGTTCTTGATTCCTTATGGCGACCGCATCGATGGAACATGCACGTAAAGCGGCCCGTGCCACCGCGCGCCGCGCCTCAATCCGGAATGTCCGTAAGAGGGGCGGGCCGTTCGACGGGGGTGCGGGGCGGCGGCGGACCGGCCGCGCCACCGGGCCCGTACGCTGCCCCGTTCGTCGCCCCCGGCACCGCCTCGTATGTCGCCTCGTACGTCGCCTCGTGCGCCGTCACCAGATCCTTCTCCGTGCGCGCCTGGTCCAGCCGCAGCCGCGCCGAACGCCCCCGCAGCGTCAGGGTCATCAGCTGATTGCCGAACCACGGCCCGCCCGTCCGCCGCCAGCCGATCGACGGGCGCCCCACCCGCCCGTGCCGCGCCAGCGCGCGCCCCAGGCGTCTGCCGGCCCCGCTCCAGCCGAACCGGAAGGCCAGCCTCAGCGCGCCGGGGACCTTCTGGCGCACCGGCGAGCACGTCAGCTGCAGCACCGTGCTCCGTACCGGCCGCGTCGCCGGCCACGCGGGCTCGGCGACGTACGCGTGATGGACGTCCCCCGACAGCACGGCCACCGTCGCCGGCGCCTCCGGGCCGCCGCCCACCTCCGCGACGAGCGCGGTGAGCGCCTCGAACGACGCCGGGAAGGCCGCCCAGTGCTCCATGTCGGCCCGCCGCCGCAGGATCTCGGCCAGGCGCGCCCAGCGCGGCCCGCGCTCCCCGGCGCACAGCGCCTGGTTCCACGCCTCCGCGTCGTGCGCGGCCGAGGGCATCAGCCAGGGCAGTGAGGTGCCGATGAGGAGGTGGTCGTACGAGCCGGGGGCGTCCAGCGCCTGGTCGCGCAGCCAGTCCCGGGCGGCCGCGTCGAGCATGGCCCGCCGGCCCTCCTCCAGGACGCGCCGGGTGCGGGTGTCGGCCATCAGCAGCCGCACCCGCCCGAAGTCGCGGCGGTAGCTCCAGCGGGCGGCGGCCGGGTCGGCGTCGGCGCGGACGGCGAACTCCCGGAGCGGCTGCGTCCCGTCCCCGCTCTCGCACACCGCCTGGTACAGCTTGTCGGCGGCCAGCTCGGCGGGGGAGAGATTGCCCAGGTGCTGATGGACCCAATACGACATCAGTCCGCCGAGGACGCGCTCCTGCCACCACGGCGTCGCGCGCGCACCCGCCAGCCAGGCCGCGCTCGTGTTCCAGTCGTCGATCAGGTCATGATCGTCGAAGATCATGAGGCTGGGGACGGTGGAGAGCAGCCAGCGCACGTCCGGGTCGAGCCAGGACTCCTCGTAGAGGTAGGTGTATTCCTCGTAGTCCGCGACCTGATGGCCGGGAGGTTCGGCCGGGCAGCGGCGGGCGGCGAGCCGGCGCCGGGTCGCCTCGGAGGTCTTGTCCGCGTAGACCTGGTCGCCCAAGAGCAGCAGGACGTCCGGAGGTTGGGCGTTCTCGCCGTGGCCGCGGACCAGCGTGGCCGCGAGCGCGTCGAGGGCGTCCGGCCCGGCCGCGTCCCCCGGGCCGCCGCCGGCCTCCGGGGGCGGCGCCGCCCAGCGGCACGAGCCGAACGTGACGCGCACGGTGTCGGTGGCGGGCCCGGGCGTGCGGATCACGCTCTCCGGGAAGAGCGACCCGGGCGGCGGCCACACCCGCTCGCCGTCCAGGAACACCCCGTACGCCGTCGTGCTCCCGGGCCGCAGCCCCGTCACCGGCACCAGGGCGTAGTGGTGCCCGGCGATCCGCCAGGTGCGGGCCGTGCCGCCGGCGCCGTCCGCGCAGCGCACCTCCGCCTCGCAGGGCCGGTCGGCCTCCACCCACACCGTGGCGCTCGTACCGGTGTCCCAGTCGACGTACCGCAACAGCGGCCCCAGCCGCAGAACTGCCGTCATACGGCCTCCTCCGTCGTTCCGTACGGTACGGAACGACGGGGAGGAGCGGGGAGTTTCCGGTGACGGTCGCTCACCCCGTCACCCGGCCGCCCGGCTCAGCAGCCGTTGAGGATGCCCGTCAGCTTCGTCTTCTCGGCGGGGTCGACGGTCAGCTGGTAGTGGTGCTTGACCGTGACCCACATGCGCGCGTACGTGCAGGCGTAGGAGTTCAGCGGCGGCATCCACTGGGCCGGGTCCTTGTCGCCCTTGGCCTGGTTGACGCGGTCGGTGACGGCGATCAGTTGCGGCCGGGTCAGGTCGTTGGCGAACGCCTGCCGCTGCGCCGTCGTCCAGGCGCTCGCACCCGAGCGCCACGCCTGGGCGAGCGGCACGACGTGGTCGATGTCGATGTCCTGCGCGTCCGTCCAGGTGGCGCCGTCGTACGGCGAGGCCCAGGTGCCCTTGACCGCCGCGCACTTGGCGTCCTGATCGACGTTCTCGCCGTCGCGCTTGAGGACGACCTCGCGCGTGTTGCACTGCCCGGACTGGGTGCTCCAGTGCGGGAACTTCGCGCGGCTGTAGCCGTCCATCGACGTCTCGGCCTGGACCGTCAGCTGGCCCAGGTACGTCCGTACGGTCGCGGCGTCCGGCGGGGTGGGCGGCGCGGCGTGGGCGGCGGGGCCGTTGAGCACGAGCGAGCCGACGAGGGCGGTGAGCCCGCCGACGGCCGCGGCGCGACGCGCGTAGACGCCGCGCAGAGCGCCGGGGATGCGTATTCCGGACATGGGAACTCCCTTTGGAGTGGGGGGTCAGCGGCCGTCGAAGCGCGGCCAGGATCTCGGCGCCCGGTTGCCTGGGGGTGGTCGCCAGGTAACAGGGTGGCGACGCGCTCATGTCAAAGCAAGGGGTTGCGGAAGTGAAGTTGGTTGCGGAAGTGAAGTTCGGTGCCTGACACACCACCACGTGTACGCCCGCGCCACGGAGTTCGCGACCCTTAGGGTGACCGCGTGCTCGCCGCCGAGGCCCTGCTGCCCGTCAACACCACCCTGGGGGTGGTGCTCGCGGCGCTGCTCCTCGCCGCGGTGACCGTCGCGGCGTTCGCCCGTCTGGCGGACACCCGGGAGCGTGGCTACGCCCGTGCGATCGCCCTCGCGGGCCTGCGCGCCGCCGTCCAGCTGGCCGCCGTCTCCGCCCTCATCGGCTGGGTCGTACGGGCGGTGCCGCTGCTGCTGTGCTTCCTCGCGCTGATGTTCGCGATCGCGGTGCGGACCGCCGGGCGCCGCATCACGGACAACCGCACCTGGTGGTGGGCGGCGGCGCCGATCGGCGCGGGGGTGCTGCCGGTGGTCGCCGTGCTGCTGCTGACCGGGCTCGTACCGCTCAAGGGCGTCGCCCTGATCCCCGTCACCGGCATCCTCATCGGCGGCGGCCTGACCGCGACCGTCCTGGCCGGGCGGCGCGCGCTCGACGAGCTGCGCACCCGGCACGGCGAGGTGGAGGCGGGCCTGGCGCTCGGCCTGCTCGACCGCGACGCCCGCCTGGAGATCGCCCGCCCGACGGCCTCCGACGCGCTGCTGCCGGGGCTGGACCAGACGCGCACTGTGGGGCTGGTCACGCTGCCGGGGGCGTTCGTGGGCATGCTGCTGGGCGGCGCGTCGCCGGTGCTCGCGGGGGCGGTGCAGCTGTTCGTCCTGGTCGCGCTGGAGGCGGTGCAGGTGGTGGCGGTCGCGGTGGTGCTGGAGCTGATCGCGCGGGGGCTGTTGCACCGCGCCCCGGTGGCGGGCGGCGGCCCCGGGCGGTGGCGCCGGCGGTCGCGTACCCTGAGGGGAGCAGAAGGGGAGTAGCTCTTCGCCGGACCGTCGACATACTGCCGAGCTCGCCTCGGCCGGCGCCCGGAGGCCCGTCCGTTCTTACATGACGGGCCAGCGAGACCTTCGGCCGCAGTGTCCATGACGCTGCCGTGCCGAAGCGACCCCTGACATCACGCAGGTCTCTCGGTGCGGCACCCCGACCGATCGAGGAATCACCCGTGTTCAGCTTCACCGTCGCCGCCCTGGTCTTCGGCGTCGTCTTCCTGGCAGAGCTCCCGGACAAGACCGCCCTCGCGGGCCTGATGCTCGGCACCCGCTACCGCGCGAGCTACGTCTTCGTCGGTGTCGCCGCCGCCTTCGCCGTCCACGTCGCGCTGGCCATCGCGGCGGGCAGTGTCCTGACGCTGCTGCCGCACCGGCTGGTGCAGGCCGTCGTCGGCCTGCTCTTCCTCGCGGGCGCGGCCATGCTGATCTTCAAGAAGGACGACGGCGAGGAGGAGCTCCGCAAGCCCGCCGACCAGTCCTTCTGGAAGGTCTCCGGCGCCGGCTTCATGCTGATCCTCGTCGCCGAGTTCGGCGACCTGACCCAGATCATGACCGCGAACCTCGCCGCCCGCTACGACGACCCGTTCTCGGTCGGCATCGGCGCGGTGCTGGCCCTGTGGACGGTCGCGGGCCTGGGCATCGTGGGCGGGCGCACGCTGATGCGGTTCGTACCGTTGGCGCTGATCACGCGGATCGCGGCGGTGGTGATGCTGGCGCTGGCGGGGTTCAGCCTGTACGAGGCGGTGGCGGGGTAGGGGCAGGCCGATGGGCCGAGGCGGTGGCGGGGTAGGCTCGATCCGTCTCGCGCGCAGGCGTGCGAGGCGCGTGACCGCCGCCGGGAGAGGGAGGATGAGGCCATGGAACGCCCCACGCTTCGTCAGCATGCCCTCGTCCGGGTCGCGCGAGCGTAGGAACCGCGGCCCGGTCGTCCCAACACGACCAGGAGTGTCGCGTGTTTTCCTCTTTCTCTTTGACGTCGTCTCCGACCGGTACGGACCTGACCACCGACCGCCTTGTGCTGCGGACCTGGTCCCCCGACGACATCACCGCCGTCCTCGGTGGCATCCGTCTGCCCCACTGGGCACCGGGCTTCCCCGCCGAGGGTGACCGCGTCATCGCCAGCTTCGTCGCCGACCGGCCCGAGGCGCTGGACGCGTACGGCCAGCGCCAGATCATCGAGCGGGAGAGCGGGTTGGTGGTCGGCGCCATCGGCCTGTTCTGGCCGCCGGACGAAGGCGCCGTCGACTTCGGCTACGGCGTCGTGGAGTCCCGGCGCGGCCTCGGCTACGCCTCGGAGGCCGCCCGGGCCATCGTGGAGTACGCCTTCTCGGCGCCGGGCGTCCACACCGTACGAGCCGAAGTCGAACTGTCGAACCCTGCCTCCGTCCGCGTACAGGAGAAGGCGGGCCTGCGGCGCCGGAGCGCCGACGGGTCGGTGGCACGGTTCGGTGTGACGGCGGCGGAGTTCGCGCGGGGGTAGGGACGACGGCCTCGGCGGTGACTGGCGCTCAGTCGCCGCCGAGGCCGGGCACGGGAAGCGCATGGGTGGGCTTCCCGACAGCTGGAATGTGTGGGTAGAGACAGGACGTGCCTGTGACGGCCACGGTGGGCCCGGTAGAGGTCCACTTTCCGGGCGGTTCGACGGCTGGCCCGAGCGCACGATAGTCCGTGAAGCGCCGGACGCCGCACCGGCCGCACATCAGCACGCCGCCCGAGGCCACCCACCCCTCGCAGGGGTGGGGGCACGGCAGGCGGGTTCCCTCAGCTCCTCGTGGGCGGCCGGACCATGCCCGGCTCAACCGTGCGCCGCCCACCAGTGCCTGCCCATCGCCTTGGTCATCGCCATGGTTGCTCCGAGGTCACCTTGTCGGTACGCCTCATAGCGTTTGGCCTTGATCTCGTCGCACTGTGCGCAACGGTCAGGCCGTGGCTGTCGGTCGACCTCGTGACGGTCTTCGCTCGAGAGGTGGCTATCTGTCGGGTCGTGCATCAGGCCTCCTGATCGCGAGGTGGAGGAAGAGCAACACATGCACTCATGTACATGAGTGCATGTGTTGAGCGTGACGCAACCCTTGGTTCCGAGTCAAGCGGTCCAGTGTTCCCGTATGGCTGATTCGTTAAGCTGAATCACCATCAATCACGGGCGGGAATCCGATAGTCGAGGATGAAGCGGTCGGCAGCCATGAGCGTGTCGCAAACCTCGACCACGAGCCCGCCGTCCGTCACCGCTTCTCGGACGAGATGTATCACCGGAGCCCCGGGGCTCAGCCGCAATGCGGCCACTTCCTGCTTGGTGGCCAGGCGTGCGCGGATGGTCTCGACGTACTCGGCGAACGTGTGACCGTGTTCTTCAAGGCGAGCGTAGATGCCGCCTCCGCCAGGGTTCTCGTCGAACAGCTCCGGAATGTCCTTCGCGACCGACCACGGCAGGTAGGACGTCGCTTCCTCGGTTGGCGTACCGTCGACGAAGTACCGACGGCGCCGGGCGAGAACCTTCTTGCCGGCAGGGATTCCCAGACGCTCAGCGATATCGGCCGGGGCGTCCATCGGCCCCACGAAGAGGACGTGCACGTCTGGTGTGTGTCCTGCCTGCTCCGCTTCGGCGAGGTAGGCAGCCTTGCCTGCCCTGCGGTGAGACCCGCGGAAGCGTTCCGAGGACTTCCTGCGGACCGGAGGCAGGTTCTTGACGTAGGAGCCGCGTCCGTGGTGGGTCTCTACGAGCCCAGCGGTGCGCAGTTCGGCGATCGCTTTGCGGACAGTCCCCTGGGAGACCCCATAGCGCTCCATGATGTCGGACTCGCTGGGAACTTGGGTGCCGGGCGCGAGCGCGCCCAGGCGAATCTGTTCGACCAGATCGTCCGCGATCTGCAAGTAGCGCGGCTTGCCCGAGTCCCGTGAGACCTCGTTCCCCATGAGCTGCCCGCTCTCCTTATGCTCATCCGTATGAGTACGGCTGCACAGTCTCGCAGGTCCACGCCGCTCCACTCCGTCTCGGTGGCGGGGGCCGTCGTGCGGGAGGACGGGCGCATGTTGGCCATCCGCCGGGCGGACAACGGGCGGTGGGAACTGCCCGGCGGCGTGCTGGAGATCGAAGAGGCCCCGGAGGAGGGTGCTCGCCGGGAAGTACTGGAAGAGACCGGCATCAAGGTCGACGTGCAGCGGCTGACGGGCGTCTACAAGAACATGACGCGTGGCATCGTCGCCCTGGTCTTCCGCTGCAGCCCTGTCGGCGGCGCCGAGCGGCCCTCCGACGAGGCCGCCGCTGTCTCCTGGCTGGCCCCGGAAGAGATCGCCTCGTCGATGACGGAGGCGTACGCCGTGCGCCTCCTGGACGCGCTGAGCGACGACACTCCGCACGTAAGGGTCCACGATGGCTGGCGGCTGATTCCGACGACGTAAGCCGAGGGTTCAGTCGTGCGTCGTATCCGGTGGCCGGCCCCGATACGGGAAGCCCGTCGTCCCCTCAGGGCTGACATGATCCGTCGATCATCGGCTTGACCGCTGCAGCGCGGAGAGGCTTCCGGTGGAAGAAAGAGGGTGATCACTCGATGACCGACCAGGGTGCTGGCCGCCAGCCCAAGTACCAGCGGATCGCTGCCGATCTCAGGGCGGCGATCCAGGCCGGCGAGTACGGCCCAGGTGGTCGGCTGCCTGGCGAGAACGAGCTGATGGCCACTTACGGGGTGGCCCGCATGACCGCTCGCCAAGCGCTTGGCGTGCTGCAGAGCGAAGGCATCGCCGAGGGCCGGAAGGGGGCGGGTGTCTTCGTTCGGGCCTTCCGGCCGCTCCGGCGGAGAGGCATTCAGCGGCTGGCCGAGGAGACATGGGGCACCGGGCGGTCCATATGGTCCGCCGACATCGGGGACCGCACCCTTGTGGTCGATCGGATCGAGGTCACGGAACAAGACGCGCCGGAACACGTAGCCGCGGCTCTGGGCCTGGACTCGGCCGCCTCCGTCTGCGTGCGGAACCGGCGCTACGTCCTCGACGGCAAGCCGGTTCTGCTTTCCACGTCGTATCTGCCTGCCGACCTTGTGGCCGGGACGCCCGTCGTACGGGAGGACACCGGTCCCGGCGGTACGTACGCGCGCTTGGCGGAACTCGGCTGCAAGCCCATCCACTTCCGTGAGGAAATCCGCTGTCGGATGCCGTCCGGCGACGAGGCGGAGCGTCTTGGGCTCGCTCCGGGAACACCCGTCATCCTGATCTGCCGCACCGTGTTCACCGAGGACCGCAAGGCTGTCGAGCTCAATGAGATGACGCTCGACGCCGCGTCGTATGTGCTGGAGTACGAGTTCGACGGCCAGCTCTGACGGGCACGCTCATGCGCATGACTGCCGCTGTCGCTCACGGTTCCACGCCGCTTCGCTCCGTCTCGGTGGCAGGAGCCGTCGTGCGCGACGACGGGTGCATGCTCGTGATCCATCAGTCCGACAACGGGCGGTGGGAGCGCGACTACCCCCGTGGTGGACGTTCTGGAAGTCTTGATGTGGCCTGGGAGGAGGGACCGACATGACCGCAGGTTTTGGCCTGGTCGTACGCTTCACGTTGCACGACTCCGACGCCGCAGACGGTGTCCACGGACAGCGGGCCGTCCGGGTGGGCGGACATCTCAGGTCCTTGTGTGGGCGGACAGTTGATCTCCCTGTCCGGTGTGATTATTCGTCCCTCGGATGGGGCTCGTCCGTGTTGGACGCCGGGGCTCGTTGTGCGCCTCCGGCGACTCCGATGTCAGTGCTGGCTGCGATGCTGCGAGCATGATTCCTTGGAGCCTGCTCGACCTCGACAAGGCATTGCGAGCCAGTTGGGCGGCTGACACCTGCTCGCCCGACGACCAGGCCGAATGGCAGTCACTCAACCCGGCCTGGGGCCACTGTGACATCACGTCCTTGATCGTCAATGACATCTTCGGTGGCGACCTCATGCTCGGCGAAGTGCACCTCGTCGGTGACCAGCACGGCTTTCACTGGTGGAACCGGCTGCCCAGCGGCGTGGAACTCGATTTGACGCATGAGCAGTTCCAGCGGGGCCAGAGCGTCACCGCGGCCCGTGTCGTCGAACGCCCTCCAGGTCCTCTGCCCCGCCGCTGGGACGAGTACCTTCTCCTGCGTAAGCGAGTCATCGAGCACCTCGGGCATCTTCCGGAGCCGGCCATCTGAGCAGGCTGGGATCAGCGCGGCTGGCTCAGCGGGACGACGCCCTGGCCGCTGGTGGCCTGGGTCAGCCGCAGACTGGAGCCCTCGGTCAGAACCGACAGATTCGGCTTCCTGACAGACGTCGCCCTCCACCCGGAGGCGAGCCTCTGGCGGCGATTACCTCAGGGGAGTTCTGGCGCGTTTGGGGCAGTGAGCCTCCAGCACTCGTCGCTGAGCGAGTCTTCGATCGGTTCCGCAGCTTCAAACGCCTGACCTCTGCACGAGGCTGACTCATGGTCGGCGGTAGACGGCTCGCTCGACTCCAGGGGCTGGATCTCTGGAGAGCGTCACATAGGCGGGGCGGTCGGGATCCCCCGCTTCCATGGTCGCGAAGAGGTCGAGGTCGTGCTTGCAGAAGCGGTGGAGGTATTGGAGGAAGAGCTCCAGCTCTTCCTCCGACAGCCGTTCATCATGTCTCTCGTTCCGCATGCCGCCACGGTATTCCTCAACTGACGCGATCGTTGTTCCACCCCAGCCGTGCGGCTCTGAGCCATCCGCGGTCGGGAAGCCAGACCACGACAGCACTCTCATGCAGTGTGGAGGTCAGCCAAAGGGCATCCACGCCAGCCGGGAGCTGAGGGGCAGCCCTAGGGAACTCATCGTCGCGGCTGAACGGGATTGCCTCCATGTACTCCCAGCCGTAGAAGAGGAAGGCGTGCTTCTCGTCTGCTTGCGCATTCGCCAGTTGTTTCCGGATCTTGCGCATCACTTGGCTGGCCAGATGCTGACAAGCTGACGCAACAGCTTCGTCCATGCTCGGGACACCGCCACCCCAAGGAGCAGGCATAACGTAATAGCCCGGCGGGTGCTTCTCCGTAGGCGGAACGCACACGAGGTCGTCCACGCCGATGCGATCTAGGTGTTCACTCAATTCTCCTCGCCGCCAAGGGTGTGCGAGGACCTTATCGCCAGCGACCTCAACCCTGGACAGCAAGGCTGGTATCTGCGTCAGCGCGGTATTCCAGCGTCGCCCCGGGGACAGGTAGACCGTCCACGAGTGGCGCAACCTGTTGTCCACTCTGTAGCCGAACTTACCTGCCTTCGCCTCAACTTCACGCTGTGCTGGATCGACGACGAGTTTGACCTCAGCGGCACAGTCTCGGCCGTCGTAGGCGAAGGCAAGGTCGTGTGCTCCCTGCTTGCCATCGACGTCGTGGACCTCAACGTCAACCCCCAGGGTCACCGCGATGCACTGGCGTGCGATCAGCGCTGCGACATCTATCCGCTCGCGATTCGCCATGTTTCCACCCTGGACCTGTGTCGCCATGGAACACCAGCGATTTGGCCTTCAGGAGACTGTTCACCACAATCTTCCGTACCCGCTTCGCTGTCCGGGATGCCCAGCGGCTCGCGATCGCCGGGGGCCGACGGCCCCCCCGCCTCAGCCCTCGACGCGCAGCACGATCCCGCCGTCCGTCGCCGCCTCCACCCGGATCCGCGTCAGGTCCGTCACCGCGACATCCGGCGCGTGTGCCGCCGCGCGGGGGCCGACACCGATCACGCGCATGCCCGCCGCCTTGCCCGCCGCGATGCCCGCCTCGGAGTCCTCGAAGACGACGCAGTCGGCCGGCGTGAAGCCGAGGGCCGCCGCGCCCTTGAGGAAGCCCTCCGGGTCCGGCTTGCTCGCGCCTACCGACTCCGCCGTGATGCGGAGTGCCGGCATCGGCAGGCCCGCCGCGTTCATGCGGGCCTCGGAGAGGGGGCGGTCGGCCGAGGTGACCAGGGCGTGGGGGAGCGTGGCGAGGGACGCCATGAACGCCGGGGCGCCGGGGACCGGGACGACGCCCGTGACGTCGGCGGTCTCCGCGGCGAGCATGCGGCGGTTGTCGGCGTGGTTCCGCTCCATCGGGCGGTCCGGGAGCAGGACGGCCATGGTCGCGTAGCCCTGGCGGCCGTGGACGACCTTCATCACCTCGTCGCCGTCCAGGCCCTGCTCGGCGGCCCAGCCGCGCCAGCAGCGTTCCACGACGGCGTCGGAGTTGACGATCGTGCCGTCCATGTCCAGGAGGAGGGCGCGGGCGGTCAGCGTGGTCGTGGGGGCGGTGGCCGGCATCGGCGGACTCCAGGACGGAAGAAGAAGGCAAGCGACCCCGCCCGCCGGTCAGGGAATACGGGCGGAGTCACTTTGTTTCTCAACGATACAAAAACTACACCCGAACGCCAACAGGACCAGGTCAGGCCCCCCGTATCCGGCCTCCGGGGCTGCCAATGGCCTACCCCGACAGGCCGTGCGCGCCGATCCGGAACACGATGGGATGCCAGGGCGCCGGGTGGTCCGTACGGGATGCCCGCGCCGCCGGCCCGTACCTCAGGAGCCTGCCCATGGCGGACGACGCCCCGGCCCCCGCCACGGCCGCGCCGGATCCCACGGCCGTGCCCGGCGCGCAGCAGCCCCGGCGCACCGTGCTCGTCGCGATCGGCGCGCTGCTGCTCGGCATGCTGCTGGCCGCCCTCGACCAGACGATCGTCTCCACCGCGCTGCCGACGATCGTCAGCGAGCTCGGCGGGCTCGACCACCTGTCCTGGGTCGTCACCGCCTACATGCTGGCGTCCACCGCGGCGACCCCGCTGTGGGGCAAGCTCGGCGACCAGTACGGGCGCAAGAAGCTCTTCCAGACGGCCATCGTCATCTTCCTGCTCGGCTCGGTCCTGTGCGGCGTCGCCCAGAACATGGGCGAGCTCATCGCCTTCCGCGCCGTGCAGGGCCTGGGCGGCGGCGGGCTGATGGTGCTGTCGATGGCGATCGTCGGCGACATCGTGCCGCCCCGCGAGCGAGGCCGCTACCAAGGGCTCTTCGGCGCGGTCTTCGGCGGTACGAGCGTGCTGGGCCCGCTGCTCGGCGGGCTCTTCGTCGACCACCTCAGCTGGCGCTGGGTCTTCTACATCAACGTGCCCATCGGCATCGTCGCGCTGCTCGTCATCGCCGCCGTCCTGCACATCCCCGTCCGCCGCACCCCGCACCGCATCGACTACCTCGGCACGTTCCTCATCGCGGCCGTCGCCACCTGCCTGGTGCTGATGACCTCGCTCGGCGGGGTCACCTACCCGTGGTCGTCCTGGCAGATCATCGGCCTCGGTGTGCTGGGCGCCGTCCTGCTGGTGCCCTTCGTGCTGGTGGAGCGGCGCGCGGCCGAGCCCGTACTGCCGCTGAAGCTGTTCCGCATCCGGACGTTCGCGCTCTGCTCGGTGATCGGCTTCGTCATCGGCTTCGCGATGTTCGGGTCCATGACGTACCTGCCGACGTTCCTCCAGGTCGTCCAAGGCGTCTCGCCGACCATGTCCGGTGTGCACATGCTGCCGATGGTGGCCGGCATGCTGATCGCCTCGACGGCCTCCGGCCAGATCGTCAGCCGCACCGGCCGCTACAAGGTCTTCCCCATCGCCGGCACCGGCGTCACCGCGATCGGACTGCTCCTGCTCCACCGGCTCGGCCCGGACAGCTCGACCGCCGTCATGAGCGTGTACTTCTTCGTCTTCGGCCTCGGGCTCGGCCTGGTCATGCAGGTGCTCGTCCTGGTGGTGCAGAACTCCGTCGGCTACGAGGACCTGGGCGTCGCGACGTCCGGGGCGACGTTCTTCCGCTCCATCGGCGCGTCCTTCGGCGTCTCCATCTTCGGCACGATCTTCACCAACAAGCTGGGGCCGCGCATCAGCGACGCCCTCGCCGGCGCGGCGCTGCCGCCCGGCGTCACGCCCGGCAGGCTCCAGGCGGACCCGCGGGCCGTCTCCTCCCTGCCGCCGGGGGAACGGGCCGGCGTCCTCGGCGCCTACTCCCAGTCGATCACCGACGTCTTCCTCTACGCGGTGCCCGCCGTGCTCGTCGCGTTCGTCCTCGCCTGGCTGCTGCGCGAGGACCCACTGCGGGCCAGCGTCACCGCGCCCGACACCAGCGAGGTCCTCTCCAGCAACCCCGTCGAACGTTCCTCGCGGGAGGAGTGCGCCCGCGCCCTGTCGCTCCTCGGCAGCCGTGAGGGCAAACGCCGGATCTACGAGGCGATCACCGTGCGGGCCGGGCTCGATCTCCAGCCCGCCGCCAGCTGGATGCTGCTGCGCATGAACCGCTACGGGTCCACGGAGCCCGCGCTGCTCGCCGAGCGCGTCGACATTCCGCTGCGGGTCGTCACCGAGGCGGCGCGCGAGCTGGAGACGCGCGGCCTGGCCATGCGGGACGGGCTGCCGCTGATCCTCACCGACGAGGGGCGCCGGGTCGCGCAGCTGCTCTACCGGGCCCGGGAGGAATCGCTGGCGGAGCTGCTGGGCGACTGGTGGACACCGGACCGGCCCACCGACCTCACCACGCTGGTCCACGAGCTCAACCACGAGCTGTGCGGCTCGGACTCCGAGCAGCCCCACAACGGTGACCTGCGGCGCGACCACGACATCAGGCCGCGGCCCGAACGGCGCGGCGTCTGAGTGCCCGTCAGGGCCGCAGCTCCTTGGCGAGCCACACCTCCGCGTAGGGGTTGTCCTCGGCGGTGTTGTAGCGGGGTACGGGCGCGAAGCCGTGCCGTGTGTACAGCGCGATGGCCTCCACCAGGTCCTTCCGGGTGTCCAGGACGATCCGCCCGGCGCCCCACGCGCGGGCGGCGGCCTCGGCGGCGGCGAGCAGCGCGGGCGCCCCGCCGAGCCCGCGGTGGGCGGCCCGTACGTACATCCGCTTCAGTTCGGCCGTCCGCGCGTCGAGCCGCCGCAGCCCGACGCACCCGCCGGCGGGGCCGTCGCCGTGCCGGGCGACCAGGAACACGCCGTCCGGCGGGGCGAGATCGTCGCTCGGGTCCTCGGCGAGATGCCGCTCGATCTCCTCGGGCGTGACGTTGCGGCCCTCGTGGAGCACGTACCAGCGGTCGGCGACGTCGGTGAGGTACTCCCGCAGCAGCGCCGCCGCGTCGGCGGAACGGACGGACCGAGGAGCGACGCTCCACGCGGGGCCGACGGAGGGGGTGTCGGTCGTGTGTTCGATCATGTGGGCATGGTGGCATGGGCCCTCGCGGGGCGGGGCCCGCCGGTACGGTGATCCCGGCGACAGCCGCCGTCGCACGCACGCAACGCCACCCGGGACACGGGAGAGAGGGGCACGGCATGAGCGCAGCCGAGCAGTCGGCCGGGGGCGCGGCCATGGCACGACCTGAGCGCACTCCCGACGCCTTGCGCCTGGCGATCGCCCGGCTCGCCCCGCACCGGCTCGCCGAGATGGAGCGGCAGAAGAACGAAGCCTTCCAACTCGCCGCCCAGAGCAACAGTCTCGGCCCGATCCGCGGCTGGCTGACGATCTGGGCGGGCGAGGTCGAGGTGGAGCGCCGCCCGGATCTTCTGGCCAGGCGCAGAGCGGCGGAACGCGCGGTGCAGACCCTCGACCGCCACGACCCGGAGTGGCGCGCCGCCACGGCCGAACTCGTAGCCGTCCTCGACGAGGCCCGCGGGGCGACGGAGTGAGCTGGGCGGAGTACGCGCCCGACGAGGAGCATGTCGTCACCGGCCTCCCGCCGGTCCTGGTCAAGGACGTCGAGGACAAGGCCGGCGAACTGGTGCGCGCCGCCGAGGCCCTCTACGTCCACGGCCGGGCTTACGAGGGGGCGTCCCCGCAGGGCGGAAGCGCCCTGGTGGCCGACGGGATGTTCGTCTACCAGGTGGTGCCGCGGCACGAGCGCGTATACGTCCTGCAGGTGACCGCCTGGTAGGAGCCCGCCCCCAGCGGCGGCGCCCCCGCCGGTCGGCCATCCACGCGTGAAATCGGGTCACATGTGGGAGGTTGTCAGGTGACCTGGGGGAGACCTGCGTCTGTTCCGTAGGACTCAGTAAGGTCTGAAACAGCCCTACGAGGGTGACCGGGCCGGCGATTCGGAGGAGCTGCGGGGCGTGGCGAATGCGGAGAGGGGCGGGCTGGGGAGTCCGCCGAGGGCCGGGTCCCGGACCGCGCTGGCGCTGGGAGCGCTGTGGCTGGTCGCGGGGCTGCTGACAGTACGCCAGGCCGCCGCCGTGCTGCGGTTGCCCCCGGAGCGTCGCCTGACCGACCTCGAACGGTGGATCGGTGACAACGGTGTCCTGCACGTACGGGGCTCGCTGTACGACACCGACGACTTCACCGGTACCCCCTTAGCGGGACTCGTCCTCAAACCGTTGACCCGCGCCGCCGAGCACAGTCTCGGCATCGGCTGGACCCTCGGCACGCTGCTGCTCGTCGTCGCCCTCGGACTCGTCGCCGCCCGCTCGCTGCCCGGCGAGGTCTCCCGCCGGACCGGACTGCTCGCCGCCCCCGTCGCGATCATCCTCGCCGTACTCTCCCTGCCCGTACGCAACACCTTCACCCTCGGTCAGACCAGCATCATCCCCGTGCTGCTGGTACTCCTCGGCTGCTGCCTGCCGCGCCTGGCCCTCGGATCCGGCCGCGCGCCCGGCGTCCTCATCGGTGTCGCGGCGGCGCTCCAGCCCGCCGTGCTGCTCTTCGCCGTCCTCCTCCGGCTGACCGGGCGCCGCCGCGCCGCCGGCGTCACGGGCGTCACCTTCGCGGTCTGCTCGGCGCTCGCGTGGGTGGCCATGCCGGACGACTCGTGGACGTACTGGGTCCACCACATCGCCGGAGCCGGCCTCGGCTCCGCGCCCGGCGGCCTGGCCAACCAGTCCCTGCACGGCCTGCTGCTGCGCGTCGGGCTGCACGGCCCGGCCGAGCTCGCGCTGTACGGGCTCCTCGCTGCCGGCGTCGCCGTGCTCGGCCTGCGCCGGGCCGCCCGATACGCCCTGGACGGGCAGCTGTTGCTCGCGACGGCCCTCACCGGCTGCGTCGCGGTCGCCGTCTCGCCCACGGCCTGGCAGCACCAGCAGCTGTGGATCCTGCTCGCGGTCGTCGGCCGGGTCGGCAAGCGCCGTGCCGACCGGCTGGTGTGGCCGGTCATGGTCGTCCTCGTCATGACGCTGACCAGCACCGTCCTGATGCCGGACAACCACCTCCTGCGGCCGATCGGCGACAACGCCCCGCTGCTGGCCGCCCTGATCGCGGCCTGCGCGGTGCCCTTCCTCTCCCGCACGTCACCGCTGTGGGACCGGCCGCTGCCGACCCCGGTCACCGAGCCGCGGCCGGGCCGCTTCTCCTGGATGCCGCTCTTCCACTTCTGGAAGCGCCCGCTCACCCGCCCGAACGTCCTGCTGGAGCTGATGCTGATACGGGTCGGCTACTGGGTCTACTCCTTCATCCGCGCCAGCGCGCCCGACGAGCGGGCCCTCGCGGAGTCCCACGGCCGGCAGATCATCGGCATCGAGGAATTCCTGCACATCGACGTCGAGCACGGTTTCAACCACTTCGTGGCCGGCGTCGACTGGCTGACCGGCAGCATGAACTACTACTACGGCACCTTCCACTTCCTGGTGCCGGTCTCGCTGCTGGGCTATCTGTACGTCCGCAGGCCCGGCACCTACCGCTGGGCCCGCACCGCGCTGTCGCTCGCCACGCTGATGGCGCTCGTCGGCTTCTGGGCCTACCCGCTCGCGCCGCCCCGGCTGATGCCCGGCCGCGGCTTCATCGACACCGCCAATGGCCCGCAGGACCTGGACAATCCCGACTTCGGGGCGCTGACGGAGCTGTCCAACCAGTACGCGGCCATGCCGTCGCTGCACATCGGCTGGTCGCTGTGGTGCGGGGTCGTCATCGCCGTCATCGCGCCCAAGGCGTGGATGAAGTGGCTCGGCATGCTCTACCCGCTGCTGACCTTCTCCGTGATCGTCGGCACCGCCAACCACTACGTGCTCGACGCGGCCGGCGGCGCGCTCGTCGTGATGTCGGGCTTCGCCATCCAGTACGCGCTGACCGGCCCCGGCCGCCAAGCCCTGGCGAAGGTGCCAGGGGCTCGCGGCGCGGGCGACGACCTCCGGCCGGCGACGGGCGGCGACGCGGAACCGGCGCGGGCGGGCACGAGCTGACCCGCCGCGCGCCGGCCCTCACGTCAGCTGGTCACCGTGATCTGTGAGGACGGGTCGGTGGCGTCCGTGACGTCGTAGACGGCGTTGAAGACCGACGACGTCGCCGCCGTCGGACAGCCGAACCCGCCGACGACCTTCACCGGCACCGAGGCGTTGGTGACGGTGAGCGTGGACGGCTCGCCGTTGGTGAAGGTGCTGGCGATCTGCGCGGGTGCGGTGGGCGCGGCGGTCGCCGTGCAGCTGGCCAGACCACTGGTCCGGGCGACCAGGCCGCCGCTGGGCACGGTCAGGGTGGCCGTGGACGGCGTTCCGTACTGCATGGACACGGCCCAGGCGCCCGACGTGGTGACGGTCGCGGTCACCCCCATCTGGCTGGTCGTACAGGACGAGTACGTGGGCGCGTTGATGGGGCTGCCGACCGGGCCGGCGTCGTTGTGGTTGCCGGGCGCGGCCGGTATGCGGTTGTTGTCGTCGCCACCGCCCGCGGTGGGCTGCGAGGTGGAGACCTTGCAGGTGACGGTCACCGCGCCGATCTTGAAGGTGGCCTTGCCGTTGAGGGTGGCCGCGAAGTAGTGACCGGCCGGCGAGACGGTCGTGGAATCGGCCAGGGGGGCAGCTCCCGCCGGGGGCTGGGCACCGGCGGGCCCGGCGCCGGTCAGGGTGAGGGCCGCGGTGACGGCCAGGCCAGCGCCGGTGGCGAGCAGGGCGCGCGGGTGGAGGGTGCGAGAAGTCATCGGTTCTCCTGGGTGGAGGTGATGTGGGAGGTGGGACGTGCGGGTACGGCTGCGCGTGTACGGCCGCGCCTGCACCAGTGAGGTTCGGGTTGCGCCCGTGCGGTTGGGGTCTCGCGCCTGTGCGGTTCGGGTGCGTCCTTGCGTCCGGGGGCTCGGTGGTTGCCGGCCCTGGCGGGTCGGCGGCGGCTGCCCCTGCCGGGTCGGTGCCCGCCGTCCCCGGCGGGCCGGTTGTCGCTGCTCGCTGCCCCTGTCGTCTCCGCCGGGGGTGAGGCGGGGGCCGGTTGAGGGGCCGGTGGTGCGGAGACCGGGCCGCAGCCGGGTCACGGACCCGGTTGCGGCCCGGACCGGTGCCTGGCTCGGCGACCGGCCGCCGGTGCCGGTCGGCTCCGGGCTCCCTGCGGAGACCGGGGCCGGCCGGCCCGACCTCGCCGGTGACGGGCCGCGTACCGGCTTGTGGCCAGGTCGTGTCCGATGGGTCGGTGCGAGACCTGTGGTGTCTGGTGCCGCCGACCGGCCGCGGGTATTGCCTTCGCGCAAGGAGGCGGGGGATCGATACACCTGTCCCCGTATGGGGGACACGACGAGTGCCGGTTCGTCGGCAGGGGCAGACAGCGGCTGGCAACCGTCGCTGAAAGGTGGGTCCATGATTCTCGCCCCTGCCCTCCTCCCGCTCGTGGGTGGCATCCTATTGCTCGCCGGCCTCCTCGGGTTCGGTCGCTAGGGCACGTCCGATGGGTCGGTGCGGAACTTGCGGTGTCCAGTGCTCGGGGCACCTTCCCCAGCGGTAGCTGGGGAATGTCGCAGGGTCCGTGCTGACCCATCGGACACGCCCTAGGCGTCGGTACCGGGCCGGGGCCAAGTCCGCGGCTCCGCACGGACACCGGGTTCCGTACCGGCTCGTTGCTCGGCGCCGGTTCGTAGGTCCTTGTCGGCGCGCGGTCGAGTGCTGCCGGCTTGCGGTTCGGTACCGGGCTGTATACCGGCCCGTGATCCCGTGCCGGTGCCCGGTTCCGTACCGGCTCGGAACTCCGTGTCGGCTCGGGGAGCCGTGCCGGAACCCGGCTCAGTGCTCGGCTCCCAGCCGCCCTCGCGGCCCCGGCCCGTGCCGGGTTCCACGTCGGACGCCGGCTCGTCGCCGGCAACCGGCGCCCCTTCGGGCGCCAAGGGCGCCTGCGGTTGCCAGGCGAAGATCATTCCGCCGCCGGTGATACCGAGGATCGTGCCGATCAGGAATCCGCCCAGGTTGGAGAAGACCAGCGCCGCCGCCGCGATCATGACCGTGAGGATGCCGGCGAGCGCACGGTACTGCGGTGCGAACCAGGCCGTGAGGCCCATCACGATCATGATCAGGCCCATCAGGACCGACGGCAGGCCCGCGATTCCCTGATGGAGCATGATCTTCAGCGGGGCGAGCGGAATGGCGCAGATCTCGGAGCCGGCCAGCACGGCCGCCAAGCCGCCCCAGAAGGGGCGTCCCTTGCGCCAGCGGCGCCACGCCGCCCAGGGGTGCCGTCGTGGACGGCCGGGCTCGGTGCCGGCCGCCACGTCAGAAGCACTCCCGCTTGCCCTTGTTGACGTGCATGTTCAGACCGGCGAGGTTGAACGTCGCGGCGTTGGTCGCCCACGCGGTCTGCTGAAGATCGGTGATCTTCACGTGGTCGGCCTGCTGGGCGAAGATGCCCTGCATCCCCTGCGCCGAGTCCGGCCCCTTGTCCAGCGTGGAGGCGTCGCGGCCGATCTCGATGTTGGTGAACTCCGCGTTGCCGCCGAGCTGGGTGGCGTCGACGAAGAGGTCCTTCGCCCTGACCGGGTCCTTGCCGCCGCCGGCGGTGAGGTTGAGCGAGATGTCGCCGAGCACCGGCACGCCGATCACCACGGACTGGCACAGCTTCCTGAGCTCGGCCTTCTTGATGGCCGTGATGGCGACCGGCAGCAGGTCGCCGTTGGCGTTGCCGTCCACGCCGCCGTACTGCGCGAACCCCTCGCCCACCAGGCTCTCGGCCGAGACCTTGAACTGCTGTCCCGACACGGCGAAGGAGGCGGCGATCGCCCCCTGGGCGAGTGCGACGGCCAGTGCGGCCGTGGCGGCGAAACCGGGTACCGCCAGTACGGCGAACCTCCGCCACCTGACGCGTCCTGTCACCTGTCTTCCTTGAGCGTCCTTCATGCTGATGTCCCCCTCGGAGACGTCGGAGGGCCTCGGGACGGCCCCGCAAGGCGTACCCGAGAGTAAGTCCGCCGATCGGCCGTATACAAGGTTCTGGTACGGACCGATTCCGTTGGTATACAAGGAAGTTGACGTTACGTCAGTTCAGTCGCGCGATGGCGTGTACCGCACTCTGAGCTCCTTGATTCCGTTCAGCCACGAGGACCTCAGCCGCCTCGGCTCTCCCATGAGTTCGATGCCGGGCAGGGTGTCCGCGATCGCCTGGAAGATGAGGTCGATCTCCAGGGCCGCGAGCGACCTGCCGAGGCAGAAGTGTGGGCCCCCGCCGCCGAACCCCAGGTGGGGATTGGGGTCGCGGGTGATGTCGAAGTCGTCGGGCCGGTCGAAGACCTCGGGGTCGTGGTTGGCGGACGCGTAGAAGAGGCCCACGCGCTGGCCGGCCGCGATCCGCGCGCCGCCGAGTTCGGTGTCGCACGTCGCCGTGCGCTGGAAGGAGACGACCGGGGTCGCCCAGCGCACGATCTCCTCCGCGGTGGTGGCCGGCCGCTCGCGCCGGTAGAGCTCCCACTGCTCGGGGTGGGTGAGGAAGGCGTGCATGCCGTGGCTGATGGCGTTGCGCGTGGTCTCATTGCCGGCGACGGCCAGCAGCAGCACGAAGAAGCCGAATTCGTCGGAGCCCAGGTTGCCCTCGTCCTCGGCGGCCACCAGCCGGCTGACGATGTCCCGCGCGGGGCACTCCTTGCGTGCGGCGGCCAGGTTCATCGCGTACGCGATGAGCTCCGCCGCGGCGTGCGAGCCGACCTCCGGGGTGATGGCCAGCTCGGGGTCGTCGTAGGCGATCATCTTGTTGGACCAGTCGAAGATCCTCGCCCGGTCGGCCTGGGGGACGCCGATGAGCTCGGCGATGGCCTGGAGGGGGAGTTCGCAGGCGATGTCGGTGACGAAGTCGCCGCCACCGCGCTCCCGGGCCCCGGCCACGATCGCCGCCGCGCGCCGCCGCAGGGCCGCCTCCAGGGCACGGATCGAGCGCGGGCTGAAGCCGCGCTGGACGATCTGCCGCACGCGGGTGTGCTCGGGCGGGTCCATGTTGAGCATGATCAGCCGCTGGGCGTCGATCTGGTCGCGCGGTATGTGCTCGTGGAAGCGGATGATCGAGGTGTTGCGGGCGGCGGAGAAGACCTCCGGCCGCGTGGAGACCTCCTTGACGTCCGCGTGCCGGGTGACGACCCAGTAGCCGTCGTCGTCGAAGCCCGCCGCGCCGTGGCGCTGGGCGTTCCACCACACCGGGTCCGTCCGCCGCAGCAGGGCGAACTCCGGCAGGGGCACCCGGTGCCGGTAGACGTCGGGGTCGGTGAAGTCGAAGCCGTCGGGCAGCGCGGGACAGGGCATGGGGGGCTCTCTTTCTGATGGGCCATCAGAAATGCCCTGAAGGTAGTGACGACGGCCCGCGACGGCAAGGCCGACGACGCCATCTGTTGCGTACGTACCCCGTGCGCGACCCTTGCGTACCGGGGGTAGCAGTCATAAGACTGCGGGCAGAACGAGAACGCGTACCAGTTCGACGGGGGATTCGGGGAGTCGACACAGCGCCGGGGGCGCCGGGACGCCCTGCGGATGCCACGAGAGGACGAGCATGGCCGCGGAACCCGTCATCGTCGAAGCCGTACGCACCCCCATCGGCCGGCGCGGAGGCACCCTCGCCAACCTCCATCCCGCCTATCTGCTCGGCGAGACCTACCGTGAGGTCCTCGCCCGCACCGGCATCCAGCCCGACTGTGTCGAGCAGATCGTCAGCGGCACGGTCACCCACGCCGGCGAGCAGTCGATGAACCCGGCGCGCACCGCCTGGCTCGCGATGGGCCTGCCCTACGAGACCGCCGCCACCACCGTGGACTGCCAGTGCGGCTCCTCGCAGCAGGCCAACCACCTCGTCGCCAACATGATCGCCTCCGGTGTCATCGACATCGGCATCGGCTGCGGCGTCGAGGCCATGTCCCGCGTCCCGCTGGGCAGCGCCTCCAAGCACGGCCCCGGCAAGCCCTTCCCCGACGAGTGGAACGTGGACCTGCCCAACCAGTTCGAGGCCGCCGAGCGCATCGCCCGCAAGCGCGGCCTGACCCGCGAGGACGTCGACGCCTTCGGACTGCTCTCCCAGGAACGGGCCGCCCGCGCCTGGAGCGAGGAGCGCTTCAAACGCGAGACCTTCGCCGTGCAGGTGCCCACGACGGAGGAGGAGCAGCTCGCCGGCCAGGGCATGTGGCGGCTCGTCGACCGCGACGAGGGGCTGCGCGACACGAGCATGGAGGCGCTCGGCGGGCTGAAGCCCGTCATGCCCACCGCCGTCCACACCGCCGGCAACTCCTCGCAGATATCCGACGGCGCTTGCGCCCTGCTCTGGGCCTCCAAGCGCATGGCCCGCGCGCTCCGGCTGCGCCCCCGCGCCCGGGTCGTCGCCCAGGCGCTCGTCGGCGCCGACCCGCACTTCCACCTCGACGGGCCCATCGACGCGACCCGGGCCGTGCTGGGCAGGGCCGGGATGTCGCTGAAGGACATCGACGTGGTCGAGATCAACGAGGCGTTCGCCTCGGTGGTGCTGTCCTGGGCCCGCGTCTTCGAACAGGACCTGGAGAAGGTCAACGTCAACGGCGGGGCCATCGCCCTGGGCCACCCCGTCGGCGCGACGGGCGCGCGCCTGATCACCACGGCGCTGCACGAACTGGAGCGTGCGGATCGCGAGTTCGCGCTGATCACGATGTGCGCGGGGGGTGGGCTGGCGACGGGGACGATCATTCAGCGGCTGTGAGTGCGGGGGCCTGCGGGTGGCCGCACCGGGGTTTGAGCGGGTGGCTCGCTGGTCTTCGGCTGCGGGCCGTTTTGCCGCCTGCGGCGGCGGGCGCCCTGCGGGCGCGTCCTCAATCGCCGGACGGGCTTGATTGCGCTGGGCTCAGCCGCTTTCAGCCCGTCCGGCGTTTGAGGACACAGCACAGCAGCCCGTCCGGCGATTGAGGACACCGCCGCGCAGCGGTGGTGCGCACGACACGGCCCGCAGCCGAAGACCCGCCTACGCGTCCTCGAAGGACACCCGCGCGTCGAACGCCGCCCGGCGCGTCGCCCGGCGCAGCGCCTTGAGGACCGTCGGGCCCAGGGCGAGCGTGGCCACGACGGTGACGACCGCCCGGGGCACGTCCCAGCCCAGGGAGGTGGCGAGGCAGTAGGCGACGAAGCGGGCGAGGTTCTCCCCGAGCGGGTCGCCCGGGACGAACGAGACACCGGTGGCCAGGGAGCCGATGTACGGCCAGCCCTGGAGGTTCATCACCGTGCCGTACAGGAGCGAGGCCACCGCCCCGTAGGCGGCGAGCATCACCAGCTCCCGGCCCCCGCGCAGCCGGTCCGGGCCCGGCAGCAGGCCCGCGCCCATCGCCACCCAGCCCATGGCCAGCATCTGGAACGGCATCCACGGCCCGACCCCGCCCGTCAGCAGCGCCGACGCGAACATCGAGACCGAGCCCAGGACGAAACCGAAGCCGGGACCGAGCACGCGCCCCGAGAGCACCATCAGGAAGAACATCGGCTCGATCCCGGCCGTCCCCGCGCCCAGCGGCCGCAGCGCCGCGCCCGCCGCCGCCAGGACGCCGAGCATCGCGATGGCCTTCGCGTCGAGGCCGGTGTCGGAGATCGTGGCCACGACGACCGCGATGAGCATCGGCAGCAGGGCCGCGAAGAGCCACGGCGCGTCCTGCGAGTGCGCCAGCCCGGAGGCGGAGTCGGCGAGCAGCGGCCAGCCGAAGGCGGCCACGCCGATGGCGGAGATCAGCGCGAGCGCGGCGACCGACCGCGGGCCGAGCCGGACGGCTCGCGCCTGGCGGTCGGTGACGGGCGGGCTCCCCTTCACGCCTCCGCCCCCGCGAGCACGCCCCGCACCTGCGCGACCGTCAGCCACGGCAGGGGCGCGAGGACCTTCGCGACCTGCGGCGCGAACGCCGGGGAGGCGACCACGACCTCGGCCGTCGGACCGTCAGCGACGATCTCCCCGTCCGCGACGACGACGACCCGGTGGGCCAGCTCCGCCGCCAGTTCCACGTCGTGCGTGGCCAGAACGATCGCGTGGCCCTCGGCGGCCAGTCCGCGCAGGATGTCCACCAGGCGGGCCTTCGCCGCGTAGTCCAGGCCGCGCGTCGGCTCGTCCAGCAGGATCAGCGGCGGACGCGCCGTCAGCACCACGGCGAGCGCGAGCGCCAGGCGCTGGCCCTCGGACAGGTCGCGCGGATGGGTCGCGTCGGCCACGTCGGGCAGCAGCCCGGAGACCAGCGCCCGGCACGTGCCCGCCGACGCGCCCGCGTCGCCGTCCGCGGCCTCGCACTCGGCCGCGACGGTGTCCGCGTACAGCAGGTCGCGGGGCTCCTGCGGTACGAGACCGACGTGGCGCAGCAGCTCCTTGGGCGCCGTGGACCGGGGAACCGCGCCGCCGACGCGCACCGTGCCGGCGGCGGGCTTGTGCATGCCGACCAGGGTGCGCAACAGGGTGGACTTGCCCGCGCCGTTGCGGCCCATCAGCGCGACGGTCTCCCCGGCCCGTACCGACAGGTCGATGTCGCGGAGCGCGACGACGCGGCCGTGCCGGACGGCGAGGCCGGTCACGGACGCGGCCTCGTCGGCGGCCGGGCGCGCGGCCCTGCGCAGCAGCCCGCCGCGGCGG
>NZ_JAGGOL010000030.1:0-307 GCF_018614525.1 Streptomyces sp. ISL-11
GGGCGGCGCGGGTGCCGCGCCCGACGTGCGGGACGGTGGCGCGCCGACCTGTCTGGCGCGGGTTGGGCACCGCCGGGGCCCTGCGTGGTGGCTGATCGCCGTCGCGGCGGAGAGCGGACCGCGCACCGGCCCGGCGGTCGGCGGCAGGTTGGGCTCGGCCGGACCTTCGCGCGGGGGCTGATCACCGTCGCTCCAGTGAGAAAGCCCTGCCCGCCCGCGGACAGCACCGGGGCGCCGGGCCGGCGCAGATCTTCACCGCCGCGGCGGTGCCTGGCCCCCGCGTAGGGGTTCGGCGGTGCCGAGCCGG
>NZ_JAGGOL010000030.1:350-17413 GCF_018614525.1 Streptomyces sp. ISL-11
GTCCGCTGGGCTGGAGTGCGGTGCGCCGCGGTGATCGCCTCCCACGGGGCGAGCCCGATGGCGCCGGGCCGGCGAAGTCCTCACCGTCGCGGCGGTGCTCGGCCTCCGCGTACGGGTTCGGCGGTGCCGAGCCGGGTCCGCTGGGCTGGAGTGCGGTCTGCCGCAGTGCCCCCCACGCGGCGAGCCCGACGGCGCCGGGCCGCGGAATTCTTTACCGCCGCAGCGGTGCTCGGCCCCCGTGTACGGGTTCGGCGGTGCCGAGCCGGGCCCGCTGGGCTGGAGCGCGGTGCGCCGCAGTGCCCCCCACGCGGCGAGCCCGACGGCGCCGGGCCGCGGAATTCTTCACCGCCGCAGCGGCGCTCGGACCCGTGCCGGTGTCCGGCGGTGCCGAGCGGGCTCGGCAGGGCTGGAGCGTGGTCTGCCGCAGTACACCCACGCGGCGAGCCGACGGCGCCGGGCCGCGAAGTCCTCACCGCCGCAGCGGTGCCACCGCGTACCAGTTCGGCGGAGCCGCAGCGGTACGCGGTTGGGCCGCCCGCCACAGTGCCCTCCGCAATGGTCCGACCGGCGGAGATCCGACGCAGCGCCGATCAGCTCCACGCAGTGGCCGGGTGGCCCGCCGTGGTGGTCGCCCCACGCAGTGGCCACCGCGGAGCGGAAACGTTCCCGCCCCGAAGGGGACCCCGCCGCCCATATGGCACGGAATATCGTCGGGAAGCGGAGCTTCCTCCCACCGCATCGGGACGGGCAGCCCGGCGCAGCCGTTAGGCTGGGTGCGTGGCAGTCGTTGACGTATCCGAAGAGCTGAAGTCCCTCTCCTCGACCATGGGGTCGATCGAGGCCGTCCTGGACCTCGACAAGATGAGGGCTGACATCGCCGTGCTCGAGGAGCAGGCGGCCGCCCCGTCCCTGTGGGACGACCCGGACGCGGCACAGAAGATCACCAGCCAGCTGTCCCACCTTCAGGCGGAGCTCCGCAAGGCGGAAGCGCTGCGCGGCCGGATCGACGACCTCGCGGTGCTCTTCGAGCTCGCCGAGGCCGAGGACGACGCCGACACCCTCGCCGAGGCCGAGGCCGAGCTGATCTCCGTCCGCAAGGCGCTGGACGAGATGGAGGTCCGTACCCTCCTCTCCGGCGAGTACGACTCCCGCGAGGCCCTCGTCAACATCCGTGCCGAGGCCGGCGGCGTCGACGCCTCCGACTTCGCCGAGCGCCTCCAGCGCATGTACCTCCGCTGGGCCGAGCGCCACGGCTACAAGACCGAGATCTACGAGACCTCGTACGCCGAAGAGGCCGGCATCAAGTCGACCACCTTCGCCGTCCAGATCCCGTACGCCTACGGCACCCTCTCCGTCGAGCAGGGCACCCACCGCCTCGTGCGCATCTCGCCCTTCGACAACCAGGGCCGCCGCCAGACCTCCTTCGCGGGCGTCGAGGTGCTGCCGGTCGTCGAGACGACCGACCACGTCGAGATCGACGAGTCCGAGCTGCGCGTCGACGTCTACCGCTCCTCCGGCCCCGGCGGCCAGGGCGTCAACACCACCGACTCCGCGGTGCGCCTGACCCACATCCCGACCGGCATCGTCGTCTCCTGCCAGAACGAGCGCTCGCAGATCCAGAACAAGGCGACCGCGATGAACGTCCTCCAGGCCAAGCTCCTCGAGCGCCGCCGCCAGGAGGAGCAGGCCAAGATGGACGCGCTCAAGGGTGACAGCGGCGGCTCCTGGGGCAACCAGATGCGTTCGTACGTCCTGCACCCGTACCAGATGGTCAAGGACCTGCGCACCGAGTTCGAGGTCGGCAACCCCACCTCCGTCCTCGACGGCGACATCGACGGCTTCCTCGAAGCCGGAATCCGCTGGCGCAAGCAGCGGGAGAAGTAGCCTCAACTCCCCGCACAGCCGGACAAACCCTGCGCTATCTGCCTTGACGCTGCATCAAAAAGTGGCAAGGCTGCGTGTGGCATGCGTATCACTGGGGCGCGTGTGGCGGGGGGCGGACGGCCCGGCGATGCGGCCGGTTCAGCCAGTTCTTGGGCCCCCGGAGCGCCACCGCCCCGTGCATAGCTGCTCCAATGACGAGATCAGCTACTGGGGGTAGCAGGCATATGACCAAGAAGACGCGGCTGCGTGTCGCGCGCATAGCCGCCGGCGCGATTGTCGCCGCAGGCGCTTCGCTGACCGCGGCCGGTGCGGCCTCGGCCGCCGGCGTCCACGTCGCCGGCGTCGGTGCCGGCGTGAAGGGCACGGTCAACGTCGCCGCCGACGGGACCGACCCGGACCACATCCCGCAGCCGCCGACCAGCGGCGGTACGGGCACGACCGGCGAGACGACGGGCGGCGCCACCACGGGTGGCGGCACGTCCGGTGAGACGACCGGTGGCCCGTCCACCGGCGGTACCACCACGGGCGAGACGACCGGTGGCCCGTCCACCGGTGGCACCACGACGGGCGAGACCACGGGTGGCCCGTCCACCGGTGGCACCACGACCGGCGAGACCACGGGCGGCCCTTCCGGCGGCGGTACCACCACGGGCGAGACGACCGGTGGCCCGTCCACCGGCGGCAGCACGACGGGTGAGCCCACCACCGGCGGTACCACCACCGGCGGCTCCACCACCGGTGAGCCCACCACTGGCGGCTCCACCACGACCGGTGGTTCGACCTCCGGCGGCTCCACTTCCGGCGGCAGCACCACGGGCGGCAGCACCACCGGCGGCTCCACCACCGGCGGTTCGACGTCCGGCGGTTCGACGTCCGGTGGCTCGACCTCCGGCGGCAGCACCTCCGGCGGCTCCGCCACCGGCGGTTCGGCCTCCACCGGCGGCTCCTCGACCACCGGCGGTTCGACCTCCGGAGGCTCCGGTTCCACCGGCGGCGACCACGAGGGCTCCAACGGCTCGACCGGCGGCAACGCCACCACCGGTGGCTCCACCGGCGGCGCCGACGAGGGTCGTACCTGCCCCGTCGACACCAACAGCAACTGCGGCTCCAACACCGACACCGACAGCGCCGGCTCCAAGCCCGTGCAGCAGGCCAAGCCCAAGGAGCAGCTCGCCGAGACCGGCGCCGGCCAGACGACCTTCCTGGTCGTCGGTGCCGCGACGATGATCGCGGGCGGCGTCGGCTTCCGGCTGCTGCCGCGGCTGATGACCCGCGGCGCCACCGCCGCCTGACCCACCGCGCGCCCGCGGCCCGTACGCCCGTAGAACAGGGCCCGTACGCGCCGCACCCGCACGCACGAGGGCCCGGAACGCTCGAAGCGTTCCGGGCCCTCGGTGCTTGGTATGCGGTCGGTACGGCGAAAAGTCAATATGCCCGCGTGATCACATGATTACGTGGCGAAGTCGTGTGCCATCCAGGCCACCGCTATCAGCGCCACCAGCAGGGCGAGCAGCGTGGCCGGGGTCAGACCGGCGAAGATGCCTTCCTGGTGGGCGAGCCGCTCCCTGCTGGCCCGGCATACGGGACAGCGGCCCTCGCTGACGGGGGCCGCGCAGTTGGCGCACACCAGTCGGTCGCATGTCATGCGATCTCCTCCTCCGGTACGTCCAACGCGTGGGAGAGCCGAGCGGTTCCCCTTACCACTGTGCCAGCTTCCGCGCCGTTCGGCGCGGGCGGCCGGTGGAAGTACGGGGCGCGGACCCCGGCGGACAGCGCTATTGTCCCGGTTTGATCCCTGATGGCCGTGACGACAAACGCGCCAGGGCCGGATGCCGACTGCGCGTACACCGGTCGTTCGCGTATGGTCACGCTCACCGACGGGAGCCGCGATCGCGCGGCGTCCCGTGCCCCCTATCCAGGTCGACGCGTGGTGCACTCGTGATCCGATTCGACAACGTCTCCAAGTCCTACCCGAAGCAGAACCGCCCGGCGCTCCGCGACGTCTCGCTGGAGATCGAGAAGGGCGAGTTCGTCTTCCTGGTCGGTTCCTCGGGCTCCGGCAAGTCCACCTTCCTGAGACTGCTCCTGCGCGAGGAACGGGCCAGTACGGGCCAGGTCCACGTGCTCGGCAAGGACCTCGCCCGGCTGTCCAACTGGAAGGTGCCGCAGATGCGCCGCCAGCTGGGCACGGTGTTCCAGGACTTCCGCCTGCTGCCCAACAAGACCGTCAGCGAGAACGTCGCCTTCGCTCTGGAGGTCATCGGCAAGCCGCGCGGCGAGATCCGCAAGGCCGTCCCGCAGGTCCTGGAGCTGGTGGGTCTCGGCGGCAAGGAGGGCCGGATGCCCGGCGAGCTCTCCGGCGGTGAACAGCAGCGCGTGGCCATCGCCCGCGCGTTCGTCAACCGCCCGATGCTGCTGATCGCCGACGAGCCGACCGGCAACCTCGACCCGCAGACCTCCGTCGGCATCATGAAGCTGCTGGACCGGATCAACCGGACCGGGACCACGGTCATCATGGCGACGCACGACCAGCAGATCGTGGACCAGATGCGCAAGCGCGTCATCGAATTGGAAAAGGGCCGTCTCGTGCGCGACCAGTCGCGCGGCGTCTACGGCTACCAGCACTGAAAGGACGCCATGCGCGCCCAGTTCGTCCTGTCGGAGATCGGCGTCGGTCTCCGCCGTAATCTCACGATGACCTTCGCGGTGATCGTCTCCGTGGCTCTGTCGCTCGCCCTCTTCGGCGGGTCGCTGCTGATGCGCGAGCAGGTCAGCACGATGAAGGGCTACTGGTACGACAAGGTCAACGTCTCGATCTACCTCTGCAACAAGACCGACGCGGAATCCTTCCACTCGTGCGCCAAGGGGGCGGCGACCGAGGACCAGCGGAAGCAGATCCGCACCGACCTGGAGAAGATGAGCAACCTCGTCCAGACCGTCCAGTTCGAGACGGCCGACGAGGCGTACAAGCACTACCAGGAGCAGTTCGGCAAGAGTTCCCCGATCGCGACCTCGGTGACGCCGGACCAGATGCAGGAGTCCTTCCGGGTCAAGCTGAAGGACCCCACCAAGTTCGAGGTCATCTCCAGCGCCTTCTCCAACCGCCCCGGCGTGCAGATGGTGCAGGACCAGAAGGACGTCCTGTCCGACCTCTTCAACCTCCTCAACGGCATGAACTACGCGTCGCTGGGCGTGATGGCCCTGATGCTCGTCGTGGCGCTGATGCTCATCGTGAACACGGTGCGGGTTTCGGCGTTCAGCCGCCGCCGCGAGACCGGCATCATGCGGCTGGTCGGCGCGTCCAGCTTCTACATCCAGATCCCGTTCATCATGGAGGCCGCCTTCGCCGGGCTGCTCGGCGCGGGATTCGCGTGCGTGCTGCTGGTCTGCGGCCAGTACTTCCTGGTGAACAACTGGCTGGTGAACCACATCGACGTCATCCAGTTCATCGGCTGGGACGCGGTGCTGGCGAAGCTGCCGCTGGTGCTCGCCATCGGTCTGCTGATGCCCGCCCTGGCGGCCTTCGCGGCGCTACGGAAATACCTCAAGGTGTGACACGTGCCAAGGACGCCGTGCGGTCAACTCCCCGTACGGCGCCCGCTTGTGTCCTAGACTCACGCGCATGCCCGGCCCGACGATGTTCCTGCCGCCGCCGCGCGCCCGGCGCGGTGCCGCCCTGACATTGGTCTTCGCGGGCGTGCTGGCGACGGGTGCCGCGGCCGGAGCCTGGAGCGCGGACGCACGGGACGGCCGGAAGCCGACGGACGCCCGCGGCGCCTCCCGTACGGCCGCCCGGTCCGCCGCCTCCGCCATCGGGACGGGCGGCGTGCCGCGCCCCCTGGACCACCGGACCGTCGAGGCCGCCGCCGAGCGGGCCGAGCGGGACGGCAAGTCCGGTTCGCAGGCCGCCGCCGACGAGATCACCCGCAGCGGCGACCGCTGGAGCGCCGTCTACAGCGCCCGGGAGTACGAGGGATTCGCGCGGGCCCTGGACGGCGCGTACGTCGGCGTCGGCCTCTCCGCCCGGCGCGGCGGCCAGGGCCGTACCGAGGTCGACAGCGTCCGCCCCGGCAGTCCCGCCGACCGGGCCGGCATCCGCCCCGGCGACCGGCTCCGCGCCATCGACGGCGCGGCGGTGGACGGCCGGCCCGTCACCGAGGTCGTCGCCCGGCTGCGCGGCGACGCCGGTACGGGCACCCCCGGCGCGGCGGCGCCCGGCTCGCCCGTACGGCTCGGCCTCCAGCGCGGCGGCCGGTCCTGGGACCGCACCGTGCTGCGGGAGCGGCTGAGCACCGAGAGCGTCGCCGTGGAGCGGCTGCCGGGGGAGGGCCCCGGCGCGATGACCGTCACCCGGATCAAGGTCGACTCCTTCACCAAGGGCACCGGTGAGCGGGTCCGCCGGGCGGCGCGCTCGGCCGGCCGCGGCGAGGGCGTCCTGCTGGACCTGCGCGGCAACAGCGGCGGCCTGGTCGCCGAGGCCGTCACCGCGGCCTCCGCCTTCCTCGACGGCGGCCTCGTCGCCACCTACGACGTCCACGGCAGCCAGCGCGCCCTGGAAGCCGCCCCCGGCGGTGTCACCCGCCCCCCGCTGGTCGTCCTCGTCGACGGCGGCACGATGAGCGCCGGCGAACTGGTGGCCGGCGCCCTCCAGGACCGCGGCCGCGCGGTCGTCGTCGGCACCCCCACCTTCGGCAAGGGCTCGGTGCAGATGCCCACCCGCCTCGCCGACGGCTCGGTCGCCGAGCTGACCGTGGGCCACTACCGCACCCCGGCCGGCCGGGCGGTCGACGAGCGCGGCATCGTCCCCGACCTCGTCGTCCACGGCGACGCCGAGCGGCGGGCCCGCACAGTATTGAGTGGCCTCGGGGGTGGGTCGTAGTGCGAGAATGGCGGCGCTATGGCTAAAGAGACGGGTACGGGTCGCAAACTGGTCGCGCAGAACAAGAAGGCGCGCCACGACTACCACATTCTGGACACCTACGAGTGCGGCATGGTGCTCACCGGCACCGAGGTGAAATCGCTGCGCCAGGGCCGCACGTCCCTGGCGGACGGCTTCGTGCAGATCGACGGCGGGGAGGCGTGGCTGCACAACGCCCACATCCCCGAGTACACCCAGGGCACGTGGACCAACCACAGCGCGCGCCGCAAGCGCAAGCTGCTGATGCACCGCGCGGAGATCGACAAGCTCGCCTCGAAGTCGCAGGAGTCGGGGCACACCATCGTGCCGCTCGCCATCTACTTCAAGGAGGGCCGGGCCAAGGTCGAGATCGCCCTGGCCAAGGGCAAGAAGGAGTACGACAAGCGGCAGACGCTGCGCGAGAAGCAGGACACGCGCGAGTCGAACCGCGCCATCGCGGCGGCCCGCCGACGCCAGCGGACCAAGGTCTGACCCGCTCCGGGGAATACGCTGGCACGGTCGTGCGTTGGTCACGTACGATGAGGATGCACCCAGGGGGAGACCCCTAGTGCGCTTCTTTGAAAACACAACATGGGGATGATCGGTTTCGACAGCGGATGTCGAAGCAGGGGAAGCGTGTCGAGGAAGCGGCAATGATCTCGTAAACCATATGTCGCAAACAATAATCGCCAACACCAAGCGCGATTCCTTCGCCCTCGCTGCCTAAGTAGCGACTGCGTGAAGTGTCAGCCCGGGGCTGTTCCCGACCCGGATCCTGGCATCAGCTAGGGAACTAAACCACTAGGCCCGGCCACGGGGCCCGGTGGGAAATCAAACAGTGGCTGGGCCCGTCGGAGACTTGTTCGCGTGATCACCGGGGCCGAGAAAAGCGCAGCGAACTGCACACGGAGAAGCCCTGATTCTGCACCGTTGGACGCGGGTTCGATTCCCGCCATCTCCACTTCATCCCATGTGAGGCAGAGGCCCCACCGCCCTTCGGCGGTGGGGCCTCTGTCGTATGTCGTACCTGTGGAGCGGGGGCAACCGATCGGACCGGTGGGCCCTCTTCCCTCATGACTCGTTCTCCACGAGGGGGTGGTGGCCCGGTGAACCGCACACGTACGGCGGCCGTCGCGCTGGGCGCGGCAGCCCTGCTGGCGGCCGGCGGCGCCGCCCCGGCGGCGGCCGGCGACGGGCAGGGCGAGGTGCACCTGCTGCTCAACGGCGGCTTCGGCAACCGCCCCGGCGAGCTGATCGACATCGACGTCCAGGGCCGGCTGCCCCACGGGCCCGTCACCGTCTCCTCGCCCGTCTTCCCCCGCCCGGTCCGGCTGAGCCCGTACGAACGGCGCACGCCGGACCCCGGGCGCGGCCACCACGGGCGGCCGGCCATCGCGATGACCGTGGAACCCGGCACCTACCCGCTCACCGTCGAGGCCGGCGGCCGGGTCGTCGCCCGGGACCGGGTGGAGGTCGGGCGCCCGCAGCGGCCCCGCTTCACGGCGGGCTCGCCCGGGGAGGTACTGCGGCCCGGTGAGCGGCTGTGGATGGCGTACGACGACCTGTACCCCGGCGAGAGCGGTACGTCCTTCTCCGTCCGCTCGCCGGCCTTCCGCGCGCCCGTGCGACTGGCCCACGATCCCCGGGGCGCGGACTGGCACAACCCCCGGCTGTTCTCCGGCGCCGCCCGGCTGCCGGCCACCGTCCGCGACGGCACGTACACGGTGGCGCTCACGGGGCCCGGCGGGCGCGTCATCGAGGAGAAGCGGCTGGTCGTCCGCGCCGCCCGGCCCGGCGACCGCGACTACCTGGGCCGGGCGCGCGGCCCCGCCTTCTTCGGCACCTCGGCCGGCGCCGGGCCCGACGCGGCCCGTACGGACGGGCACGAGGTCACGGCCGGCGGGCAGGTCAACGTCCTCTGGCGCGACCAGGCGCCCGACCCGGGGGAGGAGGAGCGGCTGACCGCCACCTCCCCGGCGTTCGAACGCCCGGTGACGCTGCGCCGCGACGACAGCAAGGCCGGCGACGGCGCGGCCCCGCGCTACTACGGGCCCGCGCGCGTCCGCCGCGGCCTGGAGGCGGGCCGGTACCCCGTCACCGTCGTCAGCCACCACGGCCGGGTGAGCAGGACCGCCCACCTGGTGATCACGGAGGCGGCCCGCGGGTCCGCCGCCGCGGGCTCCGCGCCGTTGCTCTTGGCGGCGGGCACGGGGGTGGCGGCGGCAGCGGGTCTGGGGGTGGTGGCGTTCAGGCGGCGGGCTGGGCGGGGGTGACCTGCCCTGCGGGGCTCCTGGCAGATCTTCGGCTGCGCGCCGTCTTTGCCGCCTGCGGCGGCGGGCGCCCTGCGGGCGCGTCCTCAAGCTCCCCCAGCTACCGCTGGGAGGTGCCCCCAGACGGGCTGAGATCGGCTGAGCTCAGCCGAAATCAAGCCCGTCCGGCGTTTGAGGACACCGCCGCGCAGCGGTGGTGCGCACGACACGGCCTGCGGGCCGCCCGCTCAGGCGCCGCCCCGTGGACCCCCGCGCCCCGCCACCGCCGTGACCAGGGCCAAGGCCGCCGCCCCGACCGCCACCGCGTAACCGTGGCCCGGTGTGCCGTGTTCCACCGTCCAGCCGCCCGCCGCCGAGCCCGCCGCGATGCCCGTGAGCAGGGCGGTCACGGCCAATGTCATGCCCTCGTTGAGGCGGCCCGCGGGCGTCAGGGACTGGACCAGGTTCATGCCCGTGACCATCGTGGGCGCGGTCGCCATGCCCGCCAGCAGCAGGGCCCCGGACACGGCGAGGAGGCTGCCCGTACCGGCGGCCAGGAGCGGCAGCGGCGCGAGCGCGGCCATCACGGCCAAGCAGCGGCGGAAGCGGGCCGCCGCCGGGCCACGCGGGCGGACCAGCCCGTACAGCAGCCCGGCCGCGCAGGAGCCGCCCGCCTGCAGGGCCAGCACCACGCCCGCCGCCGGCCGGTTGCCGAGCGCGTCGGCGAAGCCGACCGTCACCACCTCCAGCGACCCGAAGACCGCGCCGGTGCAGACGAAGGCGGCCAGGACCACGGCCAGGGCGGGGTTGCCGCGCACCGGCGACCGGCCGGCCCGCGCCGCCGCGGCCGGCGACGGCTCGGTGCGGCGCTGCGCCGCGAACAGCACGACGCCGGTGAGGAACAGGCCCGCGCCGGCGAGCGTGCCGGCCTCCGGGCGGACGGCCGTGCACAGGAACGTCGCGACGACCGGTCCGAGCATGAAACACAGCTCGTCGGCGGCCTGCTCGAAGGAGTTCGCGGTGTGCAGCGCGGCCGGGTCGCCGCGCAGGACGTGTGCCCAGTGGGCACGAGACATCCCGCCGGTGTTCGGCGTCGTCGCGGTCGCCGCGTAGGCGGCGAAGAGCGTCCACGTGGGCGCGTCCCAGCGCACGCACAGCACCAGGGCCAGCGAGCCGAGGGCCGCGACCGCCGCCGCCGGCACGGCGACCCGGCCCTGGCCGTGGCGGTCCACCAGCCGGGCCGTCCACGGTCCGACGACCGCCGTCGCCGCGAGACCGGTCGCGGTCACGGCGCCGGCCAGCGCGTACGAGCCGCGCGCGGCGGAGATCATGAGGATCGCGCTTACCCCGAACATGCCCATGGGCAGCCGTGCGAGGAGGTTGGCGGCGGTGAAGGCGCGGGTGCCGGGGACGGCGAAGAGCCGGGCGTACGGGCCGCGCGGCGCGGTGCGGCGGGCGGGCCGCAGGGGCGCGGCGACGAGCGTCGCGCCGGAGACGGCGAACAGGGGCGTGTGCGGTGACGGCGGGGGCATGCGCCCACCCTCGCCGGGCACACCGCCGCCGGTCCAACACCTGATCGGTGGCCATTGACGCACTTTTGTTGTTGACTGCCGGCGTGCCGCACGATCTTGATCCCCGCCTGCTGCGGGCCTTCGCCGCAGTCGCCGACGAACTGCACTTCACCCGTGCCGCCGCCCGGCTGTTCGTCGCCCAGCAGGCGCTCAGCCGGGACATCCGGCGCCTCGAACAGCGCCTGGGCGGTGAGCTGTTCACCCGGACCACCCGTCAGGTCACCCTCACCGCCGAGGGCGCCCGCCTGCTCCCGTACGCCCGGCGGGTCCTCGCCGCGCACGACGAGCTGGCGGCGGCCTGCGCACGGCAGGAGCGGCCGCTGCTCGTGGACGTCGGCGCCCCGGTCGGCACCGCCCACCAGGTCCTCACGGCGGCCCGCGCCGCCGCCCCCGACCACGAGTTCGTCGCCCGCTTCCACAGTGGCCTGACCGGTGCGGCCGCCGAGATCCTGGCCGGCCGCCTGGACGTCTCCTTCGGCCGGGCGGGCGGGCTCGGCCCGGAGGTCCGCGCCCGGCTCTGCCACCGGCTCGTACGGTACGAGCCGATGGCCGTCCTGCTGCCCGCCGGCCACCGGCTGGCGGAGCGGGCCGCGGTACCGCTGGACGCCCTGTCCGGCGAGACCCTCTACGCGGCCGCCGGGAACCCGGACACGGCGGAGTGGACCGACCTCGCGGAACGCCTCTTCGAGGGCCGGGGCATCGAGGTCGCCGCACCGTTTCCGGGGATCGAGGGCAAGGAGGAGTTCGTCCGCGTCGTCCGCAAGCGGGGCTGGTCGGTGCTGGCGAGCGTGGAGTTCATCGACGTGCCCGGCATGGTGCTGCGGCCGCTGACCGACCCGGTCCCGCTGTCACCGGTGTCGATGGTGTGGCGGCGGGGGCTCGCGCATCCGGGGCTGGACGCGCTGCGGGACGCGGCGGCCGGGGGAGCCGCCGCGCACGGGTGGCTGGAGCGGCCGCCCGGCGCGTGGCTCCCACCGGACGAGGACCTGCCGCGGAGGTAGGCGACAATCGCGGCCATGAAGATCGACAAGCTGGTGATACCCGGCACGGCCGCCTGCTCGGCCGCGGTCGACGTGGCGTCCGCGTACTGCTCGCCCGCCCTCCTGAACCACTCGACGCGGTCCTACGTGTGGGCCGCCGCACACGCCGAGGCGCACGGCATCGCCTTCGACGCGGAGCTCCTCTACGTGGCCGCCATGCTCCACGACCTGGGCCTGGCGAGGGAGTTCGACAGCCACACCGTGCCCTTCGAGGAGGCGGGCGGTCATGTGGCGTGGGTCTTCGCGGCCGCCGCCGGGTGGCCGGCCGCGCGGCGGGCCCGGGTCTCCGAGGTGATCGTCCGGCACATGGGGGACAGCCCGGACGTCACCGCCGACCCGGAGAGCCACCTCCTGGAACTCTCCACGTCCGTGGACATCTCCGGGCGCGGCGCCGATGCCTTCCCCGCGGGGTTCCGCGCGGAGGTGCTGGCCCGCTACCCCCGGCTCGGCCTCGCCGAGGAGTTCACCGAGTGCTTCCGCAACCAGGCTCACCGCAAGCCGCGCAGCTCTGCCGCGGCCGCGGTGCGGGCGGGCATCGCGGAGCGCATCGCGGCGAACCCGCTGGACGCGTAGTCGCCTGCGGCGGGCTCGGAAGCGGCTGGCGCGGTGCGGGGACTCCCGCCTGGGGTGCCCGGCCGCGTATCTCTGACGGCGTTCGTCCCGGCCGGCGACCTGGCGGCTTCGCTGCGAGGTCCTGGCGGGCGCGGTCGGGTGCTCGTCCGGCGGGGTTCGTTTCCGCCTGCGGCGGGCCGGAAGTGTGTGGTCCGGGCCGACCGGGGCTCCTGCGCGGGGTGCCCGGTCGCGTATCTCTGACGGTGTTCGTCCCGGCCGGCGACCCGGCGGCTTCGCTGCGAGGTCCTGGCGGCCGGTGTCGGGTGCTCGTCCGGCGGGGTTCGTTTCCGCCCGCGGCGGGCCGGAAGCGTGTGGTCCGGGCCGGCCGGGGGCTCCTGCCCGGGCACCCGGCGCCTCCCCCGATCGCCCCCGCAGGGTTCACGTGCCCGTCCGGCGGGGCACGCTGGGAGTGGCGGTATCCCTCACAGGGAAAAGGTGACAGGCGCATGGCGGCGACCTCCCCCTACGACCTGCGGTTCGACGCCGGGAGGCTCTGTCTGGACCTGTTGGCCACGGTCGGCGGCCGGCTCAGTGAGGAGCCGGTGGAGCGGCTCGACACGGCCGAGCGGCTGCGGTCCTGGCTCGTCGGTGCCGGGGTCGTGCCGCCCGGCACCCCGCTCGGCGCGGTGGACGCCTCCTGGCTCGGCCGCTTCCACGCCGCCCGCGACCTGCTGCACCGCGTCGTCCACGCCGAGGTCGGCGGCCGCGCCGCCGACCCCGACCTGGAGCGCGTCAACGCCCTGGCCGCCACCGCGCCGCCCGCCCCCAGGGCCGTACGGGCGGACGACGGCACCCTGGTCCGTACGCTCGCCGCCGCCCCCGACTGCGGCGAACTCGTCGGCCGGATCGCCCGTGACACGGTCGAACTCCTCACCGACCCGGCCACGCGCGGACAGCTGCGGCAGTGCGAGGGCGAGACCTGCTCGCTGGTCTACCTGGACACCTCGCGGGGCCGCCGGCGCCGCTGGTGCTCCAGCGAGGTCTGCGGCAACCGCGAGCGCGTGGCCCGCCACCGGCGGCGCGTCATCAACGGCCTGGCCTGACCGGCGGTGGCGGCCGTGGCGGTCACTTGGCGATGAAGAGATAGTCCGCCCGGTACGGCACCGCGGCCTTCGGCTGCCGCGCCGGGTCGCAGCTCCCGGACGGGGCCGCCCCGCCGCGCGTGTTGAGGCGCAGGATCTCCACCGTCGGCGCGAACAGCCCCCCGGCCGCGCCCGACCGCGTGGCCCGCAGGTCGAGCTCGGGGATGTTCCCCTCGCCGTTCGGGACCCTGGCGACCAGCTCGCCGGTGACGGCGGACCGGTCGGGGGCGATCCACCGCGGGGCGCCGCCGGGCGTGACGAAGGAGTGGGCGATGCCACCGTCGAGGGTGGCGTTCACATTGTCCTGTGCGAAGGCGAACGTGCCGTCCTCCCGCTTGGCGCAGGCGTATATCTGACTGCCTTTCACCACCGACGACCGGAAGCTCTTCATCGCCGTATTCATGTCGAGCGGCACGCTCAGCCTGTTCACCTGACCGCGTACCGCGCCGCCGGGGAATTCACCGGTGTGGAGATTGAAATAGAAGCCGCCCGGGCGGGACTTCAGGTCCGCGAGCAGTTTCCGGTCCCCGACCTTCACCGTGCCGGCCACGGAGGTCTTTCCGTCCGCCACCTTCCGCGCGAAGAACGGGATTTTCACCTCACCGTTCTTCCCCCGCTCGCCCAGGTGCACATGGGCGGCGGTGGGTGCCGCGATGCCGCGGAAGGAGAAGGCGAACGACACCTCGTCGCCCTGGACGCGCAGGAAGGCGATCGCCCGCCCGTCCTTGTCGCCGACCGCCGGCCCGCCCGCCGTGGGCACCTCGCTCGCGCCGTCGAGACTGCCGGCGAAGAAGACGGCGTCCGGCCGGTTCGGGCCGCTCACGGTGGCGAGCGCGCCGGTTCCGTCCCCGCCGCCCGGATGGGCGGAGTGCGCCGCCCCGCCGCCGCCTGAGCCCGGCACGACCGCGAAGGCGATGCCGACGCCGGCGGCCACGGCCGCGGTGGTGGTGGCCAGGACGATGGTCTTCCGGTTCATGCCGAACCTCCCCGTACGAGCCGGTGCTCCCCTGCTCCGGCTTTCGTCCCGGCATACGGGGACGTGTCACGGAGCCGCTCAATCCGTGAATTGAGGGCTCTCTCACAGGGTGCGCGGTGAACACGGCGGCCCTTTCGTCCGTACGCGCCGTTCCCCCGAAGAAACTCCGGCGGCCGCTGAGCACGCCGGGACGTGCGTACGTACGGAAGGGGGAGAAGGGCGAAGGGGGCGCACGTGCCCCGGGACACGAGAGGGCCGCAGCCCCGGCCGTCTCCCGACCACCGCCGAGCTATCGACCCGGGGGAAGGCTTTGCGCAAGGATGCCGTCGTGGCTGACAGGACGAGTCCCGACGAGGAGCTGATGCGGGCGCTCTACGACGAGCACGCCGGCCCGCTGCTGGCGTTCGTGCTCCGGCAGGTGGCGGGCGACCGCCAGCGCGCGGAGGACGTCGTCCAGGAGACGCTGCTGCGCGCCTGGCGCAACGCCGACCGGCTGCGCGGAGCCCCCGGCTCCGTACGGCCCTGGCTGGTGACCGTCGCCCGGCGCATCGTCATCGACGGCCACCGCAGCCGGCAGGCCCGCCCCCGGGAGGTCGACCCGGGGCCGCTGGAGCTGATACCCGCGGCGGACGAGATCGACCGGGCGCTGCGCCTGATGACGATCTCCGACGCCCTGGGCGACCTGACCGAGGCCCACCGAGAGGCGCTGATCGAGACCTATTTCAAAGGACGTACGGTGAGTGAGGCGGCCGAAGTGCTGGGCGTACCGGCGGGGACCGTGCGGTCCCGGGTGTTCTACGCCCTGCGCTCGATGAAGCTCTCACTTGAGGAACGAGGAGTGACGGCATGAGCCGGCCGGCACCGGACCACCAGCACGCGGACGTGGGCGCCTACGCGCTCGGCGTCCTGGACGACGCGGACGCCACCCGTTTCGAGGAGCACCTCGCCGGCTGTCCGCGCTGCGCCGCCGAGCTCGACGACCTCATGGCGCTCACCCCGCTGCTGGACGACCTCAAGGACGCCACACCGGATCCCGCCGTGCTCACCGCCCGGCCGGGCCCGGCCCTCCTCGACGGGCTGCTCGGCGAGGTCGCCGCGGCCCGCAGGGCGCGCCGCACCCGCAGACTGTGCCTGGTCGCCGCGGCCGCCGCCCTGATCGTGGCGGGCCCGCTGGTCGGCTCCGCCCTCACCTCGCAGGACCCGCCGAGCCACAGCACGGTCAGCGCGGCCAAGCAGATGTACGAGGAGGGCGAGAAGATCGGCGGCGTCGATCCCGCCACGAAGGTGGACGCCACCGTCTCGCTCCAGCCGAAGCCGTGGGGCACCCATGTGGCGCTCCGGCTGGGCCACGTCAAGGGCCCGCTGACCTGCGACCTCGTCGCCGTCGGCAAGGACGGCGAGCGGCAGACGGTCACGACCTGGGCGGTGCCGCCCGGGGGCTACGGCCTGGACAAGGGCGAGAAGTGGAACAAGGAGCCGCTCTACACCCACGGCGGCGCCGCGCTCAATCGGAATGACATCTCCCGCTTCGAGGTGCGCACCCTCGACGGCAAGCTGCTGGCCACGGTCGGGGTCTGAATCCGTCTGACCTCCCGCCTTTTGCTCGGCCAAATCCTGACCAAACCCGTCATGTCCTGACAGGTGCGCTCAGCACCCTTGTTCGCGTACGGTTGACGGCTGCCCTAGGCACAGCAGAAGGGGGCTTGGGTGGCCGCGCAGAACGCCGCGCACGCGCAGGTGGCGACCGGACCGGCGACGGAACCCGACGGGGTCCGCGACCGCGAGATCGGTACGGAACAACAGCATCTCGACCGGGTGTACCGACGCCTGGAGGAGAAGATCCACGAGGCCGAGTTCCTCATGGACGACGCCGCCAAGCGCGGCCAGGTCGGCACACCCGGCGCGCTCGCCGAGCGGGACGCCCAGGTGTTCCGCGCCGGAGTGCACCTCAACCGGCTCAACAGCGAGTTCGAGGACTTCCTCTTCGGCCGCATCGACCTGCTCCTCGGCAAGGACGGCAAGAAGGGCCCGGACGGCGCGTACACCTCCGTCGAGCCCGCCGACGACGCCGTGCGCGAGGAACGGGCCGAGATCGCCGAGACGCTGCACATCGGCCGCATCGGCGTCCTCGACGCCGACTACTCGCCGCTGGTCATCGACTGGCGGGCGCCCGCCGCCGCGCCCTTCTACCGGGCCACGCCCGTCGCGCCCGGCCGCGTCGTGCGCCGCCGCGTCATCCGCTCCAAGGGCCGCAAGGTCCTCGGCGTCGAGGACGACCTGCTGCGCCCGGAGCTGACGGCCACCCTCGCGGGTGCCGCCCTGCCCGTCGTCGGCGACGGCGCGCTGATGGCCGCGCTCGGCCAGGCCCGCAGCCACACCATGCGCGACATCGTCTCCTCCATCCAGGCGGAGCAGGACATGGTCATCCGCGCCCCCGCGGCGTCGGTGACCGAGGTCGAGGGCGGCCCCGGCACGGGCAAGACCGCCGTCGCCCTGCACCGCGCGGCCTACCTCCTCTACCAGGACCGCCGCCGCTACGCGGGCGGCATCCTCGTCGTCTCGCCGACCCCACTGCTCGTCGCCTACACCGAGGGCGTGCTGCCCTCGCTCGGCGAGGAGGGCCAGGTCGCCATCCGCGCGGTCGGCAACCTCGTCGACGGTGCCGAGGCCGACACCTACGACGAGCCCGCCGTCGCCCGTATCAAGGGCTCCTCGCGCATGCTCAAGGTGCTCCGCAAGGCCGTGCGCGGGG
>NZ_JAGGOL010000031.1:0-41296 GCF_018614525.1 Streptomyces sp. ISL-11
GGTCACCGGGCCGGCCTGCGCCGAGACCGGCACCTCCAGGACGTACGCGCTGCCGCCGGAGGCACCCGGCACGTCATGCGTCTGGAGCACGCCGCCGTGACCGCGCACGATGCCGCGCACGATCGGCTCGTGGACCGGGTCGCCACCGGCGAACGGGCCGCGGACCTCGATGCGGACGACCTCGCCGCGCTGGGCCGCGGCGACCACGATCGTCGAGTCGCCCGAGCCCGCCGCGGGCGACACCGTGCTGCCGGTCGCGTCGACGCCCGCGACGTCCGCGATCAGGTGCGCGAGCGCCTGGGCGAACCGCTCCGCGTCGACCTCGGCCTCGATCGGCGGCGCGTGCACCGCGAACTGCGCCCGCCCGGGGCCGATCAGCTCGATCGCGCCCTCGACCCCGGCCGCCACGACCTCGTCGAGGGAGACCTTCTCCTTCTCCAGCCGGGCCTCGCCCGCGTCCAGCCGCTGATAAGCCAGGACATTGTCGACAAGAGCCGTCATCCGCGCGTATCCGGCGGAAAGGTGATGCAGGATCTGGTTGGCCTCGGGCCACAGCTGGCCGGCCGGGTCGGCGGCCAGCGTGCCGAGTTCGCCGCGCAGTTGTTCCAGCGGCCCGCGCAGCGAGCTCTCCAGGACGGCCAGCAGCTGGGCGTGGCGCGCCGCCAGCGCGTCGTGCGAGCGCCGGTCGGTGAAGGTCATCACCGCGCCGACCAGCTGATCGCCGTCGCGCACGGGCGCGGTCGTCATGTCGACGGGCACCGCGCGCCCGTCCTTCGCCCACAGCACCTGCCCGCGCACCCGGTGCTTGCGCCCGGAGCGCAGCGTGTCCGCGATGGGCGACTCGTCGTACGGGAAGGGCGTGCCGTCCGGCCGCGAGTGGTGGATGAGGGGGTGGAGCTCCTTGCCGCCGAGGTCGCTGGCGCGGTAGCCGAGGATCTGCGCGGCGGAGGGATTGACGAGCACGACCTTGCCGTCGATGTCGACGCCGACGACGCCCTCCGCGGCCGCGCGCAGGATCATCTCGGTCTGGCGCTGCTGCCGGGCGAGTTCGGCCTCGGTGTCGAGCGTCCCGGTCAGGTCGCGGACGACGAGCATGAGCAGCTCGTCACCGGTGTACGAGGAGTGGTCGGCGTACGGGGTCCGGCCGTCCTCCAGGTTGGCGCTGGTCACCTCGACGGGGAACTCCGAGCCGTCCGTGCGCCGGGCCATCATCCGGGTCGGCTTGGTGCGCCCGTCGTCGCTGTCCGGGAGCCGCATCGAGCCGGGGATGCGCCGCGAGTCGAAGTCGGGGAGCAGCGAGAGCAGTCCGCGGCCCACGAGTCCGGTGCCGGGGACCTCGAAGGTCTCCAGCGCTATGTGGTTGGCGTTGACGACCGTGCCGTTGCAGTTGACGAGCAACAGGGCATCGGGGAGGGCGTCGAGTATGGCTGCGAGGCGAGCAGCGCCTCGGGATGGCCTGCTGCTCACGACGACGCTTCCTCCCTGGTTACCGCACCTTGCCGACCGCGCCGGGCGGCACCATTTGTCATGCTGTGGCGCTCCCGTGGCGTGTCACTGGTGGGAAGTCTACGGGCTGTCGGGGCGGGGGCGACGGCGGACGACGCCTGCGGCGAGGCGCGTCACGGGCCGCTCCGGGGCGTCCTGCCGCAAGGCCGGACATGCCTCTCGTGTCAGCCCTTGGGTGAGCTCTCCTGCTTGCCGAACAGGGTGGAAAACTGGTTCCAGCGGGCGATTTCGCACCCGTTCGTCCGGTTGAAGTCGGCCTTCACCGGCTGGCCCGCCCAGGTGCCGGTCACATGGGCCCGCTGCGGTCCGCCGTAGATCAGCGTGCAGGTCGAGCCTTCCGGTACGGGCGCGAAGAGCTCCTGGCCCCATCTGACCTGGCCGTCGAGCTCCGCACACGCCTCCTTGGCGAAGGGGTGGTTGCCGCGCGTCGGGTGGCAGTAGAGCTCGTGCGTGCCGTCGAAGGCGCCGCTGTCGGAGACGGTGACCGTGAGGTGGTCGCCGGCGCGTTCGGGGAGCGGCAGGGGGGCCGCCGAGGCGGTGGGGAGCGCGAGCAGGGCGGGGGCCAGCGCGGCGGCGGCGAGGGCGAGGCGGCGGAACGGCATGGGGGGCTCCAGACGGGTTCGGACGGGGCTCGGGGGAGTCGGTGGGGGCCGGAGGGAGTCGGAGGAGTCGGAATGGGGTCGGGTGGGTAGAGGGGGAGCACGGGAGAAGATCGGACGATCCGGCCGGCCGGAGGGCCGGAAGGGGCCGACCGGACCCTTCACCCGTCTAACGCGCCGGACGGCAACGCGTTGCGCACCGGAAAACGTCTTTGCCCCCGCAGGTGAAAGCCCGGTACCGTAGGGAGCGATTGGTGGCGGGCCGCAAGGCTGTGTCATCATCTGCACGCACCACTCGCGCATGCGTGAGTGAGCTGGAGGCGTCGCCTAGTCCGGTCTATGGCGCCGCACTGCTAATGCGGTTTGGGACTTAAATCCCATCGAGGGTTCAAATCCCTCCGCCTCCGCAGGTGCCGGAAGCCCCGGTCGTCGTAAGACGGCCGGGGCTTTTCGCATGGTGCGGCCGAGGCGATCGGGGAGGGTGCCCGAGGGGTCTCAGGAAGGGTCTCGGGACGGGTCTGGGGGCCGGTCCCGGGCGGCGTTCCGGGATCTTGCGCAGGGGCTCGCCCGGGGGTGCTCAAAGTGGCGTTTCCGCAGGTCACCATGGGTGCGGGTAATGGATTTCGCGTCCCGGCGGAGTTCATGTAATGTTGTCCACGCAACGCCGACCGGCAGGAAAAACCGCCGGGAAGCCGAGCGCTCGTAGCTTAACGGATAGAGCACTTGACTACGGATCAAGAGGTTGCAGGTTCGAATCCTGCCGAGCGCACAGCCGAGTTTTCGGTAGCCCTTCAATGGGATACGATTACTCGACCGTCGCGGGGTGGAGCAGCTCGGTAGCTCGCTGGGCTCATAACCCAGAGGTCGCAGGTTCAAATCCTGTCCCCGCTACTCAGAACACAGGCCCGGCACTCGAAAGAGTGCCGGGCCTGTGTCGTTCCCGCACGCGTGCCGGTGCCTTTCGGGTACGGGGGGGGCACGGGCTGCGATGCGCCCCCGGTACCCGTCCCCCACCCCACCCCCTGGCGCGGTCAGCCGTTCAGCGGCAGGGCCTCCGCCAGCGCGCGCCATTCGGCCCGCGGGAGGCCGCCGGCCCCGCCCTCGGACGCGGGCCGTACGACCTGGACGGCGAGGTGGTCCGCGCCGGCCGCCAGGAACTCGTCCACGCGGGCCCGTACGGCCGCGGCGTCGCCGAGGGCGAAGACCGCGTCGAGCAGCCGGTCGCTGCCGTTGCCCTCGAAGTCCTGCTCGGTGAAGCCGAGACGCAGGAGATTGTTGGTGTAGTTGGGCATGGGCAGGTAGAAGCCGAGGTAGGCGCGGGCGGTCTCGCGGGCGCGGGAGAGGTCGGGGTCGAGCACGACCTTCAGCTCGGGGGCCAGCAGCGGGCCGTCGCCGAGCGCCTCGCGGGCCCGGGCGGTGTGCTCGGCCGTGACGAGGTACGGCAGGGCGCCCGCCGCGCGGTCGCGGGCGAGCCGCACCATCTTCGGGCCGAGGGCGGCCAGCATCCGCTGTCCGGCGGGCAGCGGCGCGGGGGCGGCGTCCAGGGCGTCCAGGTACTCCTTCATCGCGGAGTACGGCTTGGTGTAGCCCTCGACCAGGTGGCCGTGGCTGACACCGAGACCGACGACGAGGCGCTCCCGGCGGCCGGGCGCGAGCGCGGCGTACTGTGCCGCGACGTCGGCCGCCTCGTGCTGCCAGATGGAGGTGATGCTGGTGCCGACGGCCGCCCGGCCCGTGACCTCCAGCAGCCGTGCCGCCTCGGCGAGGGAGGGACTGCCACCGAGCCAGAGGGTGCCGTAACCGAGCTCCTCCAATTCGGCCGCCGCGTCGCCGACTTCGCCGAACTTCGCTGGGTCCTCCGCCCGGAGTGCGACGCTCCAGATGCCGATCCTGCCCAGTTCTGTGGTGTGTGCCATGCGCGCGACAACCGGAGGGGTTTTCCGGTTATTCCCCGCCGGGCCGGACGGGTGACGGCCACCGGGGCGCCCGGGTGAGGGGCGGGATTCTCAGCGGACTCACAGATGGTCGAAAGGGTCCTCTCAGTCGCCGCGCGCACGCTCGTCGACATGACCTCGACCGCCGCTCGTACCCGCCCCGCAGCGCCGTACCGGTCCCGCGCCGTCCCGCCGGCCGGCGGTGGGGTGCTGGTCGTGGGCGACCTGGTCCTGGAGGAGGCCGGCCGCCGGGTGTCCCGGGGCGGTGCGGAGATCCGGCTGACGGGGCGGGAGTTCGAGCTGCTGCGGTTCCTCATGCGGAATCCCTGCCGGGTGCTGAGCAAGTCGCAGATCCTCGACCGGGTCTGGGACCGGGACCTCGGCGGCCGCCCCAACATCGTCGAGCTCTACATCTCCTACCTGCGGCGCAAGGTCGACGCCGGGCGGGAGCCGATGATCCACACGCGGCGGGGCGTCGGGTATCTCATCCGGCCGGTGGGGGACGGCCGGTAGCAACGGCCGGGAGCGGATGGCCGGTAGTGGATGGCCGGAAATAGTCCTTGTACGACGTAGAGGCGGCCTTGTACGGTGTACGGCGGTTGGTTGTTCTACGCCGTACAAGGGGGCCGTCCTCGTGACCGCGATGTCCGCTGGTTCACTCGAATCCACCGCCGAAGGAGCACCTCAGCGCAATCCCGTCCGCTGGGTGGTCCTCGGTGTCATCTGTCTCGCCCAGCTCACGGTGCTCCTCGACAACACGGTCCTCACCGTGGCGATCCCCTCCCTCACGAAGGAGATGGGAGCCGCGACCTCCGACGTCCAGTGGATGATCAACGCCTACTCGCTGGTCCAGGCGGGGCTCCTGCTCACCGCCGGCAGCGCCGCGGACCGCTACGGGCGCAAGAAGATGCTCGCGGTCGGCCTGGCGCTCTTCGGGCTCGGCTCCCTCAGCGCCGGCATATCCGAGACCACCGGCCAGCTGATCGCCGCGCGGGCGGGGATGGGCATCGGGGGCGCGCTGCTGATGACCACGACGCTGGCCGTGATCGTGCAGGTCTTCGACGCGGACGAGCGGACGAAGGCGATCGGGCTGTGGGGCGCGGTGAGTTCGCTCGGCTTCGCGGCCGGGCCGCTGATCGGAGGCGCGCTGCTCAACCACTTCTGGTGGGGTTCGATCTTCCTGATCAACGTGCCGGTGGCGCTGCTCGGGCTGGTGGCCGTCGTCAAGCTCGTACCCGAGTCGAAGAACCCGTCCGGTGACCGTCCCGACCTGCTCGGCGCGCTGCTGTCCACGATCGGCATGACGGGCGTCACCTTCGCGATCATCTCGGGGCCGGAGTACGGCTGGACGTCGGTGCGGGTGCTGGTGCCCGCCGCGGTGGGTGCGGTGGTGCTGGCCGCGTTCGCGCTGTGGGAGCGGCGGGTGCCGTTCCCCATGCTGGACATGCACTTCTTCCGCAACAGCCGGTTCGTGGGCGCGGTCTCGGGGTCCATCCTGGTGGCCTTCGGGATGGGCGGCTCGTTCTTCCTGCTGGCGCAGCACCTGCAACTGGTGCTCGGCTACGACCCCCTGCAGACCGGTCTGCGGATGTCGCCGCTGGCGCTGGTGATCGTCGTCCTCAACCTGACGGGCGTGGGTGCGCGGCTGCTGCCGAAAGTGGGCACGCCGGTCGCGATCGCGGGCGGCATGGGCCTGCTGGCGGCGGGCCTCGCGGCGATCGCGGTGCTGGGCGCCGATGGGTACGGCGGGATGCTGGTCGGGCTGATCCTGATGGGCATCGGCATCGCGCTGTCCATGCCGGCCATGGCCAACGCGATCATGTCCGCGATCCCGCCGGAGAAGGCGGGCGTGGGCGCGGGCGTCAACGGCACGCTCCAGGAATGCGGCAACGGCCTCGGCGTCGCGGTCCTCGGCGCGGTCCTCAACTCCCGCTTCGCCGCGCTGATCCCCGCGGTGGCGGCCGGGGCGGGTTCGCTTCCCGCGGCCCTGTCCCACGCCCGCACGGCGTCCGAGCGCGCGGCGATCTCCGACGCGTTCGCCTCCGGCGTGCAGGCGAGTCAGCTGGTCGGGGCGGCGGCGGTGCTGGCGGGTGGCGTTCTGGCGGCGGTGCTTTTGCGCAGGGCGGAGCGGGGGGCCGTGCCGGCGGGCGGGTGAGTGCCTTGGGGTCCCCCCGTCCCTCGCGCTGCTGCGGGGCACCGCCGGGCGGCGGTGTGTGGGGTTCGCGCCGTTGCGGCGGGATGGGGTGGCGGGGTTGGTTTCCGTGCGGGTGTGTCGTGGTGGCGGGGTACGGGGGTTCGCGCCGTCGCGGCTGGGGTGGCGGGGTCCGGAGGTGACCCCGGCACCCTCTTCCGCCGCTGCGGTGGTGTCCGGCGGTGCCGGACCGGCTTCGGCCGTCTTGGCACCGCCGGGCGGCGCCGTGTGGCGTTCGCGCCGTCGCGGCCGGGATGGCGGGGTCCGGAGGTGGCCTCGCCGCTGCCGGTTCGGAGGTGCCCCGCCACCCCCCTCCCGCCGCTGCGGTGGTGCACCACCGCGGTCGTGTCCGGCGGTGCCCAACCGGCCTCGGGCCGCTCGTACCGCCGACCTGCGCCGTGCGGCGGACCCGCGGGTCCGTCCAGACAATTCGCGCCCGGCAAGGGCCTAGCATTCGGGGTATCAGCAGCTGTGAGGAGAACATCGTGAGCGGGAGGGGCGCCGGGCGGCCTTGGGAGAGTGTCTGGCTGGGGAAGGCTCCGGCCGCCTCTCGGCGTAAGGGGGACGCGGGGGACGCGGGCGCGCTCGACAAGGAGCGCATCGTGGCCGCCACCGTGCGGCTGCTCGACGCCGAGGGGCTGGCGAAGTTCTCCATGCGGCGGCTGGCCGCCGATCTCGGTGTGACCGCCATGTCCGTCTACTGGTACGTCGACAACAAGGACGACCTCCTCGAACTCGCCCTCGACCAGGTGTGCGGCGAGATGGCCGTCCCCGACGTGACCGACGAGAGCGTCGACTGGCGCGTACAGCTGCGCCGGCTCGCCCTGGAATACCGCAAGGTCCTCACCACCCACCGCTGGGTGGCGCAGCTGCTCGGCCGGTACCTCAACGTCGGTCCCCGCTCCCTGGCGTTCGGCGACGCGGCCCTCGCCGTCATGCGGCGCAGCGGCCTGCCGCCCGAGCGCATCGGCGGGGCGCTGGGGGCCGTCTTCCAGTTCGTCTACGGCTTCAGCTCGGTCGAGGCCGTGCACCGGGAGCGCTGTCAGGAGACGGGCGTGACCATGGACGAGTACCACCAGCAGGTCACCGACGCCCTCATGAAGACCGAGGAGTTCACCGAGTCCTACCAGGAGACGGCCGGGCTGCTGGAGCAGCGCAGCGGCCAGAGCGTCTCCGAGAACCTGGAACGGGACTTCGCCTTCGCGCTCGACACGGTGATCGCCGGGGTCGAGGCCATGCGGGACCGTTTGCAGGGCTGACCCCGGCCCGGAAAAGTCATCGGCCCCGGTGGGGGCGCGCAGGCCGTCCCCTGCCTTTACGCGCGCCGCCACCGGGGCCGTTGTCCCGGGAACCTCGTTTGCCGTTCCGTTCCCGGGGCCGCCGGCCGGGTGCGCGTCTCCGCTCGTAGCGCGCACCCCGCCGACGGGGTCTGTCAGCCGGCCTGCCGGGCCGGCTCCGCGCCGGCCGGGGCCGACGCCTGGTCGGAGGTCGCCGGGTGGCCGCCGGGGCGGCCCTTCAGCGTGACCTCCTTGATGAAGAGCGTGACGATGAAGGCCAGCAGCGCGCAGGGCGCCGCGTAGAGGAAGACATCGCCCACGCCGTGGCCCCAGGCGCTCTCGAAGACCGTGCGGATCGGGGCCGGCATGGCGTCCAGCTTCGGGATGCCGCCGCCCGAGCCGCCCTTGGAGGCGGCCGCCGCGGCCTGCGGGCCGAGCGCGGTGATGCCGTCCTTGACGTAGTCCGTCACGCGGTTGCCGAGCACCGCGCCGAGCGCCGAGACACCCACCGCGCCACCGAGGGAGCGGAAGAAGGTGACGACGGAGCTGGCGGCACCGAGGTCCTGCGGCGCGACCTGGTTCTGCGAGGCGAGCACCAGGTTCTGCATCATCATGCCCATGCCGAGGCCGACCAGCGCCATGTAGATCGCCAGGTGCCAGTACGGGGTGTCGTACCGCATCGTGCCCAGCAGTCCGAGGCCCGCCGTGAGCAGGACGCCGCCGGAGACCAGCCACGCCTTCCAGCGGCCGGTCTTGGTGATGACCTGGCCGGAGATCGTCGACGACAGGAACAGTCCGCCGATCATCGGGATCGTCATCACGCCCGACATCGTCGGCGACTTGCCGCGGGCGAGCTGGAAGTACTGGGAGAAGAACACGGTGCCGCTGAACATCGCGACGCCGACGAAGAGGCTCGCGACCGACGACAGGGTGATCGTCTTGTTGCGGAACAGGCGCAGCGGAATGATCGGCTCCGACGCCTTGGTCTCGACGAAGAGGAAGATCGCACCGAGCAGGACCGAGCCGGCGACCATGGTGTAGGTCTGCCAGGAGATCCAGTCGTAGTTCTTGCCGGCCAGGGTCACCCAGACCAGCAGCAGGGTCACCGACGCGGTGATGAAGAACGCGCCCAGCCAGTCGACCTTCACGTCCCGCTTGACCACGGGGAGCTTCAGCGTCTTGTGGAGCACGATCAGCGCGATCACGGCGAACGGCACACCCACGTAGAAGCACCAGCGCCAGCCGAGCCAGTCGGTGTCGGTGATGACGCCGCCGAGCAGCGGACCGCCGACGGTCGCGACGGCGAAGGTGGCGCCGAGGTAACCGCTGTAACGCCCGCGCTCACGAGGGGAGATCATCGCCGCCATCACGATCTGCGCGAGGGCCGACAGACCGCCGACGCCGATGCCCTGGACGGCACGGCAGGCGATCAGGGTGCCGGTGTTCTGCGAGAGACCCGCCACGACGGAACCGGCGACATAGATGATCAGGGCTATCTGGACCAGCAGCTTCTTGCTGAACAGGTCGGAGAGCTTGCCCCAGAGCGGGGTGGACGCGGTCATCGCGAGCAGCGAGGCCGTGACGACCCAGGTGTACGAGGACTGGCTGCCGTGGAGGTCGGAGATGATCTCGGGCAGGGCGTTGGAGACGATCGTCGAGGACAGGATCGCCACGAACATGCCGAGCAGCAGCCCGGACAGCGCCTCCATGATCTGCCGGTGCGTCATGGGGGCGTCGGAGCCGGCGTGGCCTCCGTGCTTGGCGTGGCCGCCCCCCACACCGGCGGGTGTGGTCTTAGCCATTGAGTTCGTTACTCCTGTATCTCCTGGTAGGGGATGGTGTCCCGGAGGGACGCACCGACGGACGCACCGACCGGTGTGCGGGCGGGTGGGGCCGCTCCGCAGCCGGCCCGCTCGTGGTGCGCGGCCGGCTGGTGCGCGCTGCCGCGGCAGTCGCCGAAGCTCTCGCGCAGTCGGGCCAGCAGCTCGTTCAGGCGGCTCACGTCGTCGTCCGACCAGTCCTTGAGGCACACGGCGAGCGCCTGCGTGTAGCGGGCGGACACCTCGGCCAGCAGCTCCTCGCCGCGGGGACTGATGCTCAGCAGCCGCGACCGCTTGTCGGCCGGGTCGGGGTGCCGCTCCAGCCAGCCGTGATCGGCGGCGTACGCGACATGACGGCTCGTCACTGACATGTCGATGGCGAGCAGTTCGGCCAGTCTGCCCATGCGCATCTCGCCGTTCTGGCGCAGCAGCGCGAGCAGCCCGGCAGACGCGGGCGAGCACTCCGGTGGCAGCAGCCGGCCGAGGTCGCGCCGGACGGCGACCACGGCACCGAGCTGCCGGCCGAGCTCCTCGTACTGCTCTTGCGCGGCCACGCCGACACCTCCAGCTTCGGTTGCTTAGGGCAACCATAGAAGCAGTGATTGGTTGCTGAAGGCAAACGAAATCGTTCCTTTCCGGGTAAAGGAACCCTCAAGACATCTCCGGCGGGATGTAAAGCGCCAGGTCGGAGTGGGTGCGGCGCGGTCGTGGCGCAGGGGTGGCCCGGCGAGCGGGGGCCGCGCCCACTTCGCTAGGGTCCTGGCCTATGGCCAACCCCCATCAGCAGAACCCCGAGGGCAGCTACGACCCCGCGGGCAGCACTCAGATGTTCCGCGCCTTCGTCGACGAGGGCACGCCCCGCCGGGCCGCGGCTCCGGCTCCCGCCCCTTCTTCCGGCCCGCGGGCCGGGGTGATCGTCGGCGTGGTCGTCGCGATCGCGGTGATCGCGGCCGTGGCGTGGCTCGCGCTCGGCTGACGGCCCCGTAGAACCGTTTCCCTTACGACCACACCGCCGACACGTCCCGCGTCTCGATCCTCATCCCCGGCGGTATGCGCCAGACGTCGACGCATACCGTCCAGGTCTTCTCCACCGTCCTCCCCGCGTCGATCGGCGCGGGGAGCGGACGGGTGGAGGACACCGTCGCCCAGTCGGTGCCGAGCGGGCCGATGACGTGGGTGCCGAAGGTGACGGTGCCCGCGGTGGCCGGGCGGTCTCCGGTGTTGGTGAACGGGACGGTGACCTCCTCGCACCACGGCCATGTGCCGGGGGTGCGGCGCGGCGTTCCCACGGTGATGCTCGCGGGCCGGCCGGGGCGGGTGCCGCTCGCCGAGGGCGAAGGGTCCGAGGGTGCGGAGGGGTGCGACGGTCCGTTGCCGCCGGCCGGGTCGCGGTGAGGCGCGGAGGGTGTGGAGCCGTCGGCCGTGCCGCCGGGGCGCCCGGGTGTGCGCGCGGCCGGATGGCCGGGGTTGCCTGCCGAGGTCGTCGGCGGCCCCGAGGGGCTCGGCGGGGGCGGGGGAGAAGTCTTCGAGGGGTCCGGCGCGGGGGAGCTTCCGGAGGCAGATGCGGAACCTGAAGGTCCGGTTGTGCCGCCGTCCAGCGGGACCAGCTCCACGCCCCCCTTCGGTGGCACGGCCCCGTCCACCGAGCGGGACGAACCGGGTCCGGCGGCCCCCGTCGCGACATAGCCGTCGCGGTCGCTTCCGCCACATCCGGCGAGCAGTGCGCCCAGGGCGAGTGCGGCGGCTCCGGCGGTGGCGGAGGCGGAGACGATCGTCTTCCGTCGCATCGGCCCAGTGTGGCTGACGGTCCGTCAGGTGTACATATCCCGCAGCGGATACGGATACGGACGAGGCCCCCGTGTTACGGCCCGGTCGTCCGTACCGCCGTACCGCCGGCTCAGTCGGCGATCAGCCCTTCCCGGAGCTGGGACAGCGTCCGCGTCAGGAGCCGCGAGACGTGCATCTGTGAGATGCCGACCTCCTCGCCGATCTGCGACTGCGTCATGTTGGCGAAGAAGCGCAGCATGATGATCTGCCGCTCGCGCGGCGGCAGCTTGGCCAGCAGGGGCTTGAGCGACTCGCGGTACTCGACGCCCTCCAGCGCGCTGTCCTCGTAACCCAGGCGGTCCGCGAGGGAGCCCTCGCCGCCGTCGTCCTCGGGCGAGGGGGAGTCCAGTGAACTGGCGGTGTAGGCGTTGCCCACGGCCAGACCGTCGACGACGTCGTCCTCCGAGACGCCCAGGCACAGGGCCAGTTCGGGGACGGTCGGCGAGCGGTCGAGCTTCTGGGCGAGCTCGTCGCTGGCCTTGGTCAGGGCCAGCCGGAGCTCCTGGAGCCGGCGCGGCACGCGCACGGACCAGCTGGTGTCGCGGAAGAAGCGCTTGATCTCCCCGACGACGGTCGGCATCGCGAAGGTCGGGAATTCCACCCCGCGTTCGCAGTCGAACCGGTCGATCGCCTTGATCAGGCCGATGGTGCCGACCTGGACGATGTCCTCCATCGGTTCGTTGCGGCTGCGGAAGCGGGCCGCGGCGTACCGCACGAGGGGGAGGTTGAGCTCGATGAGGGTGTCGCGGACGTACGTGCGCTCCGCGCTGTCCCTGTCGAGCGCGGCGAGCCGCAGGAAGAGCGAGCGGGAGAGGGTGCGGGTGTCGATGGCTTCGCAGTCGTCGAGCACGGCGTGCGGTGCGTCGTTGGCGAGCACCTTCGCGCTGCCCAGGTCTACGGACATGCCACCCCCTTGAGGTCGCGGACGGGTCACAGCAACACCCTCGTGCGAGGGGTTCAGCCTCCACCTGAATACCGGAGGCCGGGCTGTGGCAAACGCAGTTCCAGCAGAATGTCACATGTCGGCAACACGCTGTAGCGTCAAGTCGACATATCTGCCCACTGACATCAGGGCCCGTCACCCTTGAGGATTAGGCATCGATTCGATTTGCGGAACGCAGCCGGGCGAAGCTGCGGGACAGCAGCCGGGACACGTGCATCTGGGAGACGCCCAGCTCGGCGCTGATCTGCGACTGGGTCAGGTTGCTGTAGTAGCGCAGCAGCAGGATGCGCTGTTCGCGCTCCGGCAGCTGGACGAGCAGGTGGCGCACGAGGTCGCGGTGTTCGACCCCGGCGAGGGCCGGGTCCTCGTAGCCGAGCCGGTCCAGCAGTCCCGGCAGTCCGTCGCCCTCCTGGGCGGCCTCCAGCGAGGTGGCGTGGTACGACCGGCCGGCCTCGATGCAGGCCAGCACCTCTTCCTCCGGGATCCGCAGCCGCTCGGCGATCTCCGAGGTGGTGGGCGTGCGGCCGTGCAGCACCGTCAGGTCCTCGCTCGCGCCGTTGACCTGGACCCACAGCTCGTGCAGCCGGCGCGGGACGTGGACGGTGCGGACGTTGTCGCGGAAGTAGCGCTTGATCTCGCCGACGACGGTGGGCATGGCGAAGGTCGGGAACTGCACCCCCCGGTCGGGGTCGAAGCGGTCGATGGCGTTGATGAGGCCGATGGTGCCGACCTGGACCACGTCCTCCATGGGCTCGTTGCGACTGCGAAAGCGGGCGGCGGCGTAGCGCACGAGGGGGAGGTTGGCCTCGATCAGGGCGGCGCGTACGCGCGTGTGCTCCGGCGTGCCGGGCTCCAGGGTGACGAACTCCTTGAAGAGCACCTGGGTCAGGGCCCTCGCGTCCGCGCCGCGGCTCCTGGGATGGCCGTCGGCGGTGTCGGACGGGTCGGGGGGCTCGGCGGCGCGGGCGGCCGGCGGGGCGGCCTCCGGGGCGGCCTCCGCGGTGTTGGCGCCGGTGTCGCCGGGAGCGGTCGCGGGAGGCTCCGCGGAGGGGGCCTCGGGAGGGGCCGGAGAAGGGGTCGTGGGGGCGTCCGCGGCTCTCACCTCGGCGGTGGCCGCGGGCTCGGCGGAAGCGCCCGCCGGAGCCGCCCTGCGGGCGGTCGTGGCGGCGGCGGGAGTGGCGGACCGGGGGACGGTCCCGTCGGCGGTCTCGGGAGTGGCTTCTGGGACGGTACGGGCCGACACGGTCACGCCACCCTTCACGGTCAACTCATCCGGCAAAAGCGGTCATAGCATCACAAGACATGTGCACTGTGTGCAAGCACCGCATAACGCCGTGTTGGCGCGAAACAGGCCCTCCGCCGGGGCGGCGGAGGGCCTGCTGTGGCTGGTCTGGAACGGAGTGTCGACCGAGGTCGGAGGGGACCGCGAGAACCGCTCAGAACGGGTAGTCGGCGATCACCCAAGTGGCGAATTCACGCCACTGCGCGACGCCCGCCTGGTGGGCGGGGTGGTCGAGGTAGCGCTGGAGCGCGGCGGCGTCCTCGACGGCGGAGTTGATCGCGAAGTCATAGGCGATCGGGCGGTCCGAGATGTTCCAGGCGCACTCCCAGAACCGCAGGTCGGGGATGGCCTGGCCGAGCTTCTCGAACGCCTGCACGCCGGCGACGACGCGCTGGTCGTCGCGCTCGACGCCCTCGTTGAGCTTGAACAGGACGAGGTGACGGATCACGGGTCTGCCCTCAGTTGATCAGCTGGGTCATGAACTCGCCGACGCTCTTGGCGGCGTCCGAGATGCCCTCGAACCCTATCTGGACGAGCTCGGCCGACCGGGCGGGGGAGTGGATGATCGTGTATGCCACAAAGATGATGACGGCGTAGAGCGCGATCTTCTTCGCCTTGTCCACGGCGCGCGGCCTCCCCTGTTGTCCCCGGTGCCTCGACGGTCGCTGCGGTCGCTTCTGTCACCGCCGTCGCTACGGTCGCGAGAGTCTAACCGCACGTATGGCCGAATGCCGGGAGGTGGCCTCGGAGCGGCCCTCCTCACCGGGCCTTTAAGGACCAAAGGCCCGGCAAGGCGGGCCCTTCGGCCGCGCGTCGCGCTCCGGCGGGGGAGCAGGATGGAGGGCGTGGCCCCCGGATCTGGCAGGAATCCGCCGGGCCGGGGACATGACCTCACTGCGGGGTCCGGGCCGCGCTTCCCCCCGACCGCGGCCCGTGCTTGGAGGCATGTCCTCGTCGGGGGAAGCGGCTTGTCCCCCCGGACGCCGCTTCCCCCGTCCCGCACTTTCCGACCCCGACCCCGCCCCCGCCGCCGCGCTTTTTGCCCCGCCCCTCCCGGGCCCGCGCCTTCCGCCGGCCGCCGGTCGCGCCGCGCGCCCCGCGCGCATCACCTCACCCCGCCGCGCGCCTGAGCCCCTCAGTGCTCCCGGTATTCGCCCGTCTCCCCCGGACGGCGGTCGCCGATCTTCCTCTCTTCCCGTCGTTCGTCCCATCGGTGCGATCACAGCTTTGCGACGAAGGTGAGATTCCCCTACTGCCGGGGCACCAGAAAGGTAGACGGCATATGCGGCCGAGGGAGGTCGGTGAGGGACCACATGGGCGCGGACGAGCCCGCCTTTGCCTTGCGCGAGCGCGTGGCATGCGGTGCGATCATCATTGAACTGCTCGGAGAAATAGATATTTTGGCGGATCAGCTGCTCGGTCCGCGCGTGGACACGCTGACGGAACGCTTCCGGGCGGATATCGTCATCGATCTCCGCCGGGTGACCTTTCTGGACGCGAGCGGTCTGCGGCTGCTGCTGAGAGCCCGTCACCGGGTGAACAGCCGCGGTGGCCGGCTCAGGCTCGTACGGGGCGTGCCACGGGTGTCCCGGGTCATGCGGATCGCCGGGGTCGAGAGCGGGTTCACTGTCGTGGACGTGTTTCCGGCCGTACGGGCTGATGCCGGGGGCGCGGAGCCGCGGGATGGCAGTGTGCCGGCCTAGGCGGTGCGCGGCGGGTCTTCGGCTGCGGGCCGTCTTTGCCGCGTGGCCGCCTGCGGCGGCGGGCGCCCTGCGGGCGCGTCCTCAATCGCCGGACGGGCTTGATTCGGCTGGGTTCAGCCACCTTCAGCCCGTCCGGCGTTTGAGGACACCACCGCGCAGCGGGGGTGCACACGACACCGCTCAGCCCGCCGGAGGCAGGGGCATTTCGTCCAGGCTGCGGTAGAGCGGCATGACCTCACGCAGTCCCGTCAGCGTGAAGACCTTCCTCGTCAGCGGGGCCGGGGCCACCACGTACAGCGCCATTCCCTTGGTCCGCGCGAGGTTTCTGGCCTCGACCAGCACCGAGAGCGCGGTCGCCGTGGCGAAACGGGACGCCGAGAGATCGGCGACCAGCGTGCGGCAGACATCGCCGTGCGTGCGAATGGCGGTGCGCAGGGCGTCGCGTATCCCGGGTGCGTTCTCGATGTCGACCACGTCGGGGAAGGTCACCACGCAGTGGACGGACATGACGCGGGTGGGCACCTTCATGAGGTCCTCTTCAGGATGCTGCCTGGCGACCTGGAGAAAGCTGATTATCGATCTTCTCCGTCTTCTTCGGTGCTTCTCGATTCAGTTGGGCCGAGAGAATTCCACCACATTCGGCGTCGTCTCCAAGTAAAAGCGAGGACATTCGGGTGAAGGGGCCTGCCGCGCCGGTAGAATTCCCGCCCCCGTCCGGGCCTCAGCCGGCCGCCACCAGTGCCTCGATCGTGACCCGCCCGCCGCTCAGCGCGTGCCCGGCCGTGTCCGGGCGCAGGCGGTTCCGTGCCGGGTCGTAGGCGCTCATGACGATCCCGGCATGGTCGGTGGCCGCTTCCGTCAGGCGTACCGGCCTGCCGTGCGCGCGCAGCACGGCCGCGAACTCCCGTGCGACGCCGACCTCCGCGATCTCGTCCTCCGTGCCGTGCACCAGCGTCACGGGTACGGGCGGGCCGTCCGGGAGGCCGTCGGCCACGTCGTCCGCCGGGGCCGTCCCCGTGGTGCGCGCCGGCCGGTCGTACCGGCCGGCGATGCCGACGACGGCGGCCGGGCGCGGGCCGCCGGGGAGAATGGGGCGCAGGCCGACGGCCACCGCCGCTCCGGCGCCCGCCGACCAGCCCGCGACCACGAGCCGCCCAATGTCCCCGCCGTGGCCGGCCGCGTGGTCGCGGACGTAGGCGAGCGAGTCGAGCAGGTGCGCGCGACCGCCGTCGGCGGCGTCAGAGCGCCAGTCGGGGACGAAGACCACCCGGCCGCGCGCCGCTACGGCCTCCGCGACAGGGGCGAGCACGTCCCGCTCGTCCGGGCCCATGCCGTGCCAGAGCAGCACCGCGGGCGCGGTCGCGTGACCGGCGCCGGCGGGTGCGTGGACGTCGATGGCCTTGCCGTTGGTCCCCCGGACGAGGGTGCGTATCACTTCGAGCTCAGTGGTCACACCCGTAACTCTAAGCTCGGGTACGCCGCTTCGGTCGGTCAGTCGATGCCCTGGGCGAAGCGGAAGAAGCCGTGCGGGTCGTAGGTCCGCTTGACCGACCGGAGGCGGGCGTAGTTCTGCCCGTAGTACGCCTCGCGCCAGTTGCGCAGCGCCGGGTCCATGTAGTTCTGGTACGAACGGTGGTTGGAGTAGGGGTCGAGGGCCGCGTAGCCGCCGTTGACCCATGCCTGTGCGGCGTCCTTCGCCGGCTGCGCGGGAGCGGGTGTGGTGAGGCCGATCTGGTAGTCGGTCTCGAAGAGGACGTCACGGTGGACGAAGGCGGTGGCCTTGGGATCCACGGTGTTGATCTGGCCGCCGTAGGCGAAGAAGCCCAGGAAGCGGTACTGACCCTTCTGGATGTCGGCGCCGAAGGCCGCGAGGGCTTCCTGGGTGGCCTGCCGGGTCCAGGGCCCGGTGAAGTACAGATTGCGGCCGGTGACGAAGTTGTCGCGCGGCAGCTGGGCCTGTGGCGAGTAGCCGACCCGGTGGCACTGGGGCACGCTCTTGTCGGCGCAGCCGAAGACCTTCATCATTCCCGCACGGTAGGGGAGTTCGGTCGCCTCACGGGAGACCGGCTGGTGTCCGACCGCCGCCAGGAGCTTGCCGACGGCCAGGTCGCACTCCGCCGACGTGCCCGCGTAGGTGCCGCTGACCTGGACCGTCGGCTCGGTGCCGGCAGGGTCGTCGGTGGACAGCTGGACGAACAGCTCCGCGGCGAGCTCGCGGGCCCCGGAGGCGATCCACCGCTGCCACGCCTGGATCGTGTCGGCCGCGGCGGCCCAGGGGAAGACCAGGCTGAAGACCACCATCGAGGGCAGCTGGGTGGGCCGGACCTCGTACTCCGTGACGATGCCGAAGTTGCCGCCGCCCCCGCCGCGCAGCGCCCAGAAGAGGTCCGCGTTCTCGTGCTCGGAACAGCGCTTGAGGGTGCCGTCGGCCAGCACCACCTGGGCGGAGACCAGCCGGTCGCAACCCATGCCGAACTTCCGGGCGTGCGGGCCGAGTCCGCCGCCCAGCAGCCAGCCGCCGGCGGCGACGGTCGGGCAGGTGCCGCCCGCGACCTGGATGCCGTACGGGTCCAGGGCGGTGACGACGTCGACGCCCTGGCAGCCGGGGCCCAGCCGGACGGTGGAGCGGCCGGTGCGGACGCCGTTGAGCCGGGAGACGTCGATGACCAGGCCGGGGGTGGTGGAGTAGCCGGCGAAGCTGTGGCCGCCGCTGCGGGCGGTGGCGGCGAGGTGCTGGTCCTGCGCGAAGCGCACACAGGCGGCGACGTCGGCGCCGGTCTCGCAGTAGGCGATGGCCTGCGGCGCGATCACGTCGTACTGCGAGAGCTGGAGCTGTTTGGCGACCGCGTAGTTCGCGTCCGAGGGCAGGACGAGATCGCCGGTCAGCTTCTCGCGCAGCCGGGTCCAGGGGGAGCCGGTGGCGAAGGCGGAGCCGAGGACCGGCAGGCCGGCGGCGCCGGCCGCCAGCACGCCGACGGCGCCGAGTCCGGCGCCGGCTCCGACGATCGTTCGTCTGCTGATCACTTGAAGAGACCTCCCCCGTGGGCCCCGCGCGGTGCGGGACGAAAGTGTCAACGCGCTTTCCGGCCATGGCGGAGAAGGCCGGCAACGCGTATCCGGAGGGACGGTATGCAGCCGGTCGGCGGAACTCCAGGTTTATTCCTGGCGCTGACCGAAGTCAGTCAAGTCGCTTTCCGGAAGGCCGAATTCCATGCTTTTTCGGCGGCGGAGAGTCAGAGCCGGCCCGTTTTCTTCACGCAGCGTGAGTGGTGGTGGAACATCCACCACCCGCGTGGTGAGCCCGGTGGTTCGCGCACCTAGGCGCCGACGGCGGAAACCGACACTGTGGAGGAGCCACTTCGAGACGGATACCCGATCAGTCGAGATAGGGATTGCAATGAGCACTGTTGCCCTGTACCCGGACGACGTAAGAAGGCAGTCGCACGCACCGAAGTACGCCGGGGCCTATGACGCGATGCTCACCGAACTCTGTTCGGAACTCTTTGCCACCCTGCCCCGGAGCGACCAGCGCCGAAAGGGCCTGGAATATCTCCGGGGACTTCTCGGCGGGCAGGGCCGGAAAACCATACGGAACATCGCCGCGCTGATCGGCGGCTCGGCCACCGAACAGAGCATGCACCATTTCATCTCCAGCTCGATCTGGGACTGGGCACCGGTGCGCCAGGCACTCGTGCGGCACGTGAACCGCATCGCGCCGCCGCAGGCGTGGGTGGTGCGTCCGATGGTCATCCCGAAGGGCGGCCGGCACTCCGTCGGCGTCGACCGGCGCTTCTTCCCCGCGCTCGGCCAGGTGCTCAACGCCCAGCAGGCCATCGGAGTCTGGGCCGCGTCCGACGAGATGGCCAGCCCCGTCAACTGGCGGCTGCACCTGTCGGAGGACTGGCTGGAGGACGACGAGCGGCGGGCCCGCGCCTCGATACCCGAGGGCACGGTCCCCGAGTCCCTGGGCGACTGCGCGGTCGGGGCCTACCTGGAGATGCTCGCCGACTGGAAGGTGCCCGTCCGCCCGCTCGTCCTCGACGCGCCGGAGACCGACACCGCGGCCATCGTCCGGCGGCTGCGAGCGGCCGGCGTCCCGCTGCTGGTCCGGGTCAGCAACACCTTCCGGCTGACGGCGGCCGACCCCGCCCTGCCCGGCTGCCGGGCCGAGGGGGTCCCCGCGCACCAGATCATGAGCGCCGCCGCCGGCATGCGGCGCCCGGTGATGTGGTCCGACCACGACCCGGCCGAGACGCTGCGCACCAGCATGGCCGCCAGCGTGCGGGTGCGGATGCCGGCCCGGGTGCCGCGGCCGGTCCGCGTCCTCGGTCCGGCCGGCATGGGGGACCTGCGGCTGATGGGCGAGTGGGAGAACGGCCAGTCGTCCCCCACGGCGCTCTGGCTCACCGACATGACCTCACTGCACCCGGTCGCCCTGATGCAGCTCAGCAAGATGACCCGCCGGGTCGACCGCGACTTCGCCGAGATCTCCGACCAGGTGGGCATGCGGGACTACACGGGACGCTCCTACAAGGGGTGGCACCGGCACGTCACGCTCGCCTCCGCCGCCCACGCGGTCACCGCGCTGGGCCGGGCCGGGCGCACGGGACTGGGGTACGCCGTCTGACCGGCGCCCCGGCCCCGGGCCGCCTCAGCCGCCGGCCGGTACGGGGCGGCGGCGCCGCAGGACGTGCTGGATCCGCGACAGCCGCAGGGCGAGCTGGATCTCGAACGCCCGCTCCGACTGCTGCCAGCCCGCCCCTAACAGCTCGCTGACCCGTTCCAGCCGGCGGCCGACCGTGTTGGGATGGACGTGCAGCCGCTCGGCGGTCTGCGTGATGCTGCCCCGGGCGTCGAAGTAGGCGTCCAGGGTGCGGGTGTACTCGGTGTAGCGCCGGGCGTCGCAGTCGGCCAGCGGGCCGATCATCGACCGGATGAACCCCTCGACGTCGTGGGTGTCCGAGAGCAGGACGCCCAGGAAGCCGTGCTCGCGGGCCGAGGCGAAGCCGCCGGTGGCACCCAGCGCGATCATCGCCTCCAGGCAGCGCAGCGCCTCCTCGTACGCGCCGGCGATGTCCCGGCCCGCCTCGACCGGCCCCGACGCGCACACGGTCACCGGCTGGTCGAGGAGCGGCGCCAGCCCCCGCGAGACCTGCTCGGCGGCCGCGGTGGCGTCCGTGCCCGGCAGCAGGAGGACGGCGCAGCCCGCGTGCATGCTCTTCAGGCCGCCCCGGCGACGGGCGTACGAGGAGGCCCAGATGGCCAGCTTGTCCTGGGGCTCGCCGCCGGGCCGGGCGACGACGACCACGTGCGGCCGGCTCAGGTCGATGCCGAGCCGGCCCGCGCGCTCCTGGAACTGCTCGGCCGGCCGCTGCGGGCTGGCCAGCAGGTCCTCCAGCAGCCAGTCGCGGTCGTGCCCCAGGGCGGCCTCGTCGTGGCTGTGGCGCAGGAGCAGCAGGGCCGCGATGGCCTGGGTGACCAGCACGAGCAGCCGGACGTCATGCTCGCCGAGGGGGTGGCGCGGGCTCAGCAGCAGGGTGCCCAGATCCTCGTCGCCCGCCAGGACCGGCGCCGCCCACAGGCCGCCGTCCAGGAGCGCGGGTTCGCGCGGCACGTGCGCCTCGACCAGGGCGCGCACCGCGTCGGCCTCGGCCTCCGCCGGCATCTCGCCGGCCGTGGCCAGGACCGCGCCGTCGGGTGCGTGGATCCGCACCGCGCCGTTCAGGCCCGTGGCGGCCTCGGCGGCCAGGGTGCGCAGGTCGCCGCCGCCCAGGACCACGTCCATCAGCCGGCCGTGGACGGCGGTGATCTCCTGCGCGCCGCGCACCCCGGCCTTGTGCTCCCTCAGCTCGGTGATCACGTCGGCGGCGTGTTCCAGGAACCGCGCCTTGCCGATGGCGACTCCGGCGAGCTCGCCGAGCGAGCCCATGAGCGAGACCTCGCCAGCGGTGAAGTAACGCATGCTCCGGCTGGCCACGTACAGGGTGCCGACGGGCCGGGCGCCGTCGTTCAGCGGGACCGACATGAGCGCCCGTATGCGCTCGGACCGCATCAGGCGATCGACGGCCCGGCTGTGCCCGACCCGCTCGTCGGCCGCGTAGTCGGGGGTCCAGAAAGGGGTGGGCCCGCTGCTCATGGTGGCGTCGTCGGGGATGGTCAGGCCGGTGGTCAATGCGCTGGTGTGGCCGTCGAAGGCACTGATGGAAACAAGGCCGGGAGTTCTGTCGAACGACGTGACGTAGGCCAGGTCGACATCGAAGAGCTGGCGCGCCTGGCGGGCCAGCGTGGAAAGCAGTTCGGGCAGGTCCTGGGTATTGGCCAGGCTGCGTGCCGTATCGATGAAGGCGGAGAGCCTGGCCTCCTTTCGCTGGCGCCGCTCGACCTGGGCGTAGATCGCCATGCCGAGCCGTTTGGCTTTTTCGAGAAATGCCAGTTCGGCACCGGTGGTGCCGCGCCAGCGGGCCTCCTCCACCAGTGATTCGAATTGGTCGATCGGTGCCTCGTCGGCCAGCAACTCCAGGACGGCGAACGCACTGGCCTCTGTCATCCTCCCCTGCGACGCAATGCTTCCCATCTGTGCTCCCCCTGTGGTGCAACGCAAAGTCTGAACGCGGCGTACATGTCGGAAGCTACGCATTGAGTAATGGCCGAGTCAACGGCTTCATAAGTCCGTTGAATCCGGCCGGGTCCAGAAAATGCGCAGCGGTCAACCGTGCCCGGAGTTCGATCGGTCTCCGGGCACGGTTGCCCCGGCGGCGTCATGCGCCGCGCACAGTCGTGGTGTTGGTGTGTACCAGGAATGATCCTCTCGCAAGTGATTCCGATCAAGTGGGAGTTCGGCCCGGCCGGACCGCTGTGATCAGGCCGTACGGACCGACAGCGCGTGCCCGAAGACGCCGCGCGGGTCGTACGCCGCGCGGATGTCCCTCAGCCGGGCGTAGTGGTCCTTGAAGTAGAGCTCGTGCCAGGGGGTGCCCGAGGTGTTGAGGGCCGGGTCGGCCAGGTCGGTGTCGGGGAAGTTGATGAAACAGCCGTCCTGGTCGTCGCCCGGTACGGGCACGCCTCCGGTCTTGGCGAACACGGCACCGTAGAAGCGGCGCATCCAGTCGAGGTTGGCCGCGTCGTGCTCCGCGTCCTGCCAGGTGTTCATGAACAGCACCTTCATCACCGAGTCGCGCTGCGCGACCGCGGTGTCGTCCGGCGCCACGGCGCCGACGCGGCCGCCGTAGGAGTCGATGGCCACCAGGCTGCTGTCGTTGGCGTGGCCGTCGCCGTTCAGGAAGTCGAAGAGGGCGTCGGCCTGGTCGTCGCTGAAGGAGCGGCGCAGGTTGGCGGACTTCACCTTCTGCCGGCCGATCTCCGCGTCCTGCGCGTCGCCGAGCGCCTTCTTGGACGCCGTCCACGGCACGGTCTCGGCCGGCAGGACGACGGGGGAGAGGCCGGCCCGGCCGGTCACCTCGTCGAGGAAGTCCTGGAGCAGCCGCTCGGCGCCGGGCCGGCCGGCGTCCATGTGGGTGACGAGCACGGCCCCCATGTCCTTCTCGGGGTCCGGGTTCCTCCCGAGCAGCACCAGGCTGCTGAAGAGGTGGGCGTACGGGGAGTCCGGCGCGCTGTTGCGCTCGTGCCAGCGGCCGAAGGCGCCGACCAGCGCGCGCAGGGCGGGCTTGTCCAGACCGGGCCGGGGGAAGAGCACGGTGCTGATGATCATCTCGGCCGGCGGGCGCGGCAGCAGGTGGGCCGGGTCGTCGCCGGTGGCGCCGGGGCTGCGGAACCAGAAGCGGGTGACCACGCCGAAGGTGCCCGCGCCGCCGCCGGTGAGCGCCCACCACAGGTCGTGGTGCGGGTCGTCGGGCTCGCGGGTGGCGATCACGGCGCGGGCCTCGCCGGCCGCGTCGACGGTCACGACCTCCACGGCGTACAGGTGGTCGACGATCAGGCCGTGGGCGCGGCACAGCGAGCCGTAGCCGCCGCCCTGGACGTGGCCGCCGAGACCGACCTTGTTGCTGTTGCCGGCGGGGACGGCGACGCCCCAGCGCTCGTACATCGGGCCGTAGACGTCCTCCAGGAGGCGGGCGCCGGGCTCGACCATGAAGGCGCGGCGCCCGGTGTCGAAGGAGACGGCCCGCATCTCCCCGAGGTCGATGACCAGCTGGACGGCCGGGTCGCCGGTGAAGTTCTCGTAGCCGTGGCCGCCGCTGCGGACGGCGATCTTCAGGCCGTCGCGGACGGCCTCGCCCACGGCCTCGACGACCTCGGCGGTGGAGGTCACCACCCGGAACTCCCGGGGGCGGGCGGTGAAGCGCTTGTTGTTGCCCCGCGTGGCCAGGTCCTCGTAACGCGGGTCATCGGTGCCCACGACGGACGGCTGGGACGCTGATGCAGACATGGTCGGGCCTTTCGGACAGCGGACGGACAAGAGGGGGAGAGGGGGTCGCCCCCGCGCTCCGGGGGATTAAGCGCGGGGGCGGGTCTGTGGGGCGGGTCAGTGACCCGCGGTGGGCTCGGTGGAGAGCAGGCCCTTGGTCCGGGCGCCCGCCACCGCGAGGGTGAGGACGGCCAGGCCGGCGCCGATCCACAGCACGCTCGTCATGGCGAGGTGGTCGAAGGCGAACCCGCCGATCAGGGCGCCGAGCGCGATGGAGAAGTTGAACATCGAGACGTACAGCGAGGAGGCGGCCTCGGTGGCGTCCGGCGCGGCCTTGAGGATCCAGGTCTGCAGGCTCACGGGCACGGCGCCGTAGCCCAGGCCCCACAGGATCAGCAGGACGATGCCGGTGGCCATGCCGCCGCCGGTGACCGCGAAGAGGACCATCGCGGCGGTCAGGACGACGGAGATCGTCAGCACGATCGTGCGGACGTGCTGGGCGACCTTGGCGCCGGCGATGAAGTTGCCGGTGATGCCGGCGACTCCGAAGATCAGCAGCATCATGCTGATCCGGCTGCCGGAGATCCCGGCGTCCTGGAGGATCGGCCGGACGAACGTGTACGCGACGAAGTGGCCGGTGATCAGCAGGAAGGTGATGGCGATGCCGACCCGCACACCGCGGTTGTCCTTGAAGATCCTGGGCAGTTCGGCGAACGTCAGGGACTCGGAGGCCGGCAGCGGCGGCAGCAGGAAGACCATCAGGACCAGGGCGGTCAGGCCCAGGCCGCCGACGGCGGCGAAGGCCGTGCGCCAGCCGCTGAGGTCACCGATCAGGGTGCCGGTCGGCACACCGAGCACGGAGGCCGTCTCGACGCCGCCGAAGATGACCGCCATGGCGCGGCCCACCTGCTCCTCGGGCACCAGGCGCAGCGCGATGCCGCCCGCGATGGCCCAGAAGCCGCCGACCGCGATGCCGACGAGGAAGCGGGCGGCCAGCACGATCGCGAAGTGGTCGGCGAAGGCGGAGGCGAGGTTGGCCGCGCCCACCATGCCGACCAGGATGCCGAGGACGAGCCTGCGGTCGATGCGGCCGGTGGCCACGGTGACGACGGGCGCGGAGAGCGCGGCGACGATGCCGGGGACGGTCACCATCAGGCCGGCGGTGCCCTCGGAGACGTCCAGGGCGTCACCGACGGGGGTGAGCAGGCCGACCGGCAGCAGCTCGGAGGTCATCAGGCAGAAGATGCCCAGGGTGACCGCCGCGACGGCGAACCAGCCCTTGACCGGTGATCTTCCGTGGTCGGTGGCCGGGGTCGATGATTCGACAGTGGTCAAGTCCTCACAACCTTCATCACGAGCGGTGATCGGGGGAATTGCCGCGGCCCGCCCGCCGGGCACCGTGGTGGTGACCGGCCGGGGAGAGGCGGGAGCCGGGCGCCTGACGCGCCCGGTGCATCGCGGGGACCACGAGCAGGTCAGTAAGGGGAGCGGCCGGACGTCCGACAGGAAAAGCGGGCGGCCGTCCGGTAAAAGCGATGGGGCGATCGGTAAAAGCGGTGGGGCGACCGGTAAAGGCCGTAAAGGCCGTGGGCCGACCGGTAGAAGCGGCCGGTCACTCGGTACCGGGAATCTTCCGGGTCGGGACCGCGATGCGGTTCCAGGCGTTGACGGTGAAGATCAGCGCGATGAGCTGGGCCAGTTCCGGTTCCTCGAAATGGCGGGCCGCCTCGGCGTAGACCGCGTCCGGCACCTCGCCGTCGGCCAGCGTCGTGGCGGCCTCGGTCAGGCCCAGTGCGGCCTTCTCCTTCGCCGTGAACAGCCCTGCCGCGCGCCAGGCGTTGAGCTGGTAGATCCGCTCCTCGCTCTCACCGGCCTTGCGCGCCTCCTTGGTGTGCATGTCGATGCAGTACGCACAGTGGTTGAGCTGCGAGGCACGGATCTGCACGAGGTCGATGAGGGTCGGGTCGAGTCCGGCGCGGGCGGCCGTGTCCAGGGCGATCATCGCCTTGAAGACCTTCGGTGCCGCCTTCGTGAAGTTCATGCGCTGGTCGAGCTCGGGAACCGTCATGAGAATGACTTTAGGCAGCCAATCGGTCCGGAGTGTGGTGCAATTCCCGGGTGAAATCGAAGGTCAATGCGAGCGCTGATCCGGGGGGGAGCCTGGGCAGTGATCTCCACCTGGAGCTCCCCGATTCACCGCCGGGCGGCCGCCGCGGTGCGCTGATGGGCGCATTGCGCGACGCCATCCGCACCGGCAGGCTCACCCCCGGCACGAGACTGCCCCCCTACCGCTCCCTCGCCACCGACCTGGGCCTCGCGCGCAACACCGTCGCCGAGGCGTACGCCGAACTGGTCGCCGAGGGCTGGCTCAACGCCCGGCAGGGCTCCGGCACGTACGTGGCCCGCCGCGCCCAGCTCGCCGACCAGCGGCCGCGCCGGCCCACCGCACCCTCCCGCGCCTCCCGCCCCGCCTACAACCTCGTGCAGGGCACCCCCGACGCCTCGGCGTTCCCCCGCTCCGCATGGCTGGCCTCCGCCCGCCGCGCCCTGACGGCGGCGCCCAACGACGCCTTCGGGCCCGGCGATCCACGCGGCCGCATCGAGCTGCGCCGCTCGGTCGCGGAGTACCTGGCCCGTGCGCGCGGCGTACGGGCCGACCCGGACCGCATCGTCATCAGCTCGGGCTTCGCCGGGGCGCTGCGCCTGCTGGGCTCGGTGCGCACGGGCACGATCGCCGTGGAGGCGTACGGGCTCGGCCACTACCGCCATCTGCTGTCCGGTGCCGGGCTGGAGACGGTGTCGCTGCCGGTCGACGACCGGGGCGCGCGGGTGGAGGGACTCGCCGCGACCGGCGCGGAAACGGTCCTGCTGACGCCGGCCCACCAGTTCCCGACCGGCGGGCCGCTGCACCACGAGCGGCGCTCGGCCGTCGTCGACTGGGCGCGGGCCGGCGGCGGACTGGTGCTGGAGGACGACTACGACGGGGAGTTCCGCTACGACCGGCAGCCGGTGGGCGCCGTGCAGGGCCTCGACCCCGACCGGGTCGTCTACATCGGCTCCGTCAGCAAGAGCCTCTCGCCGGCGCTGCGGCTGGGCTGGATGGTCCTGCCCGGCGGGCTCGTCGACGCCGTCGTGGAGGCGAAGGGCGAGCGGGAGCCGTGGGCGAGCGCCCTGGAACAGCTCACCCTCGCGGACTTCCTCGACTCGGGCTCGTACGACCGCCATGTGCGCCGGATGCGCCGGCACTACCGGCGCCGCCGCGACCAGCTGATCGAGGTCCTCGGCGAGCGGGCGCCGCACGTACGGGTCACGGGCATCGCCGCCGGACTGCACGCCGTGCTGGAACTCCCGCCCGGCACCGAGGCGTCGGTGGTCAAGGCGGCCGCCTGGCAGGGCCTCGCGCTGGAGGGCCTGTCCCTCTACCGGCACGCCGACAGCGGCGAGCCGCCCTACGACGGCCTGGTCGTCGGCTATGGCACGCCGCCGGAGCATGCGTTTGCGGGGGCGTTGGACGCGCTGTGCGAGGCGCTGCCGCTTGCGGAGTCGGGGGAGGTGGGAGGGCGGGGGCGGGCGTGACACGGGCGGGTGCGGGCCGGGGCGTGTGCACCACCGCTGCGCGGGTGGTGTCCTCAATCGCCGGACGGGCTTGATATTGGCTGAGCTCAGCCGCAAATCAAGCCCGTTGGGGGCACCCCCAGCGGTAGCTGGGGGAGATCGAGGACGCGCCCGCAGGGCGCTCGCCGCCGCAGGCGGCTCAGTGCTCGGAGAACCAGCGGCGGGTGTGCTCCGGTATGCCCGGAGAGCTGCGCAGGACGGTCCGCTGGACATCGGCGAGGGACTTCGCGGCGAGCTCCCGGCGCCAGGCCAGTTCGGCCTCCCGCATCGCCCAGTCGACATGGCAGGGGTGAAGGAAGCCCTGGGTCGCCAGGCTCTGCGGGGCGCGCCGCCGGATCTCGGAACAGCGGAACGCCCGCTCGGGTCCCTCTATGGCCGTCACGATGTCCATGAGGGTGATGATCTCCGGCTCGCGGGCGAGCCGGAACCCGCCCTTGGGGCCGGAACTGGAGGAGGCGATTTCGGCCTGCACCAATGCCTGCAACTGCTTGCTCAGATACGCCGGCGGCAGGTCGTAGAAGGCGGCGAGCCGGGCCGCCGGTACCGCCTTCTCCGGGCCGACCCAAGCAAGGTTCAGGCAGGTGTGCAGGGCCCATTCCACACCCTCGCTCATTCGCATGCCGCGATGCTATAGCGATATGCGGGACGGCAAAACGACTGCCTGGCAGGGGCGTTCACCGGTTTCGGCGCCCCCCTGCCGTGGCCTGATCCTTGCCTCCGTCAGCGCTTCGAGGGGCTGAGCAGGACCGCGGCCAGTTCCGCTTCCAGGCGGTCGAGGTCGTCCCGGTGGCCGTGCGCCGCGATGTGGCCGTCCGGCCGCAGGAGGTGGTAGCCCTGACGGCCGCAGAACGCACCGGTCTCGACCACGCCGCGCGGCAGGCGCAGCACCCGCAACTGCGGCCAACGGGTTGCTATATGGCCGATCTCGCGCATCCACGCACCGTCGTCGGCGGGGGCGCGCAGGGCCAGTACCCAGCGGTTCGGGTCCGTCTCCGGTCCGGCCGCGCCCGCCGCCAGCGCCGCCCGGCGCGGGAACGTCCCGCCGACCTTCGCGCCGCCCGGCAGCCTGCCCCGCAGCCGGCACGCCGACCAGCGGGCGGGCCGCTGGGTGTCGCGCTCGGGCGCGTAGGACAGTCGTCGTCCGGCCATCACGGGCGTGTAGAAGCGGGACACCACGTGCGAGCGGTCCAGGAAACGGAATGCCGCGTCCCGGGCGAGGACCTGCGCCGGGCCGTTGAACATCCACGCGCGCGTCTGGATGTCGGTGTCCCGCACGATCCGCCGCGTGGACTCCGAGCGCTCCGGCCCGTACGAGTCGAGGAGCGTCGACGGCGACTCGCCGCGGATGACGGCGGCGAGCTTCCAGCCGAGGTTGTGGGCGTCCTGGAGGCCGTTGTTCATGCCCTGGCCGCCGGCGGGGCTGTGCACGTGCGCCGCGTCGCCCATGAGGAAGACCCGCCCGCGCCGGAACTCCTGCGCCCGCCGCGCGTGCACCCGGAAGACGGTCTGCCACACCGGCTCGGTGATCCGCACGCCGCGCGGGCCCCGTGCGTCGAGGAGCGCCTGCATCATCGGCACGCTGACCTCGCCGCCGCCGTCCGGCATGACCGACAGGAAGCGGTGCACGCCGTTCGGCTGCGGCACGATGACGAGCGTGCCGCTGGGCGCCTGGTAGTACATGATCTCGTCCGGCGGCAGATAGCCCTCGATGTGCGCGTCGACCAGCGCGAACGCCATCTCGTACGTCGTGCCCTCGAAGCCGATGCCGAGCTGGCCGCGCACGGAGCTGCCGGCGCCGTCCGCGCCGATCACGAACGGTGCCCGGACCCGCTCCACGAGGCCGTCGCCGTGCTCCAGGATCGCCGTCACGCCGTCGGTGGCGTCGATGCGGCCGGAGAAGTCGACGTCGTCGAGGGCGAGGAGGCGGACGCCGCGCTCGATCTTCCCGCCGAGGGAGCGCAGGCGCTCGGTGAGGATGCGCTCGGTCTCCGGCTGGGGGAGCTGGCGGGCGGCGAGGTCGTCGGTGAACGTGAACGACGCGAGGGGTTTTCTGTCGGAGAAATAGCTGAAGGCGCGGACGGGGACGGAGACGTCGCGGACCTCGTCCGCGACGCCGAGGTCTTCGAGGATGTCGAGGACGCGGGGCCAGAGGGAGAGGGCTTTGGGGACGTGCATGGGGGTTGTGGCGCGGTCGATCAGGCGGGTGCGGATGCCGCGGCGGAGGAGTTCGCAGGCGGCGAGTAGGCCGGTGGGGCCTGCGCCGACGACCAGTACGTCTATGTCGGTGGGCATGGGGGTGTTCCTGTTCTCTCCGGTGCGGCTGGTTGTGGGGGCGGTTGCTTTTCCCCTACCCGCCCCTTCCCGAACCGGGGCTCCGCCCCGGACCCCGGTCCTCAATCTCCCCCAGCTACCGCTGGGAGGTGCCCCCGGACGGGCTGGACATCCAGCCCGTCCGGCGTTTGAGGACAAGCGGGAAGGTGGGGACAAGCGGCCCCTCAGCCCCGCCGCTTCAGCTGTTCGTGCAGGCGGCGGGTCAGCTCTATGCGCTGGACCTTCATCGTCGCCGTGCGCGGGAGTTCGGACAGGGGCATCTGGACCGGGTCCGCCATCGGCGGGAAGTCGGCCACGGCCGTGCGCCAGCGGTCGAGGTCCAGGGGGGTCTCGTTGCGGGTGCACACGACCGGCAGCGGCTCGTCGTCGGGGCCGCGGAGGAGGACGAGTTCGGCGAGTTCCGCCAGGCGGCCCAGGACCGTGTCCTCTACCTCCAGCGTGCTGTGGATCGTGGGGACGACGTCCACCTCGCGGTCGAGCAGGTGCAGGCAGCCCTCCTCGGTCCGGTAGCCGACGTCCATGCCGCGCCACCAGCCGTCGGCGTCGACCTGCTTGCCGTAGCGTTCGGCCTCGCCGAAGTACGTGAGCACCCGGCCCGCCGCCTGGACCTCGATGTAGCCGGGGTGCTCCTTGGACGGGGCCTTGCCGTCGCGGCCGACGAGGCGGAACTTCGTGTCGTCGGGGAACGCGTAGCCCTGGCAGCGGCCGTCCGCGCCGAGTGCCGTCTGCCGGGTGAAGCCGCGGCCGACCAGCGGGCCCGTCTCGCTCTGGCCGTAGATCTGGTAGAAGACCGGGTGGTGGCGCTCGGAGGCGTGCAGCAGCCGGTGCATGGTGCCGGGGTGGATCGCGTCGAACGTGCTGCTGAAGTACTTCACGTTGGCGAACGGCTTGCGCGGGTCGTCCGCGAGCTCCTCCCACTCCATGAAGGAGTTGGGCGCGGACTCGATGAACGCGGGCCGCGTACGGCCGAAGAGCTCGGCGACCTTCTCGGGGTCCGCGTCGTCCACGACGAGGAACGGGACGCCGCGCGGCAGCAGCACCGCCAGTGCGAGCGGCATCCGGGAGTGCACGTAGGACACGTGCAGGGCCACGGTCTCGTGCTTGCGGACGATGTCGAACAGCTTCGCCTGCGGGCGGTAACGGCCGTGCAGGGTGCGGGGGGTGTGCACCAGGAGCTTGGGCAGGCCGGTGGTGCCGGAGGTGTGCGTGATGAGCGCGGGCTCGTCGAGGCCCAGGACCACGGCCTCCTGCCGGGGCGAGCCGGCGAGGCCGGCCAGCGAGACCGTGCCCTCGCGCGAGCCGGCCACGAGGAGGACCTCCTTGGCGAGGCCCGGCAGGCTCGGGTCGGCCAGCGGGCCGTCGAGCTTGGCCAGGTCGGTCACCAGGTAGGGCCGGCCGAGGCGGTCCAGGAGCGCGAGGACGCTCGCGCCGTCCAGGCCGGGCGAGAGCTGGACCGGCACGGCGCCGATGCGCGAGACGGCGGACGACACGATGTTGATGTCGAAGCCGGACGACTTGTAGATCGCGACGTGCTCGGTGGCGCGCACACCGGCGGCCCACAGCCGGGCGGCGATGTCGTCGATGTGGTCGGCGAACTCGGCGAAGGTCAGCTCCGGGCCCACGCCCGGCAGCAGGGCGAGCTCGTGGTCGAGCGTGATCAGCGTGCCGGCGTGCTCGGCGGCCGCGCGCTCGGCCACGAGCCCCATGTACAGGCCGGTGTCGCTGGCGGTGATCGGCAGCATCAGTTGGCTCCTCGGAGGAAGGAAAGGCGTACGAAAGTGGTCAGGCGACCGGCATTCCGGTCAGCAGGCCGGCCAGCAGCGAGCCGGTGATGCGGGGCCCGTCCTGGGTGAGGACCGACTCGGCGTGGAACTGCATGGAGGCGAAGTGCGGGCCGCGCAGCGCGTGGATCTCGCCGGTGTGCGGATCACGGCTGACCTCGACGACACCGCTGGGGCCGCAGTCGGCCTTGTCGTCGGCGGCGCGGGCCGCGAAGGTGTTGTAGAAGCCGACGCGCTCGCGGGCGCCGAAGAGGTCGATCTCGCGCTGGACGCCCTGGTTGGGGGTGTCGCGGCGGACGAGGTCGAAGCCGAGCCGCAGGCTGAGGACCTGGTGGCTCAGGCAGACGGCGAGGAAGGGCCGGCGCTCGTCGAGGAGCGTGTCGATCGCGCCGCGCAGGTGGGCGATCTTGGGGTGGCCGGTCTCGCGCGGGTCGCCGGGGCCGGGGCCCATGACGACGAGGTCGTGGCCGTCGAAGGCGTACGGCTCGTCGAAGCGGCGGACGGTCACGCTCAGCCCCATGGCGCGGAGCTGGTGGTCGATCATGGAGGTGAAGGTGTCCTCCGCGTCCACGACCAGTACCCGGCGGCCGGCGAGCACCGGCCGGCTGTGCCGGCGGTCGGCGGTGGGGGCGAGCCAGAAGCCGGCGATGGTGCTGTTGCGCTCGGCCAGGGCGGCGCGGACGCTGGGGTGCCGGCCGAACCGGCCGCCGCCGCCGTCCTTGAGCGCGGAGATCAGCCCGGCGGCCTTCGCCCGGGTCTCCAGGACCTCGGAGTCGGGGTCGGAGTGGCGGACGAGGGTGGCGCCGACGCCGATGCGCACCCGGCCGGCGGCGTCGATGTCGGCGGTGCGGATGAGGATCGAGGAGTCCAGGCTCCGCGTGCCGTCGTCGTCACGGCCGATGAGGGCGATGACGCCGCTGTAGTAGCCGCGGCCGGCGGGCTCGTACCGGTCGATGACGCGGCAGGCGCTCTCCAGCGGGCTGCCGGTGACCGTCGGGGCGAACATCGTCTCGCGGAGGATCTCGCGCGGATCGCGGTCGGTGGTGCCCTCGATGAAGTACTCGGTGTGCGCCAGGCGCGCCATTTCCTTCAGGTACGGGCCGGTGACGCGGCCGCCGGTGGCGCAGATGCGGGCCATCATCTTCAGTTCCTCGTCGACGACCATGTAGAGCTCGTCGGCTTCCTTGGTGTCGGCGAGGAAGTCCATCACCTCCGCCAGGTTCGGCCCGGCCGGCGGATAGCGGTACGTGCCGCTGATCGGATTCATCACGGCCCGGCCGCCGCGGACGCTGATGTGGCGTTCGGGGGTCGCGCCGACGAAGGTGCGGTCGCCGGTGTGGACGAGGAACGTCCAGTACGCGCCGGACTCCCGCTCCAGCAGGCGGCGGAAGAACGTCAGGGCGTGCGCGGGCCCGTAGTCGCCGATCTCGGCGGTGAAGGAGCGCTTGATGACGAAGTTGGCGCCCTCGCCCTCGCCGATCTCCCGCGCGATCACCTGCCGCACGGTGTCGGCGTAGGCCGCGTCGTCCACGTCGAAGCCCTCGCCCGTGAGCTCGATCCGGGTGTCGGGGACACGGGCCAGCACGTCGGCCACCGGCGCCGTGGTCTGCTCGGTGACGGCCATGGCGAGCAGGGGGGCGCCGTCGTCGGCGCAGGCGAAGCCCCGCTCGGCGATCTGCCGGTACGGGACGACGACGAGCACCTCGTGGCCGGCGGTACCGTCCTCCCGCAGCGGGATGCCGGCCAGCGTGGCGGGCGTGGTGACGTCCCCGGTGAGCACGTCGAGGGTGCCCGCCCCGGTGGCGTCGGGGCGGTGGATCAGCGCGAACGCCGCTTGCCGCCCGGCCAGCACCCGCGTCAGCAGGTCGTCGCCGGAACGCGTCTCGGCCGCTGTCATACCGACGCACCTCCCAGGTCCGCGACGAACTCCTTCGCCGTCCCGACCACCGCGCACCGCTCCGCCGCGTAGGTCAGCGCCAGCCGGTGGTGCGTCTCGGAGAAGTCGGCGACGGCGTCGGCGGCCAGGAAGACGCGGATGTCGTTGGTGAACGCGTCCACCGCCGTCATCAGCACGCCCACGTGCGCGTACACCCCGCACAGGATCAGCTGGTCGCGGCCGGCCGCGCGCATCCTCTCCAGCAGGTCGGAGCGGAAGAAGGCGCTGTAGCGCCACTTGGTGAACACCCAGTCGCCCGGGGCCGGCGACAGCTCGTCGACCACCGACCGGTCGGCCGGGTCCACCCGCATCCCCGGGCCCCAGAAGTCCTTGAGGAGCCCGCGCTCCTCCTCGCTCATGCCGCCGGGCTGCGCCGTGTAGGCCACGGGTATCCCCTGGCCCGCGCACGTCTCCCGCAGCTGTGCCGCGTTGCGCACCAGTTCCTCGCGCAGCTCCCCGGGCAGGGGCTTGAGGAAGTAGCGCTGCATGTCGTGGACGAGCAGGACCGCGCGGGCCGGGTCCACGGTCCAGCCGGCGGTGTTCTCGGGCAGGTCGCCCGCTGTCGGCATCGGGTAGGGCTCGATCGGGGGGATGCCTGGCATGGAACTTCCTCGTCTTCGGGGTTCGCTGCGTAACGAATGGAGAGGGGCGCGGGCGCCCGGCTCAGCGGCCGAGCGTGGCGCCGCCGTCGACGGTCAGGTCGTGCATGGTGATGTGCGCGGCCCGGTCGGAGAGCAGGAAGGCGACGGCGTCGGCGATGTCCGAGGGCCGGGCCAGCCTGCCCAGCGGGATGCCGACCTTGAAGGTCTCGGTGCTGCCCTCGATCGTGGTCCGCTCGGTGGTCCGCTCGGTCCACATGGAGCTGAGCATCGGGGTGTCGGTGGAGCCCGGCGCGACGACGTTGCAGCGGATGCCGTGCCGGGCGACCTCCAGGCCCAGCGACTTCGTGAACATCGACGCGGCGGCCTTCGACGCGGCGTAGGCGGCCATGGCCTGGCGCGGCGTGCCGGCCGCGTTCGACGCCACCGTCACGATCGCGCCGCGCCCGCGCCCGATCATGTTGCGGACCACGGCGCGGGACAGGTGGAAGACGCCACCCACGTTGACGGCGAAGATCGCCGCCCAGTCCTCGGAGGTGAAGTCCCGCACCTCGCCGACGCGCAGCACACCGGCCGCGTTGACGAGGAAGTCCACGGGGCCGAGGCGGTTCTCGACCTCGGCGACCGTGTCGTCCACCTGGCGCTCGTCGGTCACGTCGCAGACGAAGCCCTCGGCCGCGATGCCGTCGGCGGTCAGCTTCGCCACGCTCTCCCCGAGCGCGGCGGCGTCGCGGTCGACCGCGGCCACCCGTACGCCCTTCTCGCCCAGCGTGCGGGCGACGGCCGCGCCGATGCCGCTCGCGGCCCCGGTCACCAGGGCCACCTTGTTCTCCATGGGAGCCTCCCCTTCGGGTCGTTGCTACGGGTCGGTGTCAGCCCCGCCAGGCCGAGACCACGGCGATGGCCTGCCGCGGGTTGAGCCGGGGGTCGCAGAAGCTCGTGTACTTGTCGCCCACCCGGTCGAGCGCCGACTCGTCCTGGACGCACTCGGTGACGTCCTCGGGCGTGGTCTCCAGGTGCAGGCCGCCCGCGACGCCGCCGGCCGAGCGGACGGCGGTCTGGAAGTCGCGCACCTCGCGGACGACGGTCTCCACCAGCCGGGTCTTGAGGCCGTCGGCGGCCGCCCGGGTGTTGCCGTGCATGGGGTCGGTGAGCCAGCTCACCGGGTGCCCGGCGGCGCGTACGGCCGCGACGAGCGGGGGCAGCCGGTCGGCGACGTTCGCGGCGCCCATGCGGGCGATCAGGGTGAGCCGGCCGGGCTCGCGGGCCGGGTCGAGCCGCTCGCACAGGGCGAGCAGGTCGTCGGCGTCCATCGTGGGACCGACCTTGCAGGCGATGGGGTTGGCGACCTCGGCCAGGAGGGCGACGTGCGCGCCGTCGACCTGGCGGGTGCGCTCGCCGATCCAGGGCCAGTGCGTGGACGTCAGCCACGCGCGGCCCTCCTCGTCGTGGCGGACCATGGGCTGCTCGTAGTCCAGGAGCAGCGCCTCGTGGCTGGTCCACACCGGTGGGCAGATGCCGGAGCGGCGGGCCGGGTTGAGCCAGCCGAGGTGGGTCATGGCCTCGCTCGCGGCGAGGTAGCCGGAGAGCAGGCGCTGCGGGTCGGGGCGGCGGCGCTCCGGGTGCGGCTCGGGGCTGTTGACCATGTGGCCGCGGTAGACGGGCAGTTCGACGCCGGCCACCCGCTCGGTGGGGTTGGAGCGGGGCTTGGCGAACTGACCCGCCATGCGGCCCGCCCGGACCACCGGCTTGTGCGTGATCATCTTCATGACGCCGGCGAGGGTGTCCAGGAGCCCGGCCTTGCGGGCGACGTAGCCCGAGGTGCACTCCGCCGGGTCCTCCGCGCAGTCACCGGCCTGCACCACCTGGGACTCGCCCCGCGCCACGTGCGCGAGGTGGGCGCTCAGGGTGCGGATGTCGGCGGCGCGCACCAGCGCGGGCCGGTCGGCGAGCTCCTGCCGCACGCGCTGGACCTGCGGGGCCGCGTCGCCCCAGTCGGGTTGCTGAAGGGCGGGTTCGGGCCGGGCGTCGAGTACGGCGTTGTTCACGAAAGTCTCCAGGGCGGTCGCTCGTACAGGCGGTGACGTGCGGGAGTGGGGGGTCAGGGACAGGGGACGACACCCGCGTCGTCCCAGAACCGCAGCTGCCTGAGCTTGGGTGCTGCGGCGACCTGCGCGACACGATCACCGCCGACGATCAACGTGCTGGGCCGCTCCGGCGAGAACGCCGGCCATTGGGGTGCGTACGCACTGCGGGGGGCGCCGGTACGGGCGAAGGAGGCGACAAGGTCCATGAAGGTGTCGGAGATCCGCTTTTCGAGTGGTCCGTCGCCGAATTCCGCGACGTTCTCGGGCAGACCGTGGGTGCCGAAGACGAATTTGGACGTGGCCTCGTGCGGGGTGCCGAAATAGGGCGGGCGGACGGGGTGCGCGAACTCCATCACGTACTGCGGGGAGCGTCCGGTGCGGGCGTGCCGTCCGGCCAGTCGCAGGATCTGGAAACGGAACAGCAGGTCGCCCCAGATCTCCGTCCAGAGGGAGAGCGGGTCCGCCGGGAGGTCTTCCGCCGCGGCGGCTTCCCGGTAGGCACGCAGACAGGCGTCGACGAGCGCGTCGTCGGCCTTCGCGGTGCCCTTGAGGAGGACGTCGCGCACGGCTTCCCGCAGTTCGGCTTCGGTGGCCGGGGCCGTGGGTGCGGTGGGCCGTTCCGGGCAGGTGTAGAAGGAGCCCTCGGTGCGGGTGTGGACGACGAGCGAGGGATGTGCGGGCGAGGGCATGTCCACGTCGTGGGCGGGCAGCCAGCGGCCGTCGACGACCGGTCCCCGGTATTCGCGTCCGCTCTCCACCCGGCGGCCGGTCGGCGGCCCCGAGAAGAAGCGCTCCCATGCGTCTTTGAGCGCACCCGCCGGGACGTCGCGCAGCCCCGCCACGGTCGTGCCGAAATCCTTCGCCAGGGCTTCGTAGACCGTGCGGGAGTCCTCGGGCGTCAGGGAGTTCGCCGGCGCCCAGATGTGGCAGGCGCTGATCGGCACGAGGTGCCGGACGAGCGCGCCGGTCTCCGGCAGCAGCGCGAGCTGGCGCACGCTCGCGCCGCCCGCCGAGGTGCCGCACAGCGTGAGGGCCGCGGGGTCGCCGCCGAAGGCCGCGGCGTTGTCGTGGACCCAGCGCACGAGCGCCGCCTGGTCCTGGAGCCCCCAGTTGGCGCAGGAGCCGGTCAGCGGGTCGGTGAGGTCCTCGTGGAGGCCGAAGCCGAAGGCGCCGAGGCGGTAGTTGAAGGTGACGACGACCATGTCGGTACGGGCCGCCAGGCGGGCCCCGTCGTAGGTGGGCAGGTGGCCCGCGCCGCGTTCCCAGCCGCCGCCGTGCACGTACACGAGGACGGGCCGGGAACCGGTGGTGTGCGGGGTCCAGACGTTGGCGTGGAGGGAGTCCTCGCCGCTGCCGGGCACGATCGACTGGAAGGACGCCGGCCCGAAGGCGGTGGCGTCCCGCACGCCGCTCCAGGGCAGGGGCGGCCGGGGCGAGGCGAAGCGCAGCGGGCCCACCGGCGGCTGTGCGTAGGGCACGCCGCGGAAGACGGTGATCCCGCCGGTCCGCTCGCCCGCGACCGCGCCGGCGGTGGTGTGTGCCACCACGGTGCCCGGCGGGTGCGGCCGTCGATCGCTGACGCTCATGTCAGGCGGCCTCGAGGCCCTTGCGGAGCGCGGTGGTGATCTCCACGACGCGGCGGGACTGGTAGGCGATGGCGGCGAGGTTGTCGTCGTCGACGTTGCCCGGCTCGTTGCGGGAGACGCTGCTGACGCCGTACGGGTTGCCGTTGGTGGGCGCGAGCTGGATCGGGTCGGCGACGCCCGGCGGGACGATGATGGCGCCCCAGTGGTAGAAGGCGTTGTTCAGTGCCAGGAGGGTGCTCTCCTGGCCGCCGTGCAGCGTCGCCGTGGAGGTGAAGGACGACATCACCTTGTTCACCAGGCCCCGCCGGCTGTGCAGCGGCAGCGTGGTGTCGATGAACTGCTTGAGCGGGCCCGAGGGAAGGCCGTAGCGGCCCGGGGTGCCCCACAGGACGGCGTCGGCCCACGCGAGGTCGTCCAGGGACGCCTCGGAAATGTGCTCGGTGGCGGCGACGTGCTCGGTCCAGGCCGCGTTCCAGGCGTCATTACCGGGGACGATCGTTTCCTTGGTGAGGTCGGAGACCTTCCGGAGACGGACGTCGGCGCCGGCCTTCTCGGCGGCGGTGGCCGCGGCCTCGGCGAGCCGGTGGACATTCCCGGTTGACGAGGAGTAGATGACGGCAAGCTTGATCATGGAAGTAATGCCCCTTGGCGCGTGGACAGTTGCGGCTCGCCCTCACGAGAACGGGGGCGCCGGCCGACTGGATGTACCAGATGCTGCTGGGGTACCGGTGAAACTGCCAAGGGCGGGCCGAGGAGTTCACGGAACTTCGTCAAAAGGGTGGGTATCCATCAAGTTGGCGGTGTGATGTCGCACAACCGACGGGCGCGCGGCGGCTATGGTCGCGCACGGTGTACGAGAAGTGGAATGCGGCGCGGTGTGCCTCTGGTTCGGATCCTGGACGTTCCTTATCCTGAATCCAACCCCCTGCCCTTTCCTGCACAGGAGACGTGACCATTCCATGACAGAACGGGAGTTGACGGCCGTGAGCGGCGAACTGCACCGGCTGGCCGCCGAGGGCGTCTCGCCCTGGCTGGACGGCGTCTGCCGCAATCTGCTCGCCTCGGGCCGCCTCACCGAGCTCGTCGCGCACGAGGGCATCCGCGGGGTCACGTCGAACGTCGCGGCGCTCGCCACGGCGGTCGAGGCCGGCGACTCCGACTACCTCGACCAGCTGCTCTTCCTGTCCTACCGCGACGTCCCTCCCGACGCGGCGATCCGGGCCCTGACCGCCTACGACACCCGCTGGGCCTGCGACGAGCTGCTGCCGGTCTTCGAGTCCACCGCGGGCCGCGAGGGCTATGTCTCCGTGGACGTGAACCCCTGGCTCGCGCACGACGCCGACCTGGTCGCCTCGGAGGCCGGCGCGCTCGTGCGGGCGGTCAACCGGCCCAACGTCCTCGCCAAGATCCCCGCCACCCCCGAGGGCCTGGAGGCGATCAGCGAGTGTCTCAGCCGCAAGATCGGCGTCCACGCGACGGGCATCTTCTCGGTGCGCCGCTACGGCGAGGTCGTCGACGCCTACTTCGAGGGCCTGGAGCGAGCCCGCGCGGCCGGCCACGACCTGTCGGACATCGTCTCCTTCGCCTCGCTGCCCATCAGCTGGCTCGACGCCGAAGTCGACACCAGGCTGGAGGAGTTGGGCACCGAGGAGTCGCGCGCCCTGCGAGGCGAAGCCGCGCTCGCCAGCGCCCGGCTCGTCTACGGCATGTACGAGGAGCGGCTGGACGGCGAGCGCTGGCGGGGCCTGGCGGGCGCCGGGGCGCGCCCGCAGACGGTGATGTGGACCGCGACCACGCCCCGGCGGTCCGGCCCGTGCTCCACGGGCTACGTGGAGCGGTTCGTGGCCTGGGGCACCGCCAGCGCCGTGTCCCTGGCCACGCTCGGCAAGGCCGGCCACCTCTGTCCGCTGCGCGGCGACACCCTGACCGACGCGCACGACGCGGGCCGCTTCGTGTGGGAGAGGCTGGAGGAGCTGGGCATCTCCTACCGCTCGGTCGTCCGGAAGCTGGAGGACGAGGGCGTGGAGTGGCTCCAGACCTCATGGAGCCTGCTGTACGCGTCGGTGGAGCGCCGGCTCCGCGGCGCGCGGCTGTTCAGTCACTGACGCGGAACCGGCCGGGCCGGTCAGCCCTTCGGGGCCAGCAGCTGCTCGACGGGCGCGGTCAGTTCGCGCCCCACCAGTGACCGCAGCATCGGATACGGGCGGGCGTCGCCCGCCAGGACACCGCCCAGCAGCGTGCGGCCGTCCTCGGCCAGCACCAGCCTGGCGTAGGTGCCGGCCTCCTTGTCGGCCCGTACGAACTCCATCGCGCCCGGCGTGGTGCCATGGGCGTCCCCGAAACTGGCCACGTCCACACCGAGCAGCTTGAGCTTGGTGGACATGTCGGCCCCGGGGAAGACGGAGTCCCCGTCGCCCAGGAGCTGATCGACGACGACCTTGGCCATCTGGAAGCCGGGCGCCGCGAGCCCGTAGCACCGCCCCTCGACCGCCGCGCACTCGCCCACGGCCCAGATGTGCTCGTCCTCCGTGCGGCAGCGCCCGTCGACGAGGATGCCGCCGCGCTCGGCGCGGGCCAGGCCGGCCGGCTCGGCGAGCTCGTCGCGGGGGCGCACCCCGGCGGAGAAGATCACGAGCCCGGTCTCGATGACCGTCCCGTCGGCCAGTCGCACGGCGGCCACCGAGCCGTCCGGGCCCGCCTCGACGGCCTCGGTGACCGCCGAGCAGCGCACGTCGACGCCCAGCTCCCCGATCATCTCGGCCAGTACGTCGCCGGCGCCCTGGTCGAGCTGGACGGCCATCAGACGGGACGCCATCTCGACGACGTGCGGGCGCATGCCCAGCAGGCGCAGGGCGTTGGCGGCCTCAAGGCCCAGCAGCCCGCCGCCGATCACGACGCCGGACCGGCCCCGGGCGCCCTCGGCGGCCGCCCGTATCGCGTCGAGGTCGTCGATGGTGCGGTAGACGAAGCAGCCGGGCAGGTCGTGGCCCGGCACGGGCGGGACGAACGGGCGGGAGCCGGTGGCCAGCACCAGCGCGTCGTAGGGGACGACGGTGCCGTCGGCGGTCTTCACCGTGCGGGAGGCGCGGTCGATCGCGGCGGCCGGGGTGCCCAGGCGCAGGTCGAGGCGAGGGTCGGCGAGGAAGTCCGGACGGGCCAGGCTCAGGGCCGCCTCGGTCCTGCCGTTGAGGTAACCGGAGAGGCCCACGCGGTTGTAGGCGGGCCGTGGCTCCTCGGCGAGGACGGTCACGCGCCAGGTGCCGGTGGTGTCGCGGGCGAGCAGGTCGGTGGCGAGCCGGTGGCCGGCCATGCCGTGTCCGACGATGACAAGGGTGCGGGTCATGGGGTGCGTACCTCGGTGCAAAGAGCGCGTACGGTCGCGGTGCAGGAGCCGCAACCGGTGGTGGCGCGGGTGGCGGTGGCGAGGGCTGGCAGGTCGTGGGCGCCGTCGCGGACGGCGGCCCGGAGGGCGGCTTTGGTGACGTTGTTGCACCGGCAGACTACGGCGTCGTCCGGGAGTTCGACAGGGCCGCCGAGCGTGGACGGGACGCCGAGCAGAAACGCGAGATGGTCCTCCGGTACGGGCAGGCCGCGGTCGTGGAGCTGGGTGACGGCGGCGATGGCGCGCGGCAGTCCGACCAGCGTGGCGGCCGTCAGCCGCCCGTCGCGGACGGCCAGTTCGGCCAGCCGGCCCCGGGCGGGGTCGGCGAGCGTCACGCGCGTACCGGCGCGGTCGAGCGTCCCCAGGGTGAGCAGGTCGAAGCCGGGCGTGCGCAGGCGCAGGAGGTCGCGCGTACCGGCGTAGCGGCCGCTGCCCGTGGCCAGGTACGCGGCCAGGGCGTCGGCCTGGTCCCAGGCGTTGGCGGCCGTTCCGGGGGCGGCGCGCGGGTGTTCGGCGCAGTCGCCGATGGCGT
>NZ_JAGGOL010000031.1:41485-41796 GCF_018614525.1 Streptomyces sp. ISL-11
GGCGGCCCGGGCCAGCGCGGTCTCCGGCCGCGGGGCCGGGCACGGCAGCAGGACGTCGGCGCGCAGCATCCGCCCGTCCGTCAGCCGCACCTTGCCGGGCTCGCGGGCCGCCACTCCCTGGCCGAACTCCAGCGTCACGCCGAGCGCTTGGAGGTGGTCGGCCAGCAGCCGGCCGGCGCGGTCCGGCAGGCGGTCGTCCAAGGGGTACGGGCCCGGGTGGACCAGCGTCACCTCGCGCCCGGCGCGGCGCAGGGCCGCCGCCGTCTCCACGCCGGCGACGCCCGCGCCGACGACCGTGACCTGCCCGGCGG
>NZ_JAGGOL010000032.1 GCF_018614525.1 Streptomyces sp. ISL-11
GGGGCCGATGATCCTCGGCCACCGCCACCCCGCCGTCATGGAGGCCGTCCGCGGGGCCCTGGCCAAGGGCACGTCCTTCGGTACCGCCACCGAGGGGGAGATCGCCCTCGCCGAGGAGATCACCGCCCGCGTCGCCCCCGTGGAGCGGGTGCGCCTGGTGACGTCCGGCACCGAGGCGACGATGTCCGCGATCCGCCTGGCCCGCGGCTTCACGGGCCGTACGAAGATCGTGAAGTTCGCCGGCTGCTACCACGGCCACGTCGACGCCCTCCTGGCCGCCGCCGGCTCGGGCCTGGCCACCTTCGCACTCCCCGACACCCCCGGCGTGACCGGCGCTCAGGCCGGCGACACCATCGTCCTGCCCTACAACGACCTCGCCGCCGTCGAGGCGGCCTTCGCCGAGCAGGGTGGCGACATCGCCTGCGTCATCACCGAGGCCGCCCCCGGCAACATGGGCGCGGTCCCGCCCCTGCCCGGTTTCAACCAGGGCCTGAAGGACATCTGCACGCGCCACGGGGCCCTCTTCATCTCCGACGAGGTCATGACCGGCTTCCGTGCCGCACCGGACGGGTGGTACGGACGCGACGGAGTGGCCGCCGACCTGTTCACGTACGGCAAGGTCATGGGCGGCGGTTTCCCGGCCGCGGCCTTCGGCGGTCGCGCCGAGATCATGGACCACCTCGCCCCGGCGGGCCCCGTCTACCAGGCCGGCACCCTCGCCGGGAACCCGGTCGCCACCGCCGCCGGCCTCGCCACGCTCCGCAACTGCACCGAGGAGGTCTACAACCGCCTCGACGACGTCGCCGCCACGATCGGCAGCCATGTCTCCGCCGCGCTGACCGCCGAGGGCGTCGCCCACCGACTCCAGTACTCCGGCACCATGTTCTCGGTCTTCTTCGCCTCCGGGCCCGTCACCGACTACGACGCCGTGAAGGCGAGCGAGGCCCACCGCTACCGGGCCTTCTTCCACTCGATGCTGCGCCAGGGCGTGTACCTGCCGCCGTCGCCGTTCGAGGCGTGGTTCGTCTCCGCGTCCCACGACGACCGCGCCGTGGACCGGGTGCTGTCCGCCCTGCCCGCCGCCGCCAAGGCCGCCGCGGCGGCGGAAGCCTCCTGAACCGCGGCACACCGCTGCCGGGCCCGGCAGCTGCGACACACCACTGCCGGGCCCGCGGAAATTCCCGGACCCGGCAGCGGTGCCACCTCTCGATGCGAAAGCGGTCAGGACACCAGGGTGATGCCGACCCGGATACCGTCGCGCACCGCCTTGGAATAGGGGCAGCGGCCATGCGCCTGGTCCACCAGGGACCGTGCGACCTCTTCCGGGACACCGGGCAGGCCGACGACGAGGTCGGCACTGATCGAATATCCGCTCTCACCCCGCTCCAGATGAACCCGTGCGGAAACCGTGTCCTCCGTCAGAACCACCCGCGCCTCGCGCGCCGACAGTCGCAGAGCGCTGTGGAAACACGCCGCATAACCCGCCGCGAACAGCTGCTCGGGGTTGGTCGAACCACCCGGGCCACCGACCTCCTTGGGGGCGGCGAGGCCCAGCTCCAGAACGCCGTCCGACGACCGGACGCGCCCGTTGCGGCCGTCCCCCTCCGACACCACATCGGCTGTGTAGACAACTCCCATGGGAAACCACTCCATTCATGACCTGAGAAACAGAAAGGGAAACACCCGGAACATAGAAAGACAGCCGACCGGCAGACCATACGGAACCCCGAACAGCACTGATCCGAAAAGGAAATGAGGAACCCGAAATGGGCCCCCTGGACACCCTGCGCGTCGTCGAACTCGCCGGCGGCGCCCCCACCGCCTACGCCGCCACCCTCCTCGCCGACCTCGGCGCGGACGTCGTACGGATCGACCGCCCCGCACCCGGCGGCCGCCACCACGCGGCCGACCCCCTCGGCCGCGGCCGCCGCTCCATGGCGGCCGACCTCAAGGTCGAGAACGACCTGCGCGACGTCCGCTCCCTGATCGACCGGGCCGACGTGTTCCTGGAAGGAATGCGCCCCGGCATGTGCGAACGCCTCGGCCTGGGCCCCGACGCCCTCACGGCGAGCAACCCGCGCCTGATCTACGCCCGCCTCTCCGGATGGGGCCACGCCGGCCCCTGGGCCCAGCGCCCCGGCCACGACATCAGCTTCCTGGCCATGGCCGGACTCCTCGACAGCGACCGCCCCGCCGCCGGCCCTCCCGCCCCTCCCGCCCCTCCCTCCACGTATCTCTCCACCTTCGCGGGCGGCGGCATGCTCCAGGCCCTCGGCATCCTCGCCGCCCTCCACGAACGCACCCGCTCCGGCCGCGGTCAGGTCGTCGACGCGGCGATGGTCGACGGCGCGGCCATGCTGGACGTGATGACACGTCAGTGGCGCGACCTCCCCGGCAACGTGACCGTCACCGACGCGCCCTTCTACACCACCTACGCCTGCCAGGACGGCCTGTACGTGGCGGTCGGCGCCATCGAACCGCGCTTCTACGCCACGCTTCTGGAGTGCCTGGCCCTGGACCCCGCGTCCCTGCCGGACCGCGCCGACGAAGCCGCCTGGCCCGCCCTGCGCACCCGCCTCGCGGCGGCCTTCGCGGAGCACACCCGGGACCACTGGACCAAGGTCTTCGACGAGCACGAGGCATGCGTCGTCCCCGTCCTGAACCCCACCGAGGCCCCCGGACACCCGGCCCTGCACGAGCGGGGCACCTTCGTGGAGGTGGCCGGCACCCACCAGCCCGCCCCGTCCCCCCGCTTCATCCGCACCCCCGCCGCCGCCCCCACCCCGGCCCCCGCCCCGGGCGAGCACACCGCCGAGCTCCCGCACACCTGGCGGACACCGGCGAACTGAGCGACCGGCCGCCGCGACGCCCCGAGCCGGCCGCGGCGGCCGCACCCCCGTCCCCCCTCCCCGTTCACCCGATCAGCCCCACCCCATGCCCTGCCCCTCCCGATTCCGGGTACCGGTCACCGCATGAGAGCACTGGTCGTCAACTGCACGCTCAAGGCGTCGCCCGAGCCCTCCAATACGGAGGCGCTGGCCCATGTCGTCGCCGAGCAGCTCGTCTCGTACGGAGTGGAGGTGCAGTTCGTACGGGCGGTGGACCTCGACATCCGGCCCGGAGTCACCAGTGAGGCCGCCGGGCCCGGTGACCAGTGGCCCGAGGTGCACCGGAAGCTGCTGGAGGCGCGGATTCTCGTCATGGCGTCGCCCACCTGGCTGGGGCGGCCCTCGTCGGTCGCCCAGCGGGTGCTGGAGCGGATGGACGCCATGCTCTCCGAGACGGACGACCAGGGGCGGCCCGTGGCGTACAACCGGGTGGCGGGGGTCGTCGTCACGGGCAACGAGGACGGTGCCCACCACGTGATCAGCGAGATCGTCGGCGCGCTCGGCGACATCGGCTACACCATCCCCGGGCAGGCGTGGACGTACTGGCACCTGGGGCCCGGCGCCGGCCCCGACTACCTGGACGACGAACGCGGACACGACTGGTCCCACAGGACGGGCCGCGCGATGGCCGCCAACCTCCACGGCACCGCGAGGGCACTGCAGACACTCCCCCTGGGCGCACCACCGAGCTGAGGCCGGGCACCCGGGGCAGACGGCAGAGGAGGCCGGCATGGTACGCAGGGACCGGATCGCGGAGCCCTGGGGCGCCCGTACGCCCTACGGGCGGGGTGAGCCATGGCCCGTGCGGGTGGACTCCCACCTCCAGGCCGGCGTCGGTGCCGGCGACGTCGACCGCTGGGTGCCCGCCGCGTCGGTCCTGCACTCCAACGGCGACGCCATGGACATCGCCGTCAAGGACGGGCGCATCGTCGGGGTGCGCGGGCACGCCCGCGACCGGGTCAACCACGGGCGGCTCGGGCCCAAGGACCTCTTCGGCTGGCAGGCCAACGCATCAGCGGACCGGCTCACCCGCCCCCTCGTCCGGAACGCGGACGGCGCGCTGGTGGAGAGCGACTGGGACACCGCGATGGACCTCGTCGTACGACGCACCCGCGAGCTCATGGACGAGCAGGGGCCCTCGGCGATCGGCTTCTACACCACCGGCCAGCTGTTCCTGGAGGAGTACTACACCCTCTCCCTCATCGCCCACGGCGGGCTGGGCACCAATCACCTCGACGGCAACACCCGCCTGTGCACGGCCACCGCCGCGGCGGCCCTGAAGGAGTCCTTCGGGTGCGACGGTCAGCCCGGTTCGTACACGGACATCGACCACGCCGACGTCATCACGCTGTTCGGGCACAACATGGCCGAGACGCAGACGGTGCTGTGGAGCCGGGTCCTGGACCGCCTCGCCGGGCCGGATCCGCCCGCCGTGATCTGCGTGGACCCCCGGCCCAGCCCGGTCGCCCGGGCCGCGACCGTACACCTGGCGCCGCGACCGGGCACGAACGTGGCCCTGATGAACAGCCTCCTGCACGAGATCATCGCGAACGGCTGGACCGACCGGGACTACCTCGACGCCCACGTCGTCGGCTACGCGGAACTGACCGAACGGGTCGAGGACTGCACACCGGAGTACGCGGCCGCCCGCTGCGGCGTCCCCGCCGAGGAGATCCGGCGGGCCGCGCGGATCCTCGGTCGCGGCGAGCGCCTGCTGTCCACCGTCCTGCAGGGCTTCTACCAGTCCCACCAGGCCACCGCGGCCGCCGTGCAGGTCAACAACCTGCACCTGATCCGCGGCATGCTCGGCCGGCCCGGCTGCGGCGTCCTGCAGATGAACGGCCAGCCCACCGCGCAGAACACCCGTGAGTGCGGTGCCAACGGCGACCTGCCGGGATTCCGCAACTGGGCCAACGACGCCCACGTCGCCGACCTGGCCCGGATCTGGAACGTCGAACCCGAACGGATCCCGCACTACGCGCCACCCACCCACGCCATGCAGATGATGCGCTACGTGGAGAACGGCTCGATCCGCATGCTGTGGGTCTCCGGCACCAACCCGGCCGTGTCCCTGCCGGAACTGCGCCGCGTCCGCTCCCTCCTGGCACAGGAACGGCTCTTCCTCGTCGTGCAGGACCTGTTCCCGACCGAGACCGCCCAGCTCGCCGACGTCGTCCTGCCCGCCGCCACCTGGGGCGAGAAGACCGGTACCTTCACCAACGCCGACCGCACGGTCCACCTCTGCGAGAAGGCCGTCGAACCGCCCGGCCGGGCCCGGCCCGACCTGGACATCTTCCTCGACTACGCCACCCGCCTCGACCTGCGGGACAAGGACGGCGGACCCCTGGTGAAATGGGCCGGCCCGGAGGCGGCGTTCGAGGCGTGGAAGGAATGCTCCCGCGGCCGCCCGTGCGACTACACCGGCATCACCTACGCCAGGCTCCGCGAACGGGGCGGCACGCAATGGCCGTGCGACGCCGGCCACCCCGACGGCACCGAGCGCCTCTACGCCGACGGCCGCTTCTTCAGCGCACCCGACTACTGCGAGAGCTACGGCCGCGACCTGGTCACCGGGGCACCCCTGGAACCGGACGAGTACCGCGCCATGAACCCCGACGGCAAGGCGGTGATCAAGGCCGCCGGCTATCTGCCGCCCCACGAGCGCACCAGCGACGAGTACCCCCTGCTGCTCACCACCGGCCGCACCCTCTACCACTTCCACACCCGTACGAAGACGGCGCGCGCCCCGCAGCTACAGGCTGCCGCACCGGGGATGTGGGTCGAGTTGTCGCGGCGTGACGCCGACGCGGCGGGCATCACCGAAGGCGACCTCGTGGAGGTGACGACGCCGCGGGGTTCCGTCCGGGCCGCCGCGCGGATCACCGCCATCGCGGAGGGCGTGCTCTTCCTGCCGTTCCACTACGGCTACTGGGACACCGAAGCCGGCCACGAACCCGACGGCACCCCGCGAGCGGCGAACGAACTCACCCCGACGGACTGGGACCCCGCCTCCAAACAGCCCCTCTACAAGACCGCCGCCGCCCGCATCCACCTGTTCGCCCCACGGGACACACCGGCCGCGGCCCCCACCACCACCGCATCGGCACCCGTGACCGCCGGGATCGCACCGACCGCCGGAGGGGAAGCGGCCATGGTCGACGAGGAACCGGCCCCCACGACCGCAGGAGAGACCCCGTGAAGATCGCCGCCGTGCTCCGCGAACTCCACCACAGCGAGAACGCACTCGCCCACCACCTGCTGCTCGTCTCCGAACGCCACAAGGCCGACCACGAGATCCATCACCTGGCCCGCGACCTCGCCACCTGGTCACAGCGCCACGTCCGCGCCCTGGCCGAGGCGGCTCACCGCTACGACCTGGAACTCGACCCCGAGCCCCGCGGCGACACGACACCCGCCGAACGACTGCGCGAGAAGGGCGGCGAACTCCTCGGCCGGCGCCCTACGGCCGGCCTGCTCGTACTGCGCGACCTGCGAAAGATCTACACCGACGCGTCAGGGGTCTCGGTGGACTGGGAAATGCTGGCCCAAGCCGCCCAGGCCACCAAGGACGAGCCACTCCTGCGCCTGACCCGGGAATGCCACCCCGACACACTCCGCCAGATGCGCTGGGCCAACGCCCAGCTCAAGGAGACCAGCCCCCAGATCCTCGTCAGCTGACCACGGCCGATGCCCGGGGGCGTCCCGCCTCATGGGTGGCGCGTGGTCACAGACGGTAGGGCGGCCGGTGGGCGGACGGCTATGAGAGGTTCCTCGGCGTGCTCGGTCTTGGCCCAGGACGTACGGCGGGCGGCCAGCCGCCAGACGGCCCGCCAGCCGGCGGCGAAGGAGAGGTAGATCCAGAGCACTTGGGCGTGGGAGTAGAGGAGGGCCTTCCAGACCGGCAGGTCGCCCGAGCGCCGCCAATACACCAGGCCCCAGGCGAGGTAGGGGGCGAAGGACACCGAGTACCAGGCCAGCCCCTTCCACACGGCCGTCCCCACCGGCTCGCCCGCGAGCCCGGCGAGCCGGGCGGCGTGCCCGCGCACCGTGGCGAGCAGGAGGTACTGCTGGAGCACCGACCACGGCAGCGTCGTCAGATACGGGACCAGCAGATAGCCCGTCAGCTCCGCCCGCGCCCTGAACGGGGCCGCTGAATGGAACCACAACTCGGGCAGTCGGAGGATGGCGCCCATGTGCCCCTGGTGCCAGCGCGTGCGCTGCCGCAGCAGGCGGCGCGGATCGGTCAGACCCTGCTGGGACACGTACGCGCCCGTCGTCGAGGTGACCGTCCAGCCGCGCACCGCCAGACTGATCCCCAGGTCCAGGTTCTCGGTCAGGGAGTCCGACCACGGGCGTTCCCCGACGCCGTCCAGGGCCGCGAGACGCGTGAACTGGCCGTTGCCCGCCATGCTCACCGACTTCGTGGCCACCCGGCCGAACTGCCCGACGGCGCTCAGCCCCCAGAACTCCATGTCCTGGCAGCGCAGCGCCCAGTGACGCCGGCCCCGGATGCGTACCGCGAGCTGCGTGCCCCCGACGTCCGGGTCCTCGAACAACGGCACCACCCGGGCGGCCGCCCCCGGCGTCATCCGGCCGTCGGCGTCCAGCACGCAGACCAGCACCCGCGCGGGATCCAGCCCCTCCTCCCGGGCGCGGGAGCGGATGGCGCGCAGCCCGGCGTTGAGCGCCGCGCCCTTGCCCCGGCGGGCCTCCGGCGGCGCCCTGCGCACGACGGTGATCCGACCGCGTCCCGTGGCCGCGGCGAGGGCGGCGGTGGCGTCGTCGCTGCCGTCGTCGACGACCACCACACGGACGCCGGGCTGTTCCATGAGCAGCGCCCGCACGGTGTTGGCGATCACCCGCTCCTCGTTGAGGCAGGGGACCAGCGCGAAGACGCTCCAACCCGCCGGGAGCGGGGCGGGCGGCCTCTTGTCGCGGGTGACCTGGGTGCGCAGTGAGGCGTCCGAGCGGCGGGCGAAGAACAGGCCGCGCAGGGCGAGCGGCACGTTGTAGGCCATGGTGATCAGTACGACGAGCAGTGCGGCGTCGCGCATGACCGTCTCCAGTCGCGCATGACCGTCTCCAGGGGAGCCGTCGATCGCCTTTCCGCCGTCCGCGCGCACGCGTCGCGGGGAGCCCGGGGCGACGCGGGCCTGCGGATCGGGCTTGGGGGTCCGCAGGTGAAGGGGTGGACGTGAGCTGCCCGATCGTGTGGATGTTTCCCTGGCGACGGCCGCTTCACGAGCCGATTCCCTCGGGGGAGTGCAGCTGTTGACACATGTTCGAGTCGTGATTCCGGCGTGGCGTCGATGCGGTCGGTCGATGCGATCGGTCGATGTGCGAGGGAGGCCTTGTGGAATTCGCCAGGTCAATCCCGTATGGCTCAATTGATGTGTAATGGCATGTTTGTCAGGACATCATCCGTAGCGTGACGGAGTCCTTCCCTCCAGGAGATCCCGGGGGCAGCCCGTACGGGCAACGCCTCGCGCGGGCGAGTGCCGCGCCACTGACGCGACGCCGCACCGGCGCGGCACTCACCGTGCTCGCCCTCGCCGCAGTGACGGCGTGCGGCACCCTGTCCGCCCGGCGCGACGACGCGCTGGCGGCGGTCACCCGCTTTGAACAGGCGCTGGCGGCCGGGCGGAACGAACCGCTGTGCGCCGCTCTCGCCCCCGCCACCCGCGAGGAGCTGGAACACTCGGCGGACAGCCCCTGCGCGCAGGCGGTGGGCCAGGAGGAGCTGCCGGCCGCCGGCGCGGTACGGCACGTCGACGTCTACGGCGACCAGGCGCGAGCGGTCCTCGCACACGACACCCTCTTCCTCGCCCACTTCCCCGACGGGTGGAAGGTGACCGCGGCAGGCTGCGTCCCGCGCCCCCAACGCCCGTACCAGTGCGCGGTCAAGGGTGGTTGAGACAGCGATGAAGGCCATGTTCACCATCGTCCTGCTGCTGGTCGTGGGCGGTCTGGCCTACTTCACGGTTCTGGGACTGATGCACCGGTGAGCCACCCCGCGGCAGCGCCCGCCAAGTCGCCCGGCATCCGCGGCGGCGTGCGGCGATTCCTCCGGCACAACGCCCTCGGCCTGACGTTCCTGATCGCGTTCCTGCTCGCACTGGCCGTACAGGCGATCGCCGGCCATGCCGAATTCAACAACCACCTCACCGCCGACGGCCTGCCCACGGTCGGCTTCGCCGACTACCTGACGTCATCCGACTTCGCCGTCGACGTCAGCGAGAACTGGCAGTCCGAATACCTGCAGTTCTTCCTCTACATCTTCGCCACCGTCTGGCTCGTCCAGCGCGGCTCCCCGGAATCCAAGGAACCCGGCAAAGAGGGCCCCGAATCCAACCACGACCAGCTGGTCGGCCCGCACGCCCGCGCCGACTCTCCTCGCTGGGCGGCCGCCGAGGGCTGGCGCCAAGCGGTCTACGCCCGCTCGCTCGGGCTGGTCATGGGCGCCCTGTTCCTGATGTCCTGGTTCGCCCAGTCCGTCGCCGGCGTGGCCTCCTACAACGAGCAGCAACTGCGCGGGTTCCAGAACCCCATCAGCTGGGCGGACTACCTCGGCGCTGCCGAATTCTGGGGCCGTACGCTGCAGAACTGGCAGTCCGAGCTCCTCGCCATCGCCTCCATGGCGGTCCTCTCCGTCTACCTCCGCCAGCGCGGCTCACCGGAGTCCAAACCCGTCGGCGCACCGCACACCGCCACCGGCGTCGAGGGCTGACCCGGGACCGTGCCCCGGGCGCTCGTCGAAATGGTTCCCCCGTGGCCCCGGTCAGACGCTGGGTACCGGCTGTGTGCCGCGGACCTCGTACGCGGCGCTGCGTGCCGGCTGCCGGCCGCGGACCTCGTACGCGACCGGCGCCGCGGTACAGGGCCGGTGGCCGACGCTCCGGTAGAGCAGAGGCAGGCCGGCCAGCTCCTCCGTCCGCAGGCAGTTCTTGCCGTCGACGACGACACGGGGGCGGGCGAGCCGGGCGGCCAGCTCACGCCAGTCGGCCTCCACGATTTCGGGCCACTCGGTGAGGACGACGGCCGCGTGGGCTCCGGCGACGGCGGCCCGCAGGTCCGGTGCGGGTATCGCGCCGGGGAAGAGGCGGGTCAGCTGATCGGCGCCGACGGCCGGATCCCAGACACGGACCCGGGCGGCCGCGGCGAGCAGCCGCGGGATGACGGCGCGGCTCGGCGCGGCCCGCAGATCACCGTTCCAGGGCTGGTGGTGCACGCCGAGGACGGCGATCTCCGCCTGATCCAGTTCGCCGGGCAGTTCGCGGTACAGGGTCTCCGTCACGAGGCCGGACTGAGTGCTGTTGATCTCGATGGCCGCCTCCAGCAGCGGGGCACGCCCGCCGCTCTCCGCGACCCACCGGGCCAGGGCCGCGGTGTCCTTGGGCAGACAGAAGTCACCGAACCCCAGCCCCGGCCGGAGCAGGGCATGACCGATCCGGGCGTCACAGCCCACGCCGCGCAGGACGTCGTCGACGGAGAACTCGGCACCGGTGCACAGACGGGCGATCTCGTTCGCGAAGCCGGTCTTCATGGCGAGGAAGGCGTTGCTCGCGTACTTGGCCATCTCCGCACTGGCCGGCGTGGTCACCACCCACGGGCACATCGGCCCCTGATACATCCGGCGCAGCACCGGCAGCACCTCCTGCGACCAGATGCCCACCACCACGCGCGCAGGCGCGCGCCAGTCGTCCAGTGCGCTGCCCTCGTTCAGGAACTCCGGGTTGCAGGCGTACCGCTCGCGCAACCGGGGGTGGGCGCCGATCAGCCGGTCGCTGGTGCCCGGCGGGACGGTGGATTTCAGCACCACGCACGGCAGGGGCAGCAGGGCGGCGACCTCGTCGAGGGCCTCGGTCACCTGCGACAGATCGGCCGACCCGTCGGCGTTCGGTGGCGTCCCCACGGCGATCATGACGAGGTCGTAGGGGTCCCGCCGGTGCGAGGGCACGATCTCCTGGGCGAAGCGCAGCCGCCCCGACTCCAGCGCGTGGGACAACTGGCACTGAAGTCCGGGCTCCGCCACCGGCGCGCGCCCCGCCGCCAAGGAACCCAGCCGGACCGGATCCCGCTCGACCCCGGTGACCCGGTGCCCCCGCTCGGCCAGCGCGACGGCACCGATCACCCCAATACGGCCCTGCCCGACGACGGCTATTCGCATCTCGCTCTCCCGTGCCCGCACCGTCCGCGTCCGCGAGGGACTTCCGGTGAAACCCCCGCTGCCCGCCGGAACGCCCGCCCGTCGGGGTGTCAGCCTGCAACGGCGCGTGGCCGCCGACCACCGGCCGGGGCCGAACGGGTGAAGCCCCGCCCCGGCGGCCCGGGGAGCCGGTAACGTGGGGCCTGTCGGCCGGACGGTGTGTCATTCGGCCCAATGGGCGACACTTGTCCCTAGGATTGTGGGATGTACATAGCCACCACGTTCCCCGGAGGGGTGATCCGGTGAACAGGTCCGAGGCCACCGACGAGCAGTGGGAGGGACTGGCCGAGGTCGTCCCGCTGCGCGGCCACCACGCCTGGCCGTCCTGGCCCAACCACCGGGCCCTGCCCGAGGAGGAGCCCGAGCCGAACCGGCGTCAGCTCGTCGTCCTCCGCGTCCAGGTCTTCGCGGACGCGCGTGAGGTCGCCGAGCACCTGATCGCCCGCGTGCCGGTGCTGCTCGACCTCACCAGTGCCGACACCGATGTCGCCAAGCGCATCCTCGACTTCTCCAGCGGTGTCGTCTTCGGCCTGGGCAGCGGGATGCACCGGGTCGACACCAACGTCTTCCTCCTGGCCCCCGAGGGCACGGAGGTGGCCTCGGGATACCCCGATCGTAGGAAGAGTGATTCGCTGAAACGGTTTGGCTGAACGAACGACACATACGGTCCGGGCATGGACACAAACTGTGCCCGACCGGCCACCGTCCCCCTTCCCCAGCAGCACCAGCGCCCCGCGGTGACCGAATTACGGCTCTCCGCCTTCAAGTCGCACCGCAACGCCGTCTTCCCCCTCGGCCCGATGACCCTCTTCCGGGGACCGAGCGGCAGCGGGAAGTCCAGCGTCCTCCAGGCCTACGAAACACTCGCCCGGCTCGCGGGCGGCGACACCCTCGAAGAAGCCCTCGCCCCCGTGGCCGGCGGCGGCCCCGCCTGCGTACCGCACCAGGCCAGGCCGGACGCCCAGGGCAGACGGGGCTTCCGGATCGGCTGCACCGTCGAGGGCCCGGTGGGGCCGGTCCACCTCGACATCGCCGTACAGGCCGAACCCGAACTCCGCATGGTCGGCGAGCGGCTGACCGGCTCGGGCCGCACCCTGCTGTCCACGGCGCTGCGCGACCCGGGGCTGCGCAGGGTCGAAGCGGCCTGGCACACCGCCGGTACGGTTCCGGTCACCCGCGCGCCCCTGCCCGACGACCGGCTCGGTACGGCCCTGCTGCCGCTGCGGGTCGCGGGCAAGACCGCAGGCCAGCGGCTGGTCCTGGATGCCGCCGAACAGGTGGTGGTGGCGCTGAGGGCCGCCTTCGCCTGCGACCCGCGCCCGGAACGGATGCGCGCTCCGGTCGCCGCGCACGACGGAATGCTGCGCGGCGCCTGTGACAACGTCGCCGCCGTCCTCGGCCGTACCCGCCTGGAGTGCGCCACCCGCCACGCGCTCATGGTCACGGCCGTGGGGGCGGGGTGCCGAGGCCCGGTCGAGGAACTGTCGGTGGAGGACCTGGACGACGGTCTCGTACGAGCGGTCCTGGGACGGACTCCGGGGCCGGCGACCCCGCTGGACCGGCTGGGCGACGGGGAACTCCGCTACCTGGCCCTGTGCCTGGTGCTCATGACCGGCCCGGGGGTGCTGGACATGGACCCGGCCGCGGAGGTGCTGCCCGCGCGGCAGGCGCTGACGGTCCTGGCGGACGGGTTCGACCGGAGCCTGGATCCGCGACAGGTCCGTGAGCTGCTGGCAGTGGCCGCGCGGATGTGCGAACGGGGGCATGTGCGGCTGGTGGGGACGGTGGGGGCGGGCGTGGGTCCGGAGTTGGGGGAGTCGGAAGGGTCGTCGTCGGTGGGGTGGCCGGCGGTGGTAGACCTGGGGGAGTGACCGAAGAGCATGAAGAAACGGAAGAACGCGGAGAGGCCGAAGGGCACGGAGGGGCCGGGGCGCCTGCTGGGGCCAGGGTGGCTGCCAGAGTCGAGGGGACTGCCGGGCCGGGGGAGCTCAAGGCGCTGCAGCACCGGCTGGCCGCGTTCGCCGCGGCCCGCGACTGGCAGCCCTTCCACACGCCCAAGAACCTGGCCGCGGCCCTGAGCGTCGAGGCGTCCGAACTGGTGGAGATCTTCCAGTGGCTGACGCCGGAGGAGTCCGCGCGGGTGATGGAGAAGCCGGAGACGGCGGGGCGCGTGGCGGACGAGGTCGCCGATGTCCTCGCGTATCTCCTGCAGTTCTGCGAGGTGCTGGGCGTCGACGCGGCGGCCGCCCTCTCCGCGAAGATCGACCGCAACGAGCGGAGGTTCCCGATCCTCCAAGACCGTCACTCCGGCCGTCACTCTCCGGAGTGATTGAGTTATCCACACCGCATCTGGTATCCACAGATTTCTGAATTCCCCTGGCGTTTCCGGCGGATAGCCATCACTCTGAGTAGTGAGAACGAGCGAGCGCGGCACAGTCGGAAACGTGGGGGACCGGGCATGGACGCAATGCGGCTCATCGGGGCCACACGGACCTCCCTGGCGCAGGCCAGAGAGGTCCAGGACATCGTCATCGAGGCATGGCAGACCCAGGCGCTGGCCGGAGCCATCGGGAGCCATCTCGCGATCCATGGACCGTTCGAGGCCCGGGCCGCGGCGGGCGGCCTCGGCGAGGCGGGCGCCCGCGCCTCCGGCGCGCTGCGGCAGACGCTGCGCGCCGGGGCCGTACGAGCCGCGCAGCTCACCGAAGTGCGAGACCCCTGGAGTGCGTTGGCCGGGCTGTGCGGGCTGCTCGGCGAGGCGGGCATAGCCCTGGTGGGCGTGGCCTGCGCCTCCGATGAGGACGCCTTGTACTGGCAGTGCATAGAGGCGATCGACGCCGCCGATGAGACGAGCGACCGGGTGCGCTGGTTACAGAGACGGCTCGCACTGCGCGAGCGGGAAGGAGGCGCGGCGTGAGGGCCGGCCGATCAGCCGGTATCGCCTCCGCCGTCGCCGGACGAGGGGCTCTCGCCGGGCGGCTGGAGATCGGCGTCGAGCTGCGACAGATCCGCGTTCAGCGCGGCCATCAGCTCCTCCATCTGCTGCAACAGGCCCTTGGGTGCGCCCTGCTGCTGGGGAGCTGCCTGCGCGGGTACCGTTTCTTCGGGCACGGCTTCCTGGGTCATCGCGGCCTCCTCGGCCCTGGCCCTCCCAGTGCGGGCGGGCGGCGTTGCGATCGTCGCCTCCGGCAGCGGACACCGGTGCGCGGGCCGGGCGGTCCGGCTCCGCCCCAGCCAACGATCACCGGCCCCGGTGGACACTGTCGTCACCCCCTCCGGCTGGCCCGGATGGTCGAATTTCACCCGACCGTGGCGGGTGGGGCAAGGCAGGGCGTGGGCGGTTGACGCGTGTGCGGCAAGGCAGGATGGAGGTATGGATCTCCGTATCTTCACCGAGCCCCAGCAAGGGGCGAGCTATGACACGTTGCTCACCGTCGCCAAGGCCACCGAGGATCTCGGCTTCGACGCCTTCTTCCGGTCCGACCACTATCTCGCCATGGGCTCGGCGGACGGTCTGCCCGGTCCGACCGACGCCTGGATCACCCTGGCGGGCCTCGCCCGTGAGACCCGGCGGATCCGGCTCGGCACCCTGATGACCGCCGGCACGTTCCGGCTGCCCGGTGTCCTCGCCATCCAGGTGGCGCAGGTCGACCAGATGTCCGGTGGTCGCGTCGAGCTGGGGCTGGGCGCGGGCTGGTTCGAGGAGGAGCACAAGGCGTACGGCATCCCCTTCCCGAAGGAGAAATTCGGACGGCTGGAGGAGCAGCTCGCGATCGTCACAGGACTGTGGGAAACGGAGGTCGGCAAGACGTTCAGCTTCGACGGCTCGTACTACCAGCTCACCGACTCGCCGGCGCTGCCCAAGCCCGCGCAGAAGAAGGTGCCGGTGCTGATCGGTGGCCACGGTGCGAAGCGCACACCGCGGCTCGCCGCCCAGTACGCGGACGAGTTCAACATCCCCTTCGCCTCGATCGAGGACAGCGAGCGGCAGTTCGGGCGGGTGCGGACGGCCGCCGAGGAGTTCGGCCGCAAGGGCGACGAGCTGGTGTACTCCAACGCCCTGGTCGCCTGTGTGGGCAAGAACGACGCCGAGGTGACCCGACGGGCGGCGGTCATCGGCCGAGAGGTCGACGAGCTCAAGGCGAACGGCCTGGCCGGCTCGCCGGCCGAGGTCGTCGACAAGATCGGCCGGTATGCGGCGATCGGCTCGTCCCGGATCTACTTCCAGATCCTGGACCTCGACGACCTCGACCACCTGGAGCTGATTTCCTCGGAGGTCCAGTCCCAGCTGGCCTGAGGCCGCCGAGAGCGCCAGGAGCCACCGCAGACCGAGGAGGACCCGTGCCGTCCGCCCCCACCATGCCGCTCGCCGACGCGCTGGCGCGCGGGCCCCTCGTCCTGGACGGTGGCCTGTCCAACCAGCTGGCGGCGCAGGGCTGCGACCTGTCCGACACGCTGTGGTCGGCCCGGCTGCTGGCCGACGACCCGGCGCAGATCGAGGAGGCGCACGCCGCCTACGTACGAGCGGGCGCGCGGGTGCTCATCACCTCCAGCTACCAGGCCACGTTCGAGGGCTTCGCCCGGCGTGGCATCGGCGGGCAGGAGGCGGCGGGGCTGCTGCGCCGCAGCGTGGAACTGACCCGAAGGGCCGGGACGCCACAGCGAAAACGGGGGGCGGGGGAGGGAGGGGTGGGGGGAGGGGCCCCCTCCCCCCACCCTTCTCCCTGGGTGGCTGCCTCCGTCGGCCCCTACGGTGCGATGCTCGCCGACGGCAGTGAGTACCGGGGCCGCTACGGTCTGAGCGTCGCGGAGCTGGAACGGTTCCACCGTCCTCGCGTCGAGACGCTCGCCGAGGCCGGGCCCGACGTGCTCGCCCTGGAAACGGTGCCGGACATCGACGAGGCGGAGGCCCTGCTGCGGGCGGTACGGGCCGTCCGGACGCCCGTATGGCTGTCGTACAGCGTGGCGGGCGGGCGTACCCGGGCCGGGCAGCCGCTGCGGGAGGCGTTCGAGCTCGCCGCCGGGAACGACCAGGTCATTGCCGTGGGCGTCAACTGCTGCGCACCCGGTGACGCCGACCACGCCGTGGCGCTCGCCGCGGAAGTCACCGGCAAACCCGTCGTGGTCTACCCCAACAGCGGCGAGCGATGGGACGCGCGGGCCCGCGGCTGGCGGGGCCGGCCGACGTTCGACCCCGGCCGGGTCGCGGCCTGGCGGGACGCCGGTGCCCGCCTCATCGGTGGATGCTGCCGCGTCGGCCCCGACCGCATCGCGGCCCTCTCCCGCACCCTCGAAACCGGGTCCCACGAGCCCGCCCCTCAAACCCCGCGCACTCCCTGAGCCCGGCACCGAACCGACATCCTCTTCGCCACCCTCCGGGACAGCACTTCCACGAGGCGCGATCAGCCGAAGCGAACCTGAGTCACCCGCCCCTGCTCGTCCGTCGCTCAGGGCTGATCCAGACCATCCGCGATGTCCATCACCGAAACGGCGGCGAGAACACCACACGTGACCCTGACGGTCGTGGGCGTCAGGAGCCGCTTGACGTGCCCTGTGCCTCCCAGGAAGCCATGGATCCGCCACGCGGCATCGCGGTAGTTGCAAGCCACCATCACAGCGGCGACCCCCAAGGTCAGGTCCCGCGCGAACTCCGCCCACGTACCCATCAGGTCCCCCTCGGAGAGCTCGATGCCCGGTAGGGATCCCGACGGGCTTCGGGACCGGCCTCCGAGCCGGCTTCACGCACGGAGTGATCAGGTCCTGAGTCCGGGCGTGGCCACCACATGATCCCCCAGGCCGCTCGGCCACACCGACAGGGGTACCCCGCGAGACCCGAGGGCCGCTACCCTGGCTGGCGACGGCGCGTACCCCCCCCGGGGCCGCGACCCATTCACCGCAGGGAGATGTGACGCAGTGCTGCGCACCATGTTCAAGTCCAAGATCCACCGGGCCACGGTCACCCAGGCCGACCTGCACTACGTCGGGTCGGTGACCGTGGACGCCGCGCTGATGGAGGCGGCCGACCTGTTGCCGGGTGAGCTGGTCCACATCGTCGACATCGACAACGGCGCCCGCCTGGAGACGTACGTCATCGAAGGCGAGCGCGGCTCGGGCGTGATCGGCATCAACGGTGCCGCCGCCCACCTCGTGCACCCCGGTGACCTCGTCATTCTGATCAGCTACGCCCAGGTCGAGGACGCGGAGGCGCGCGCCCTCGTCCCCCGGGTCGTGCACGTCGACGCGGACAACAGGATCGTCGCGCTCGGCGCGGACGCCTCGGCCCCGGTTCCGGGCTCGGACACGGAGCGCAGCCCGCACGCCCGCGCCCTGGTGCCCTAGCCGGCGGCCCCTGTCCCCCCAGCGGCCGTAGCGGACCCCGCCGCCCCGCTCAGGCGGCGGGGACCGCGTCGAGCAGCCCGTGCAGGGATGCCTTCAGGTTCGCGGCGAAGGCGTCGCGCGTGCCGGCGTCCAGCAGGTCCAGGGACAGGTACGGGTTGAGGTCCTCCAGCTCGACCAGGAGGAGTTCGCCCTCCTGGGTGCGGCAGGCGTCCACGCGCTGGATGCCGTGCCCGATGTCGTTCCAGTCGACGAAGCGCTGTGCGAAGGCCAGGTCGGCGGCGGTGGGCTCGTACCGTTCCAGGACCCATCGCCGGCCGGTGTGCGGGGCATTGAGCGCGTACTGGAAGGTCCGGTCGATGAAGTAGAAGGACACCTCGTACTGGAAGTCGACGCGCGGCTGGACGAGCACGTCGCCGTATGCCAGCTCGCCGAGCCGGTCGCGGGGGAGGAACTCCAGACCTATCGAGTCGGCGCCCAGCTTCGGCTTGACCACGTACTCGGCCGCCTCGGGCAGGCGGCCGAGGTCCTGCGGGCGGTCGATGGTCGGGATGACGGGGTACCCGGCGGCGCTCAGGTCCAGGAGGTACCGCTTGCCGATCATGTCGGCCTTGCCGGTCAGCTGGTTGTAGACGCGTACGCCGCGCCGCAGCGCCTCGTCGCGGAACGCGTCGTACTCGGCCTGGTAGTGCAGCACCGGGCCGCTGTTGCGGATGACGACCACGTCGCAGGTCCCCATCAGCGCGGTCGCGTCCAGCGGGTGGCACAGGGCGACGTCGAAGTCCTCGCGGAGCCGCGAGCTCAGGAAGATGTCCTCGTCGCAGTACCGGCGCCCTCTGGCCTCGTAGGCCAGGTCGGTGACGTACAGGACGCGGGGCCGGGCGGAACGCATGATTCTCCTGGTGGATCGATTGATCGACAAAATACATGGCCTTGACACCGGCCTTCGCCAGGAGGTGTCGAGGACGCCCGCCCCGGTAGGAGCGGGTGGCCCCACTTCCCGCAACACCGGGCATGGGCCACGGCCTCACCGCTAGCGTGGATGCGGACGTGGGCGGTGCGCCGTACGAGCCGGGGGTGAGGGCATGGCTCAGGAATCAGGGGAACCCCGAGGATCACGGGACGTGGCAGCCAGGGTGGGGCCCGCGGGGCTGGTGCGGGGCGCGGTGATCGCGCAGTCCCTGGACAATCAGTGGGTCAACGCCGAGCTGACCAAGGACATGGTGCGGAAGGGCAAGTCCCTTCAGGACGTGGACGGCGTCAGGGGCAAGGAAGTGCGGGCGGAGTACTTCCGCAGTCTCATCAACACCCGCCAAGTGGTCGCCAACCGCGTGTTCTTCTACAACAACCGCGCCGTCAGCTGCGACCTGGTGGAGGGCGGAGCCGCGCGCCGCGCCCACCAGCGGCTGCTGGCGGACGGGGCTCTGGTGCCCTTCCTGCTGAACGAGCGCGAGCCCACCGATCCGCCACGGGGCGTGGACGTCGACCGGGAGGCGTTCACCGCCTGGCAGGACACCGTGGAGGCGATGCCCGCCGGCTCGCGCGTCACCTGCCTGCGGATGTCCTGGGACGACCAGGAGAACCGGGACACCACCAGGAGCGCGCTGTTCAACCCCTTCGCCGCGCGGGTGCAGGGGCTGACCGCGAAGGACATCCCCCTGCTCGCCGCCCAGGTCGGCGTTCCCGGGCGGCAGCACGCGCGGTTCGCCGAGCGGATCGGCGAAGTGGTCCAGCTGAGCAACGAGCGGCGCATCCGGGGCGAGCTCGTCACCCGGGGGGTGCTCTACGAGGAGTTCGTGTCCGTGCCGGGGTTACCGGTCTCCGAGGGCAGATACGACAAGCGGAAGCCGTTCGCCGGGGAGATCAAGCAGCTGCTGGACCTGATCTACAACGTCAACCTCGCCGACGCCCTGGGCATGTATCCGCTCACCCCGGCCGGCAGTCTCCGCCGGCTCGCGCTCCAGGAGTGGCGCGACGTGCGCACGACCGCGGACGGCGCGGTGACGGACCCGGAGCAGTTGATGCTGTTCCTGCGCCGGCAGGCGTTCTCCACGGTCCAGGACCGGCTCTCCCTCACGCCCTCCACCGTCGACACCCTGGCCCTCGCGGACATCCGCAGCCTGCGCGAGAGCGACGCCTGGGACGACTACATGCGGGCCTTCGACGCGCTGACGGCCGATCCGGCCGCCTTCGAGGACCGCGTGGGGCTGGTCTTCGACCGCTACGTCCGGCTCAACTCCGAGATCGTCCGCCTCGCCGACACCCGCGGTGACCGGCGGACGGGGGCCAACAGGTGGTCGCCCGTCATCGAGGTGGTCGTCGCCGTCGGCGGCGCCGTCTTCACCGCGGTCACCGGCGACGAGACGTGGAGCGTGGTCGGATCCCTCGGCTCGGTCTCCGCCGAGTGCGGCGGATCCGTCCAATTGGTCCTGCGCAACCGGGTGGAGGGCCGGCGCGAGCAGAAGTTCGCCCGGGAGATGGCCACGGTGCGGTTCGACAGCGCCCGCGAGTGGGAACAGTTCCACAGCATGGTGCGCAAGCTGCCGGGATACCGGGAGCAGGGCGGTCCTCCCGCGGCCGCCACCAGCTCCGCCACCATCCAGGACGAGATCCCGGAGTACTGAACCGGTGCGAGAAGAGGACCCGGCCGGCAGGACGGACACGACCCGGCCGCCGGACACGACGGCCGTCACCCCCTACGACCGGCTGCGCGCCGCCCGCCCCGAGCTGTTCGGCAACGCCCCCGGCGGGATCGACATCCTCCTGGACCCCCAGGCGATCGAGGAGGCCCGGCGCAGCGCCGGAGGGACCGCGGACGCGCCCGTCGGCGTCGTGTACGCCGACCGGTTCGTCACGCTCGTCCGCGACGCGGTCCGGTTTCCCGGCGGCTCCCTGGGGCTCTACATCCGGATGGTGTCCACCGCCGCGAGCCCCGGTGCGGTCGTCCTGCCGCTCATCGGCGCCGACGGTGTCGTGCTGGTCGAGCACTACCGCCACGCCACCCGGGCCTGGCACTGGGAAGCGCCTCGCGGAATGGGCGCGCCGGGGGCCACGGGCGCGGAGAGTGCCGTGCGGGAACTCGCCGAGGAACTGGGCACCGAGGCCACGGAGCTGATTCCGCTGGGCCGGGTGCACCCCGACACCGGACTGCTCGGCGATCACGTCGAGCTGTACGCGGCCCGCATTCGCTCGACCGGCGCCCTGGACACGGCCGAGGGCATCCGGCAGGCGGCCGTCCTGCCGTGGCCCAAGGTGGCGGAGATGATCGGCGACGGTGCCATCACCTGCGCGTTCACCATCGCCGTCTTCACCCGCGCGCGGCTGAACGGCCTGCTCGGCGACGCAGGGGAGAAACGGAGGCCGGAGGAAAAGCACTAGGGCACGCCGCGGTCCTGACGCGATAATCAACCGTGTGTTCCTGACGATAAGCACCACCGGCGACGTTGGTTCCCCCGCGACCGATCTCGGATTCCTGCTGCACAAACACCCCGACCGGGCGCAGCGGTTCTCCACCGCGCACGGCACCGCGCACCTCTTCTACCCCGAGGCGGACGAGGACCGTTGCACCGCGGCGCTGCTGCTGGAGGTCGATCCGGTCGCGCTGGTGCGGCGCGCGGCGGGCAGGGGGCGCGGCGGCGCGCCCGACTCGGCGCTCGCGCAGTACGTCAACGACCGCCCCTACGCGGCGTCCTCGCTGCTCGCGGTGGCGCTCGCCGGCGTGTTCTCCAGCGCCGTCAAGGGACAGTGCGCGGCCCGCCCCGAGCTGCCCGGCCGGCCCCGGCCGCTGCGGATCGAGGTACCCGCGCTGCCCGCACGCGGTGGCGCGGAGCTCGTGGAGCGGCTCTTCGCGCCGCTGGGCTGGACGGTGACGGCGGAGCCGGTGGCGCTGGACGAGACGTTCCCGCAGTGGGGCGACTCGCAGTACGTACGGCTGGTGCTGGAGGGCGAGGCCAGGCTCGCCGACGCCCTGCGGCACCTCTACGTCCTCCTGCCGGTGCTCGACGACTCCAAGCACTACTGGGTGGCCCCGGACGAGGTGGAGAAGCTGCTGCGCGCCGGCGAGGGCTGGCTGGAGCACCACCCCGAGCAGCGGCTGATCACCAACCGCTATCTCGCCCGCCGCTGGTCCCTCACCCGCGACGCCCTGGCCCGGCTCGCCGAGGCCGACGACACCGTGGCCGAGGAGCTCGACAACGCGGTCGACGAGGAGGCGGACACCGAGGAGAAGCCGGTGCCGCTGGCCGTACGGCGGCGCGAGGCGATCGTCGGCGCGCTGCGCGAGGCCGGTGCGGCCCGGGTCCTGGACCTCGGCTGCGGTCAGGGGCAGCTGGTGGGCGAGCTGCTGAAGGACCCGGCCTTCACCGAGGTGGTGGGCGTCGACGTATCGGTGCGCGCGCTGAAGGAGGCCGCGCGACGGCTGCGCCCGGAGCGCATGACCGAGCGCCAGGCCGCCCGGGTGCGCCTGCTGCAGGGTTCCCTCGCCTACACCGACCGCCGCCTGGCCGGCTACGACGCCGCCGTGCTCAGCGAGGTCGTCGAGCACCTCGACCCGCCCCGGCTGCCCGCCCTGGCGTACACCGTGTTCGGCTCCGCCCGGCCCGCCACGGTCGTGGTGACCACGCCCAACGCCGAGTACAACGTGCGCTGGGAGTCCCTGCCGGCCGGTCACGTCCGCCACGCCGACCACCGCTTCGAGTGGACGCGCGAGGAGTTCCGCTCCTGGGCGGGCGAGGTCGCCGGGCGGTACGGCTACGAGGTCGCCTTCACGCCCGTGGGACCGGACGACCCCGAGGTGGGGCCACCCACCCAGATGGCCACGTTCCACCGGCGCCCGGGCACCGGCACCACGAAGGAGGCGGAAGCCGCATGACCACCGACCCGGCCACCCCGGCGGAAGCCGCCCAGGCCCCCGTCCGTACCCTCGCCGTCCCCGACCTCTCCCTCGTGGTGCTGGTCGGCGCCACCGGCTCGGGCAAGTCCACCTTCGCCGCCCGCCACTTCACGCCCACCCAGGTCCTGTCCTCGGACTTCTGCCGCGCTCTCGTCAGCGACGACGAGAACGACCAGAGCGCCAGCGGTGACGCCTTCGACGTGCTCAACCACATCGCGGGCAAGCGGCTCGCGGCCGGCCGGCTGACCGTCGTCGACGCCACCAACGTCCAGCCCGAGAGCCGACAGCAGCTCGTACGGCTGGCCCGTGAGCACGACGTGCTGCCCGTCGCGATCGTCCTCGACATGCCCGAGGACGTGTGCGCCGCGCGCAACGCCGCCCGCCCCGACCGGGCCACGCTGCCGCGCCACGTCATCCAGCGCCACCGGCGCGAACTGCGCCGCTCGCTGCGCCACCTGGAGCGCGAGGGCTTCCGCAAGGTGCACGTCCTGCGCGGTGTCACCGAGGCCGAGTCCGCCGAGATCGTGCTGGAGCGCCGCTTCAACGACCTGCGGCACGTCACCGGGCCCTTCGACATCGTCGGCGACATCCACGGCTGCCGCTCCGAACTGGAGACCCTGCTCACCGAGCTGGGCTACGTCCTCGTCCGCGACGACGCCGGCCGCCCGGTGGACGCCACCCACCCCGGGGGCCGCACCGCCGCCTTCGTCGGTGACCTCGTCGACCGCGGCCCCGACAGCCCCGGCGTGCTGCGCCTGGTCATGGGCATGGTCGCCGCGGGCCACGCGCTGTGCGTGCCCGGCAACCACGAGAACAAGCTCGGCCGCCACCTGGCGGGCCGCAAGGTCCAGCACACCCACGGGCTCGCCGAGACGATCGAGCAGCTGGAGAAGGAGGACGGCGCGTTCCGCGAGCGGGTGCGGGAGTTCATCGAGTCGCTCGTCAGCCACTACGTCCTCGATGGCGGCGACCTCGTCGTCTGCCACGCCGGGCTGCCCGAGAAGTACCACGGCCGCACCTCCGGCCGGGTCCGCTCGCACGCGCTGTACGGCGACACGACCGGGGAGACCGACGAGTTCGGCCTGCCCGTGCGCTACCCCTGGGCGGAGGACTACCGGGGCCGCGCCGCCGTGGTCTACGGGCACACCCCCACCCCGTCCGCGACCTGGCTGAACAACACCATCTGCCTCGACACCGGCGCCGTCTTCGGCGGCCGGATGACCGCCCTGCGGTGGCCCGAGCGGGAGCTGGTGGACGTCCCGGCCGAGCGCGTCTGGTACGAGCCGGCCAAGCCGCTCATGAGCGAGGCCCCCGGCGGGGCGGACGCCCGCCCGCTGGACCTCGCCGACGTCACCGGCCGCCGGGCCGTGGAGACCCGTCACATGGGCCGGATCGCGGTCAAGGAGGAGAACGCGGCCGCCGCCCTGGAGGTGATGAGCCGCTTCGCGGTCGCCCCCGGGCTGCTGCCCTACCTCCCGCCGACCATGGCTCCCGTCGCGACCTCCAAGGAGGAGGGCTACCTGGAGCACCCGGCCGAGGCGTTCGCCGCCTACCGCGCCGACGGCGTGCGCCGGGTGATGTGCGAGGAGAAGCACATGGGCTCGCGGGCGGTCGCCCTGATCTGCCGTGACGCCGAGGTGGCGCGCGAGCGCTTCGGCGCGGCGGACGGTGTGCCGGGCGCGCTGTACACCCGAACCGGGCGGCCGTTCTTCGACGACCCGGAGACGACCGGGCGCGTCCTGGGCCGGCTGGCCCGCTGCATCGGGGGCGCCGACCTGTGGGAGGAGCTCGGCACCGACTGGATGCTGCTCGACGCCGAGCTGATGCCGTGGTCCCTCAAGGCCACCGGGCTGCTGCGCCACCAGTACGCGGCCGTCGGCGCCGCCTCCCGCGCGGTCTTCCCCGGCGCGCTCGCCGCCCTGGAGTCGGCGGCGGCGCGCGGCGTGGACGTCGCCGGCCTGCTGGAGCGGCAGCGCGGCCGGGCCGGGGACGCGGCGGCGTTCACGCAGGCGTACCGCCGCTACTGCTGGCCCGTGGAGGACCTCGACGGGGTCCGGCTGGCACCCTTCCAGATCCTGGCCGTCGAGGGCCGCAGCCTGGTCACGCTGGGCCACGACGAGCAGCTCGCCCTGATCGACCGGCTCGTCGCGCACGAGCGGGACGCGGGGGAGGGGGCCCCGGTCCTCGCCTCCACCCGCCGCCTGGTCGTCGACACCGAGGACGAGGCGTCCGTCGCCGCCGGTGTGGACTGGTGGCTGGAGATGACCGCCGCCGGTGGCGAGGGCATGGTCGTCAAGCCCCTCCAGGGGTTCGCCCGGCGCGCCGGCGGCGGGCTCGTACAGCCCGGTGTGAAGTGCCGCGGCCGGGAGTACCTGCGGATCGTCTACGGACCGGAGTACACCCGCCCCGACAACCTCGCCCGGCTGCGCGTGCGCCATCTCGGCCACAAGCGGTCCCTGGCGCTGCGGGAGTACGCGCTCGGCCTGGAGGCGCTGGAGCGGCTGGCGGCCGGGGAGCCGCTGTGGCGGATCCACGAGGCCGTCTTCGGCGTCCTGGCGCTGGAGTCGGAGCCGGTGGACCCCCGGCTGTAGCCGGGGCGTGGCGGGCCCGCCACGGCCGTGTCCCCGGCCGCGTGCCGAGTGATCACGGTGCCCACAGGTCAGGATGGGGGGATGGGATTCCATGTCGATTCCGAGGCCGGGCGGCTGCGCCGCGTCATACTGCACCGCCCCGGCCTGGAGCTGAAGCGGCTCACGCCCTCCAACAAGGACGCTCTCCTCTTCGACGACGTGCTGTGGGTGCGGCGCGCCCGGGTCGAGCACGACGGCTTCGCGGACGTGCTGCGCGAGCGCGGGGTCGAGGTGCACTTCTTCCAGGACCTGCTGGAGGAGAGCCTCCAGGTGCCGGCGGCGCGCGCCCAGGTGCTGGACCGGGTCTTCGACGAGAAGGAGTACGGCCCGCTCGCCACCGGCCACCTGCGGGCCGCCTTCGACGGCCTGCCCGCCCCCGAGCTGGGCTCCTGGCTGGTCGGCGGGATGACCAAGCGGGAGTTCCTGGAGAGCTGGTCGGAACCGGTGTCCGTGCGCTTCCACGCCATGGACCTGGACGACTTCCTGATCAATCCGCTGCCCAACCACCTGTTCACCCGCGACACCTCCGCATGGATCTACGACGGGGTGTGCGTGAACGCGATGCGCTGGCCCGCCCGTTGGCACGAGACCGCGCACTACGAGGCCGTCTACCGCCACCACCCGCTCTTCGCGGACGGCTTCGGCCAGGGCTCCGCGCGGGACGGCTTCCACGTCTGGTCCGAGGGCCAGGCGGCCTACCCGTCGACGATCGAGGGCGGCGACGTGCTGGTCATCGGCGAGGGCGCGGTGCTGATCGGGATGAGCGAGCGGACCACCCCGCAGGCCGTGGAGATGCTCGCCCACCGGCTCTTCGCGGCCGGCTCCGCCCGTACGATCGTGGCGCTGGACATGCCCAAGCGACGGGCGTTCATGCACCTGGACACGGTGATGACCATGGTGGACGGCGACACGTTCACGCAGTACGCCGGGCTCGGCATGCTCCGCTCGTACACCATCGAGCCGGGGGTGGGCGACAGGGAGCTGAAGGTCACCGACCACCCGCCCGAGCACATGCACCGGGCGATCGCCGCCGCCCTCGGGCTGGACGCGGTGCGCGTGCTGACCGCCACGCAGGACGTGCACGCGGCGGAGCGGGAGCAGTGGGACGACGGCTGCAACGTGCTGGCCATCGAGCCGGGTGTCGTGGTGGCCTACGAGCGCAACGCCACCACCAACACCCACCTGCGCAAGCACGGGATCGAGGTGATCACGATCCCCGGCAGCGAGCTGGGCCGGGGCAGGGGAGGACCGCGCTGCATGAGCTGCCCGATCGAGCGGGACGCGGTCCCGCGCGGGGAGGGAATCGCACCTCCGCCCCAGCGTGCATAGTGATGCGGCACATCGTATAGAGTTCCATTTTTCCCGCAGTCGTGAGCTAGGAGCCCACCCCATGGCGACAGACCTCAAGGGCCGCCACTTCCTCAAGGAGACGGACTTCACCGCCGAGGAGTTCCACAGTCTCGTCGAGCTCGCCGCCGAGCTCAAGGCCGCCAAGGCCACGGGCGTGGAGGTGCCGCGGCTGACGGGCCGGAACATCGCGCTGATCTTCGAGAAGACCTCCACCCGCACCCGCTGCGCCTTCGAGGTCGCCGCCGCGGACCAGGGCGCCCGCACCACCTACCTCGACCCCGCGGGCTCCCAGATCGGCCACAAGGAGTCGGTGCGGGACACCGCCCGGGTCCTCGGCCGGATGTTCGACGCGATCGAGTACCGCGGGCACGGCCAGGACATCCTGGAGGAGCTGGCCGCCTCCGCCGGGGTGCCCGTCTTCAACGGCCTCACCGACGAATGGCACCCCACCCAGATGCTCGCCGACGTGCTGACCATCTCCGAGCACACCGCCAAGCCCCTGGAGCACGTCGCCTACGCCTACCTCGGCGACGCCCGCTACAACATGGGCAACTCCTACCTGATCACCGGCGCCCTCCTCGGCATGGACGTCCGCATCGTCGCCCCCCAGGAGCTCTGGCCCGCCCCGGAGATCGTCGCCCTGGCCCGGCGGTACGCCGACACCAGCGGCGCGCGCATCACGCTCACCTCGGACGTCGCCGAGGGTGTGCACGGCGCCGACTTCGTCGCCACCGACGTGTGGGTGTCGATGGGCGAGCCCAAGGAGGTCTGGGACGCGCGGATCGCGCTGCTGGCCCCGTACGCCGTGACCATGGACGTGCTGCGCGCCACGGGCAACCCGGCGGTGAAGTTCCTGCACTGCCTGCCCGCCTTCCACGACCTCAACACCACCCTCGCCCAGGAGATCCACGAGCGCCACGGACTCACCTCCCTGGAGGTGACCGACGAGGTCTTCGAGTCCCCGCACTCCGTCGTCTTCGACCAGGCCGAGAACCGGATGCACACCATCAAGGCCGTCCTGGTGGCATCCCTGGCGCGCTGACGCGGACGCGGGCGGGGCGGCGGCCGGCGGGCCGCCGCCTCTATCGCGTGGTCGTGACGACAGTCACACAGCGGTGATAACTTCGCAGGGCAGGCACCAGCCCCCCGGCTGAAGGAGGCCGCGCTCGATGAGTCCGTTCACCGGCTCCGCGTCCCGCACCGAGGAGTGGCGGCACCTGCGCCTGACCCTCGACGCCGGCGTCGCGACCGTCACCCTCGCCCGCCCCGCCAGGCTCAACGCCCTCACCTTCGGCGCCTACGCCGACCTGCGCGACCTGCTGCCCGAGCTGGCCCGCGACGGCTCCGTACGCGCCCTCGTGCTCGGCGGCGAGGGACGGGGCTTCTGCTCCGGCGGCGACGTCGACGAGATCATCGGGGCCACCCTGGCCATGGACGCCGGCCGGCTCCTGGACTTCAACCGCATGACCGGACAGGTCGTCCGGGCGCTGCGCGAGTGCCCCTTCCCCGTGATCGCCGCCGTGCACGGCATCGCCGCCGGCGCCGGCGCCGTCCTCGCGCTCGCCGCCGACTTCCGCGTCGCCGACCCCACCGCGCGCTTCGCCTTCCTCTTCACCAAGGTCGGTCTCTCCGGCGGCGACATGGGCGCCGCCTACCTCCTGCCCCGCGTCGTCGGCCTCGGCCACGCCACCCGGCTGCTGATGCTCGGCGAGCCCGTACCCGCCGAGGAGGCGGAACGCATCGGGCTCATCAGCCGGCTGACGGCCGAGGGGGAGGCCGCCGGCGCCGCCTCGTCCCTCGCCCGCCGCCTCGCCGACGGACCCGCCCTCGCCCACGCGCGGACCAAGGCCCTGCTGACCGCCGAACTCGACATGCCGCTCGCCGCCGCCGTCGAACTCGACGCCGCCACCCAGGCCCTGCTGATGCACAGCGCCGACTACGCCGAGTTCCACGCCGCCTTCACCGAGAAGCGGCCGCCCGCCTGGCGGGGCCGATGACGGCCGCGCGGGTCGCCGTCATCGGCGGCGGCCCCGGCGGCCTCTACGCCGCCGCCCTGCTGAAACGTCACGCCCCCGAGTGCCGGGTCACCCTCTGGGAACGCAACGCCCCCGACGACACCTTCGGCTTCGGCGTCGTCCTCTCCGACGAGACCCTCGGCGGCATCGCGGACGCCGATCCCGCCGTCCACACAGCGCTGCGCGAGGAGTTCGTCCGCTGGGACGACATCGACATCGTCCACCGGGGCACCACCCTGCGCACCGGCGGCCACGGCTTCGCCGCCCTCGGCCGCCGACGGCTCCTGCGCATCCTGCACGCCCGCTGCCGCGATCTCGGGGTCGACCTCCGCTTCCGCACCGAGGCACCGCCCGCCGCCGAGCTGGCCCGCTCCAGCGACCTGGTCATCGCGGCCGACGGTGTCAACAGCCGCACCCGCGCGGCACACCGCGACCACTTCCGCCCCACGATCACCACGCACCGCTGCCGCTACATCTGGCTCTCCGCCGACGTCGCCTTCGACGCCTTCCGCTTCGAGATCGCCGAGACCGAGCACGGCATCATGCAGCTGCACGCCTACCCCTACGCGCACGACGCCAGCACCGTCATCGTGGAGATGCGCGAAGAGGTCTGGCGCCGCGCCGGGCTCGACCGGTGCGACGAGGCCGCCTCCGTCGACCGGTGCGGCGCGTACTTCGCGAAGGCCCTCGGCGGGCGGCCCCTGCGCTCCCACCGCTCCGCCTGGACCGCCTTCCGCACCGTCACCAACGCCCGCTGGTCCCACGGCAACACCGTCCTCCTCGGCGACGCCGCCCACACCGCCCACTTCTCCATCGGATCCGGCACCAAGCTCGCCGTCGAGGACGCCGTCGTCCTCGCCCGCCACCTCCGGCGTCGCCCCGGCGTCGACGACGCCCTCGCCGCGTACGAGGCCGAGCGGCGCCCGGCGGTCGAGTCCGCCCAGCGGGCCGCCCGGGCCAGCCTGGAGTGGTTCGAGAACCTCCACCTGCACGTCGACCGCCCGCCCCGCCGCTTCGCCTTCGACCTCCTCACCCGCAGCCGCCGCGTCACCCACGACAACCTCCGCCTGCGCGACGCCGCCTTCGTCGCCTCCGTCGAGGCCGAGGCCGGCGTACCGCCCGGCACACCGCCCATGTTCACCCCCTTCCGGCTGCGCGGACTGACCCTGCGCAACCGCGTCGTGGTCTCGCCCATGGACATGTACTCCGCCGTCGACGGCACCCCCGTCGACTTCCACCTCGTCCACCTCGGCGCCCGCGCCCTCGGCGGCGCCGGCCTCGTGATGACCGAGATGGTCTGCGTCAGCCCCCGGGGCCGCATCACCCCCGGCTGCTCCGGCCTCTACGCACCGGAGCACGAGCACGCCTGGCGCCGCGTCACCGACTTCGTCCACACCGAGGCCCCCGGCACCGCCATCGGCGTCCAGCTGGGACACTCCGGCCGCAAGGGCTCCACCCGCCGCCAGTGGGAGGGCATGGACGACCCCCTGCCCAGCGGCAACTGGCCCCTGGTCGCGCCCTCCCCGCTGCCCTACCGGCCCGGCGTGAGCCGGATACCGGACGCCCTGACCCGCGCAGGCATGACCGCCGTCCGCGAGCAGTTCGTCCGCGCCGCCCGGGCCGCCGCCCGCGCCGGCTTCGACCTCCTCGAACTCCACTGCGCCCACGGCTACCTCCTCTCCGCCTTCCTCTCCCCGCTCACCAACCACCGCGACGACGCCTACGGCGGCGACCTCACCGCACGCCTGCGCTACCCCCTGGAGGTCTTCGACGCCGTACGGGCCGCCTGGCCCGCCGACCGGCCGATGACCGTCCGCGTCTCCGCCACCGACTGGGCGGACGGCGGCACCACCGCCGAGGACTCCGTCGCCGTCGCCCGCGCCTTCGCCGCCCACGGCGCCGACGCCCTGGACGTCTCCACCGGCCAGGTCGTCCCCGACGAGCGGCCCGAGCGCGGCCGCTCGTACCAGACGCCCTTCGCCGACCGCATCCGCCAGGAAGCGGGCGTGCCGGTCATCGCGGTCGGTGCCATCTCCTCCTGGGACGACGTCAATTCGCTGATCCTCGCCGGCCGCGCCGACCTCTGCGCCCTGGGCCGCCCCCACCTCTACGACCCGCACTGGACCCTGCACGCCGCCGCCGACCAGGGCTACACCGGGCCCGGCGCGCCGTGGCCGCCCCCGTACCGCGCGGGCAGCCGCAAACCGCCCGCCGGCCGCCGCACCTGACCCGCGCCCTCAGCGCACGCTCAGGTTCACGAACCGGGCCCCCGCGTCCCGCAGCCGGGAGTGCAGGGCCGCGAACACCCGCGCCGCCCGCACGCCCGGCCAGTCGCCCGGCAGCAGCGCGGTCGGCAGCCCCGGATCGGCGTAGGGCAGCCGCCGCCAGGAGTCCAGCGCCAGGAGGTAGTCGCGGTACGCCTCCTGCGGCGCCACCATCCGCCGGCGCGACCAGCGCCGCAGCACGGGCTCGTGGGCGTCCAGGAAGGCGTGGTGCTGCCGCGCCAGGGCCGCCAGGTCCCACCAGCGGCCCACCGCCTCGGCGGTGGGCTCGAAACCGAGGTGGCCACCCTTGAACAGGTCGACGTACGGCGCCAGTCCCAGCCGCTCCAGGGTGTGCCGGGTCTCCTCGTGCACGTGCGCCGGGGCGATCCACACCCCGGGCGCCGCCGTGCCGAACCCCAGCCGCGCCAGGCGCGAACGCAGCAGGTGCCGCTTGTGCCGCTCCTCCTCGGGCACCGAGAACACCGCGAGCAGCCAGCCGCCGCCGGACCGTGCGGAGGAGCGGCCGTAGATGCGCCGGTCGCCGTCCTCCAGCAACTGCCGTGCGCCGTCGGAGAGTCCGTACCCCGCGGCACCGTCCGGTGTGCGGCCGGCGACCAGCAGTCCGCGGCGTTTGAGCCGGGAGACGGCGGACCGCACCGACGGCGAGTCGACGCCCACGGCGCCCAGCAACCTGATCAGGGCGGCGATCGGTACGGGTCGGCAGCCCGGATGGTGGGCGCTTCCGCGACCGTACGCGCCGTAGAAAGTGACGATGAGGGACCGAGGAGTGTGGAGTGGTTGCTGGTCAGTCACGGGGAAACTGTAAAGCGCTGTTGCGCAGTCGGAATCGCTGGAGTTTGCCGGTGGGCGTGCGCGGGAGGGCGTCGTGGAACTCGATCTCGCGAGGGCACTTGTAGGGAACGATCTCCTTTTTGGTGAACTCCCGCAGCGCCGCCGTGGTCTCCTCGCCGCGCGGCACGCCCTCCCGCAGCACCACATGGGCGACGACGATCTCGCCGCGCCGCGCGTCGGGGCGGCCGACGACGGCCGCCTCCACCACGTCGGGATGGCGCATCAGCGCCTCCTCGACCTCCGGGCCGGCGATGTTGCAGCCGGCCGAGACGATCATGTCGTCGGCGCGGGCCACGAAACGGAAATGGCCGTCGGGTTCACGGATGTAGGTGTCCCCGGTGAGGTTCCAGCCGTCGCGCACGTAGTCGCCCTGTCGCGCGCCGCCGAGGTAGCGGCAGCCGGTGGGCCCCCGCACGGCCAGCAGGCCCGGTGTGCCGTCGGGCACCGGCCGGCCGTCGGGGCCGAGGACGCGCGCCTCGTAGCCGGGCACCGGCAGGCCGGTGGTGCCGGGGCGAATGGCGTCGTCGGCGGCGGAGATGAAGATGTGCAGCATCTCGGTGGCGCCGATGCCGTTGATGACGCGCAGGCCGGTGGCGCGCCGCCAGGCGTGCCAGAGCGCGGCGGGCAGGTGCTCGCCGGCCGAGACGCACCGGCGCAGGGAGGAGGTGTCGTGGGCGGCCAGCCGGGGGAGCATCGAGCGGTAGGCGGTCGGCGCGGTGAACAGGACGGTGACGCGGTGCCGTTCGATGTCGTGGAGCAGCCGATCGGGTCCGGACCAGGCGCTCAGCAGTGCCGAGGCGCCCGCGCGGAGCGGGAAGACCACCAGGCCGCCGAGTCCGAAGGTGAAGCCGAGCGGCGGGCTGCCGGCGAAGACGTCGTCGGGGCGGGGACGCAGCACGTGCGCCGAGAAGGTGTCGGCGGTGGCGAGCACGTCCCGGTGGAAGTGCAGGCAGCCCTTGGGGCGTCCGGTGGTGCCGGAGGTGAAGGCGATCAGCGCGACGTCGTCGGCGGAGGTGTCCACGGGCGCGTACGATGCGGGTTTGCCCGCCGCCAGCCGCAGAAGGTCGGAGGGAGAGTTTCCCCCGTACGGGGTGACCCGTAAAGGGACGTCGTCGAGGGTGACGGACGCGCCGGCGAGGTCGTCGGCCGACCGCGCGTCGCACAAGGCGTGCCGTACGCGGGCCAGTTCGCAGATGGCCGCGAGCTCGCGCGGCCGTTGCGCGGCCAGGACGGTCACGGCCACCGCACCCGCCTTCATCACCGCGAGCCAGCAGGCGGCGAGCCAGGGCGTGGTGGGACCGCGCAGCAGCACGCGGTTGCCGGGGACGACACCCAGGTCGTCGCGGAGCGTGTGCGCGATGCGGTCGACGTGCCCTTGGAGCCGGCCGTACGACCAGACGCCGCCCGCGCCGTCGTGCACGGCGGGCCGGTCCGGGCCCAGCCGGGCCACGGTCGCGTCCAGCAGCTCCGCACCGCAGTTGAGCCGCGCGGGGTAGCGCCGACCGCCGCCCGGGGCGGAGACGGGGAGGAGGTCCGGCCACTGCCCGACGGGCGGGAGGTGGTCGCGGGCGAAGGTGTCGACGTGGGCCGACGGCTGGAGCTCCATCGCGCATGCGCCCCCTCGCGCCGAGCGGGAATGAGACGTTCTTCGAAGAGGTGAGGTGAACGGGGGGTCTTGCCAGGGGTGCAGGTCCGCTGTCAGCGTAGCGAGTCGGTGACGGCAGTCAACAGAGCGCGATACGCGGTCGGGAGTGACCGCGCTCGGCCGGGAGGGAGACCGCCGGTGACCACCCCGTTCGCACTGGACGCCACGCAGCGCGCGTGGTGCGCCGAACTGCGCGCCCTGGCCGCCGAACGGCTGCGCCCGCTCGCGGAGCGGGGCGAGCCCGGCCGCGTGAACCGCCCCCTCGTCGCCGCCCTCGGCGCACTCGGCCTCCTCGCCCGTCTCTTCCCCGCCGACGGGCCCGTGCGCGCCATGGAGCTGTGCCTGCTGCGCGAATCCCTCGCCCGGGAGTGCACGGAGGCGGAGACGGCCCTGGCGCTGCAGGGCCTGGGGGCGTACCCCGTCGTGCAGTCCGGCACCGCCGCGCAGCGTGCCCGGTGGATGCCGGAGGTGGTCGCGGGCCGCGCGATCGCCGCGTTCGCGCTGAGCGAGCCGGGGGCCGGCTCGGACGCGGCGGCGCTGGAGCTGCGCGCAGAACGCGACGGCGCGGGCTGGCGCCTGACGGGCGAGAAGGCGTGGATCTCCAACGCCCCCGAGGCCGACCTGTGCACCGTCTTCGCCCGCACGGGCGAGGCACCCCGCGCGCGGGGCGTGACGGCCTTCCTGGTGCCGGGCGACCGGCCGGGCCTGAGCGGCCGGTCGCTGGAGATGCTCAGCCCGCACCCTGTCGGCACCCTCGCCTTCGACGCCGTCCCCGTAGGCCCCGACGACGTGCTCGGGAGGCCCGGCGGGGGATTCCGCGTCGCCATGCGCACCCTCGACCTGTTCCGGCCCAGCGTCGGCGCCTTCGCCGTCGGCATGGCCCGCGCCGCCCTCGCCGCGGCCGTCGGCCACGCGGGCCGGCGCCGGGCGTTCGGCGGCCCGCTGAAGGACCTCCAGGCGGTCTCCCACCGGCTCGCCGACATGGCCACCCGTACCGAGGCCGCCGCGCTGCTGGTCTACGCGGCGGCGTCGGCGTACGACGCGGGGGAGCCGGGCATCGCGGCCCGCTCGGCGATGGCCAAGCTCCTCGCCACCGAGACGGCGCAGGAGGTCGTGGACGCCGCCGTGCAGCTCCACGGCGCCCGTGCCCTCCAACGCGGCCACCTCCTGGAACACCTTTACCGCGAGGTGCGCGCCCCGCGCATCTACGAGGGCGCCACGGAGGTCCAGCGCACGATCATCGCCAAGGAGCTGTACCGATGAGCCTGGAACGGATCAACCCGGGGGCGCTGTCCCCGCCCACCGGCTTCAGCCACGCCGTGACGGCCACCGGCGGCCGGCTGGTCCTCCTGGCGGGCCAGACCGCCCTGGACGCCGGGGGCGAGCTGGTCGAGGGCGGCCTGCCGGAGCAGTTCGAGCGCGCCCTGGCCAATCTCCTCACCGCCCTGCGCGCCGCCGGCGGCACGCCACGGGACCTCGCCCGCGTCACCGTCTACACCACGGACGTCGCCGCCTACCGCGCCCACGCCCGCGAACTCGGCGTCGTCTGGCGCCGCTTGGCCGGCCGCGACTACCCGGCCATGGCGGTCATCGGCACGACACGCCTGTGGGACGAGCGGGCCCTGGTCGAACTGGACGGCATCGCGGTCCTGCCCTGACCTCTCAACCGTGTGCCGTGTCCGGCGGATCAATCGGTTGAGCTCAGCCGGAAATCAAGCCCGTCCGGCGCTTGAGGACGCGCCCGCAGGGCGCCCGCCGCCGCGGGCGGCAAAATCGGCCCGCGGCCGAGGACCCGCCGGACACCATCGTCCGGCTCTCAGAAGCCGGTGCACGTGGCCGTCGCGGAGGCGCCGCTCGCGGTGTCGGTCCTCGGGTCGCCGTCGTCGATCCGCACCGAGCACGTGGCCGTGCCGCCGTCCGGGCCGACGGTGACGGCGAGCAGGCCGCCCTTCGCGAAGCCCTTCGTGCGCAGCTCCTTGCGCCAGGGAAGCGGCCGGTCCTCCTCCTGACGCGTCCGCCGCTCCCCGTCCTGCCAGGTCGAGTAGGCGATGTTCACCCGCCGCGCGTCACCGGTGACCTCGTAGGTGACCCGGACGGTCTTGTCGGCCTCGTTCGACAGGCCGACCACGAGCACCGCGCACCCGCCGGCCAGCAGGATCACGACGGCGAGCAGCACCCACGGCCACCGCCGGCGCCTCCGCCCGTGAGGGTGCGCCGCGTGGTCCGGATGAGAGAGGGGTTCGCTCATGCAGCCAGCTTCATCCGCCCCGCCCGCCCCCGCGACCCGGAACTGGCCGTCCGAGGGGGGCGCGGGGGAGGCGGGCCGCCGAGGCGGGGCCGGTGTCAGATGTCGCGGAAGATCTCGATCTGCGCGCCGATCGTGTTCAGCCGCTCCGCGAGGTCCTCGTAACCCCGGTTGATGACATAGACGTTGCGCAGCACCGAGGTGCCCTCGGCCGCCATCATCGCCAGCAGGACCACCACCGCGGGCCGCAGTGCCGGCGGGCACATCATCTCGGCGGAGCGCCAGCGGGTCGGGCCCTCGACGAGGACGCGGTGGGGGTCGAGGAGCTTGACGTCGGCGCCGAGACGGTTGAGGTCCGTGAGGTAGATGGCGCGGTTGTCGTAGACCCAGTCGTGGATGAGGGTCTGGCCCTGCGCGGTGGCGGCGATGGCCGCGAAGAAGGGGACGTTGTCGATGTTGAGGCCGGGGAACGGCATCGGGTGGATCTTGTCGATCGGCGCGCGCAGCTTGGAGGGCCGCACGGTCAGGTCCAGCAGCCGCGTACGGCCGTTGTCCGCCGGGTACTCGGCGCTGCGCTCGTGGTCGAGGCCCATCTCCTCCAGTACGGCGAGCTCGATCTCCATGAACTCGACCGGCACGCGGCGGATCGTCAGCTCGGACTCGGTCACGACGGCGGCGGCGAGCAGGCTCATCGCCTCGACCGGGTCCTCGGAGGGCGCGTAGTCCACGTCGCGGTCGATGGTGGCGACACCGTGCACGGTAAGGGTCGTGGTGCCAATGCCCTCGACCCTTACACCCAGCTGCTCCAGGAAGAAGCAGAGGTCCTGGACCATGTAGTTCGAGCTGGCGTTGCGGATGACGGTGACGCCGTTGTGGCGGGCCGCGGCGAGGAGGGCGTTCTCGGTGACGGTGTCGCCCCGCTCGGTCAGCACAATCGCCCGGGTGGGTGCGACCGAACGGTCGACCTGGGCGTGGTAGGTGCCGTCGGTGGCGGTGACCTCCAGGCCGAAGTGGCGCAGCGCCGTCATGTGCGGCTGCACGGTGCGGGTGCCGAGGTCGCAGCCGCCCGCGTAAGGGATCTTGAACTGGTCCATGCGGTGCAGCAGCGGGCCGAGGAACATGATCACGCTGCGGGTGCGGCGGGCGGCCTCGGTGTCCATCGAGGCCAGGTCCAGCTCGGCGGGCGGCACGATCTCCAGGTCGTTGCCGTCGTTGATCCAGCGGGCCCTGACGCCGATGCTGCCGAGCACTTCGAGGATGCGATAGACCTCCTCGATGCGCGCGACCCGGCGCAGCGTGGTCCGGCCGGCGTTGAGGAGCGTGGCGCACAGCAGCGCCACGCAGGCGTTCTTGCTGGTCTTGACGTCGATGGAGCCGGAGAGGCGGCGACCGCCGACGACCCTGAGATGCATCGGCCCGGCGTAACCGAGCGAGACGATTTCGCTGTCCAGCGCCTCACCGATGCGGGCAATCATATCAAGGCTGATGTTCTGATTTCCGCGCTCGATCCGATTGACGGCGCTCTGGCTGGTTCCGAGTGCGTCCGCGAGCTGCGACTGGGTCCAGCCACGGTGCTGTCGGGCGTCGCGGATGAGCTTGCCGATACGGGCGAGGTATGCGTCGGTCATGCGTCAGACGGTATCTCAGATATGAGATCTCTTCCCCCTCTGCATTGTTCTACTACTATGCGAACAACTTGGAGGTCATGGGTGAAGATGTCCGCACGCCCGGCGACGTACCGGCGGTCCGTGGCCGTCGTCCTGGCGCCCTACCTGCTGTGTTGTGCCGTTTTCCTGACGGTCCTCCTCGTCCTGCGCGACCGCCTGCCCGACCCGGTCGCCACACATTTCACGGGCGGCGGGCGCGCCGACGGGCATACGAGCCTGGGCGCGCTTCCGTACGTGGCGCTCGGGCTCCTCGTGGTACCCGGCGCCGTCCTCACGGCATGCGCCGTCGCCCTGAACGGCGGACGCGCCGGCGGGAAACCGGGCGTGCGCCCCGTGACCGCGCTCGCCTACGGCGTCGCGGGACTCCTGGCCGTCCTCCTGACCGGCCTGCTCGTCGTCAACGCCCGTGCCGCGTCCGCCGAGGACGCACGGCTGCCCCTCGGGGCGCTGTTCGCCGCGCTCGCCGTCGCCGTGGCGGCCGCCGGCGTCGGCGCGCTGGTGGCCGGCCGGGAGAAGCCCACGGC
>NZ_JAGGOL010000033.1 GCF_018614525.1 Streptomyces sp. ISL-11
GGGCAGCTGTCGTTCGACGACGCCGCCGCGCCCGCGCCGGGCGGCGCCGCGCAGCCCGACCGGCTGCGCGTGGTCGCCTTCGGCGCCCGCCTGGAGCTGGGCCCCGAGGACCTCAGGCGCATCCGCAACGCCGTCCTCGGCGGGACCGCGCCCATCAACCTGCTGCGCCCGCGCGCCCGCAGGCTGATCCTCGACGCCCTGTGGTCCAGGGCGGGCGGCCCCAAGCGCTACACCGACCCCGAGCTCGCCGCCGAGGCCCGGCAGGCGTTCGACGAGGACATCTCCACCGAGGACGACTTCCTCACCTTCCTCGCCGCCTGGTGGCCCGAGCTCTCCCCGCGCGGCGTCCTCGCCGCGATGGCCGACGAGCGCCGGCTCTCCCGCTGGTCGCGCCGGGTGCTCAACCCGCGCGAGGTCCGCCTCATGGCGCGTTCCCTCAAGCGCCTGGACGCGCGCGGCCGCGGCCCGCTGTCCGTGCACGACGTGGCGCTCCTCGACGAGCTGGAGACGCTGCTCGGCGCCCCGGCCCTCCCCAAGCGGCCGCGCGAGCTCGACCCGCTCGATCAGCTCACCGGGCTGGAGGAGCTCATGCCCCAGCGCTCGGAGTCGCGCCGCGAGCGCGCCGAGCGGCTGGAGCGCGAGCGCCGCGACTACGCCCACGTCATCGTCGACGAGGCACAGGACCTGACGCCCATGCAGTGGCGAATGGTGGGCCGCAGGGGCCGCACCGCCACCTGGACGATCGTCGGCGACCCGGCCCAGTCCTCCTGGTCCGACCCGGACGAGGCGGGCGCCGCCCGCGACGAGGCGCTCGGCGCCCGCCAGCGCCGCCGCTTCCAGCTGACGGTGAACTACCGCAACCCCGCGGAGATCGCCGAGCTGGCGGCCAAGGTGCTGGCGCTGGCCATGCCGGGCATGGAGTCCCCGGCGGCCGTCCGCTCCACCGGCGTCGAGCCCCGCTTCGCGGTGGCCGGCGCGGACCTCGGCGCCTCCGTGCGCGACGAGGCGCTGCACCTGCTCGCGGACGTCGACGGCACGGTCGGCGTGGTCGTGCCGATGGGGCGCCGCGCCGAGGCGCGCGGCTGGCTGGCCGGACTCGGCGACCGGGTCGTGGTCCTGGGCAGCCTGGAGGCCAAGGGGCTGGAGTACGACGCGACGATCGTGGTCACGCCCGCCGAGATCGCGGACGAGTCCCCGGCGGGGTTGCGGGTGCTGTACGTGGCGCTGACGCGGGCCACCCAGCGGCTGACGGTGCTCTCGGGCGAGCGCGACGACCCGGACGGGGACGGGGTGCCGGACCTCCTGCGCGACTGAGCGGGCGGCCGTCCGCGGGGTTTTCGGGCGCCGCCGGGACCGAACTTCCCCTACAGGAATGACTTCCCGGAGGGGTTTGTTAGCCTGGGTATGGCACCGGCTCGATCCAAGCCCCCGGGCCCAACCTTAGTCGCTTCGAGCGACCACTTGCCGCGAGGCGAGCATGGCGGGCCGGTGTCACCAGACGTTCCGTACGGGCGTCCTTCCTCTCGGGAAAACCTCCGAGGGAAGGGCGCCCGTCGGCGTTCGTGCGGCAGGAGGCTCGCGAGAAGGCTCCCGTATTCCGGAAGGATCCTTCCGGAATATGGCCCTGGTTACCCCCTACTGACCGGTAGGTGCGACCATCGTTTCCCCACCCCATGGGCGCACCCATGGGACGTGCACAGAGTGAAACAAGGGAAAGCAGAGGAAGTCGGCCATGGCAACGGCGCCAAGCGTCTCGTACTCGATGACGGTCCGGCTGGAGGTCCCCGCCAGCGGGACCGCGGTCAGCCAGCTCACCACGGCCGTGGAGTCCTCCGGCGGCTCGGTGACCGGTCTGGACGTCACCGCCTCGGGCCACGAGAAGCTGCGGATCGACGTGACCGTCGCCGCCACCTCCACCGCCCACGCCGACGAGATCGTGGAGAAGCTCCGCGGCATCGAGGGCGTCTCGCTGGGCAAGGTCTCCGACCGTACGTTCCTGATGCACCTCGGCGGCAAGATCGAGATGGCGTCCAAGCACCCCATCCGCAACCGTGACGACCTCTCCATGATCTACACCCCGGGCGTCGCCCGCGTGTGCATGGCGATCGCGGAGAACCCCGAGGACGCCCGGCGCCTGACCATCAAGCGCAACTCCGTCGCCGTCGTCACCGACGGCTCCGCCGTCCTCGGCCTCGGCAACATCGGCCCCAAGGCCGCGCTGCCGGTCATGGAGGGCAAGGCGGCCCTCTTCAAGCGCTTCGCCGGTATCGACGCCTGGCCGATCTGCCTGGACACCCAGGACTCCGACGCCATCGTCGAGATCGTCAAGGCCATCGCCCCCGGCTTCGCGGGCATCAACCTGGAGGACATCTCCGCGCCGCGCTGCTTCGAGATCGAGGCCCGGCTGCGCGAGGCCCTCGACATCCCCGTCTTCCACGACGACCAGCACGGCACCGCCATTGTCGTCCTCGCCGCGCTGACCAACGCGCTGCGCGTGGTCGAGAAGGCCATCGGTGACGTACGGGTCGTCATGTCCGGCGCGGGCGCGGCCGGTACGGCCATCCTGAAGCTGCTGATCGCCGCCGGCGTCAAGCACGCGGTCGTCGCCGACATCCACGGCGTCGTGCACGCCGACCGCCACGACCTGGTCGCGGCGAGCCCGGAGTCCGCGCTGCGGTGGATCGCCGACAACACCAACCCCGAGGGCATCACCGGCACGCTGAAGGAGGCCGTGCACGGCGCCGACGTCTTCATCGGCGTCTCGGCCCCCAACGTCCTGACCGGCGAGGACGTGGCCGCGATGGCCGACGGCGCGATCGTCTTCGCGCTCGCCAACCCCGACCCCGAGGTGGAGCCGGCGATCGCCCGCCAGACCGCCGCCGTGGTCGCCACCGGCCGCTCGGACTTTCCCAACCAGATCAACAACGTGCTGGTCTTCCCGGGCGTCTTCCGCGGCCTGCTGGACGCCCAGTCCCGCACCGTCAACACCGAGATGATGCTGGCCGCCGCGGGCGCCCTGGCGAACGTCGTGGGCGGGGACGAGCTCAACGCGAACTACATCATCCCCAGCGTCTTCAACGAGAAGGTCGCCGGAGCCGTCGCGGGTGCCGTCCGGGAGGCCGCGAAGGCCGCCGGAGCGGCTGTGACGGGCACCACGACCGTCTGACGACGGCGCGTCGCGGGCCTTCGGGCCCGCGACCTGCCCATAAGGTGACGGGCAGAAATCAGGCCGCGGAAATGCGGCTGTATCCGAGGCTGTGCCGCTTTCCGTGTGACTCTCCAGGGTGCCGGATTGGCTTTCCCGCCACTGGTGGGGGCAGGATGCGTAACCGGGCGCGAGGGTCTGGCAACAGACCCGGGTCCGGGGACTGTCCGAGGGCCCTGGCAGCATCGGCTTCGATCTCACGCCTCAATGGCAAGAAGAACACGGGAGTACAACATGAACCGCAGTGAGCTGGTGGCCGCGCTGGCCGACCGCGCCGAGGTGACCCGCAAGGACGCCGACGCCGTTCTGGCCGCGCTCGCCGAGACCGTCGGCGAGATCGTCGCCAAGGGCGACGAGAAGGTCACCATCCCCGGCTTCCTGACCTTCGAGCGCACCCACCGTGCCGCTCGCACCGCTCGTAACCCGCAGACGGGCGAGCCGATCCAGATCGCTGCCGGTTACAGCGTGAAGGTCTCCGCGGGCTCCAAGCTCAAGGAAGCCGCCAAGGGCAAGTAAGTCCCTTGACAGCGCGAAGGGCGGCCACCCCTGGGGGGTGGCCGCCCTTTCGGTTGCTCCGGGCGTGTGCGGGTGCGCCCTGAGGGGCCTGGAGGGGCTGTAGGGGCCCTACGGGGCGTCAGGAGCGCTGGAGTGCACGAAAGCGCCTGTACGGGCCTTGAATGGCTCGTACAGGCGCTTACGGGGCGTCAGACGGCGTTGCCGGGCAACGACTCGGCTTGTCCGGGACCCCCAGCCGGGCGTGGGTCCGGCCGGGGATGCGGTCCGTCAGGCCGCCGAACCGCCCGGGAGTTCCACGTTCGCGCCCAGAGACTTCAGCTTCTCCATGAAGTTCTCGTAGCCGCGGTTGATCAGGTCGATGCCGTGGACACGCGACGTGCCCTGCGCCGCCAGCGCCGCGATCAGGTACGAGAAGCCACCGCGCAGGTCGGGAATGACCAGGTCGGCGCCCTGCAGCTTCGTGGGGCCGGAGACGACCGCCGAGTGCAGGAAGTTGCGCTGGCCGAAGCGGCAGGCGGACCCGCCGAGGCACTCGCGGTAGAGCTGGATGTGCGCGCCCATCTGGTTGAGCGCGGACGTGAAGCCGAGGCGGGACTCGTACACCGTCTCGTGGACGATGGACAGGCCCGCCGCCTGCGTCAGGGCCACGACCAGCGGCTGCTGCCAGTCCGTCTGGAAGCCGGGGTGGACGTCGGTCTCCAGCGCGATCGCGTTGAGCGGGCCGCCCGGGTGCCAGAAGCGGATGCCCTCGTCGTCGATCTCGAAGGCGCCGCCGACCTTGCGGTAGGTGTTGAGGAAGGTCATCATCGACCGCTGCTGCGCGCCGCGGACGTAGATGTTGCCCTCGGTGGCCAGCGCCGCCGACGCCCAGGAGGCCGCCTCCAGGCGGTCCGGGAGCGCGCGGTGGTTGTAACCGCTGAGCGAGTCCACACCGGTGATGCGGATGGTGCGGTCGGTGTCCATGGAGATGATCGCGCCCATCTTCTGCAGTACGCAGATGAGGTCCTCGATCTCCGGCTCGACGGCCGCGTTGGACAGCTCGGTGACGCCCTCCGCCAGGACGGCGGTCAGCAGCACCTGCTCGGTCGAGCCGACCGACGGGTACGGCAGGCGGATCTTGCAGCCGCGCAGCCGCTGCGGGGCCTCCAGGTACTGGCCGCCCTCGCGCTTCTCGATCGTCGCGCCGAACTGGCGCAGCACCTCGAAGTGGAAGTCGATCGGCCGTCCGCCGATGTCACAGCCGCCCAGGCCCGGGATGAACGCGTGGCCCAGCCGGTGCAGCAGCGGGCCGCAGAACAGGATCGGGATCCGCGAGGAGCCGGCGTGCGCGTCGATGTCGGCGACGTTGGCGCTCTCCACGTGGGAGGGGTCCAGGATCAGCTCGCCGGGCTCGTCGCCGGGGCGCACGGTGACGCCGTGCAGCTGGAGCAGGCCCCGGACGACGCGCACGTCGCGGATGTCGGGGACATTGCGCAGCCGGCTGGGTCCGCTGCCGAGCAGCGCGGCGACCATGGCCTTCGGCACGAGGTTCTTCGCGCCGCGGACACGGATCTCGCCCTCGAGCGGGGTGCCGCCGTGGACAAGCAGTACATCGTCAGGGCCGGTCATGGATCTCGCGTTCCTGGAGTTGGGCAGGGGGCAAGAAGAAAGGGTAATGCGACCGGAGGGCCTTCCTGCATGCACGAGGGGGCTCCAGCCATGTCATGGATTGGCAACAACACGCTGTGTTAATGGAATGGTCGCTACCGGTTATCGGCGCGGCGAGCCCTTTCCGCTGGACTTGCCGTCCACCCTCCGCCCGGGCCCGAAATGCGGGATCATGTGCCCATGTCCGAGGTGTCCTCGCTCACAGGACGGCTGCTTGTCGCGACACCGGCGCTCGCCGACCCCAATTTCGACCGTGCGGTGGTGCTGCTCCTCGATCACGACGAGGAGGGCTCCCTCGGCGTGATCCTCAACCGTCCCACGCCCGTGGGCGTGGCCGACATCCTGGAATCCTGGGCGGCCCTCGCCGGCGAGCCGGGGGTGGTCTTCCAGGGCGGTCCCGTCTCGCTGGACTCGGCGCTGGGCGTGGGCGTGGTGCCGGGGGAGGCCCACGAGAAGGGTGAGCCGGCCGCCGGCGACGGCCCGCTCGGCTGGCGGCGCGTGCACGGCGCCATCGGGCTGGTGGACCTGGAGGCCCCGCCGGAGCTGCTCGCGGCGGCGCTGGGCTCGCTGCGGATCTTCGCCGGCTACGCGGGCTGGGGCCCCGGCCAGCTGGAGGACGAGCTCGTCGAGGGCGCCTGGTACGTGGTCGAGTCCGAGCCGGGCGACGTCTCCTCGCCCGATCCGGGCCAGCTGTGGCGCGCGGTGCTGCGGCGCCAGCGCAACGAACTGGCCATGGTCGCCACCTACCCCGACGACCCCAGCCTCAACTGACGCGGGGCCGCCCGCGCGGCCTGGCGGCCGACACTCCCCGGGGCTCAGCTGATGGCGCCGCACCCCAGTACTCTTGGAAACCATGAGCACTCTTGAGCCCGAGCGCGGGGCAGGGACCGGCACCCTCGTAGAGCCGACGCCGCAGGTGTCGCACGGCGACGGCGACCACGAGCGCTACGCCCATTACGTCCAGAAGGACAAGATCATGGAGAGCGCGCTCTCCGGATCCCCGGTGGTCGCCCTGTGCGGCAAGGTCTGGGTCCCCGGGCGCGACCCGAAGAAGTACCCGGTCTGCCCCATGTGCAAGGAGATCTTCGAGGGCATGGGCGCCGGCGGCGACAAGGACAAGGGCGGCAAGGGCGACAAGAAGTAGCCCACCTCCCTCCCCTTCTCCCTCCGGATCCTCCTCCCGGATTCCACGGCCCCCGGAGCGCGTCACCGCGCTCCGGGGGCCGTTCGCTCTTGTCGGGCCGGGCGACGGCCCTTAATCTCCTCTCAGTTGTGCAGAGCGAAACGCGCGTTGCGCATGTTGCAACGCCCTGTGATGTGGGAGGGGAGCCCATGGCGTCACAGCCGTCGCCCTGCGCCCGGATCCGGGCCTCGGCCCTGGCCGGACTCCTCGTCCTCGCCCTGCTCGCGGGCGCCGCGGCCTGCGCGCCCTCGACCGCCCGCCCCGCCGGGGGAGGCGACCGGGCGACCGGCACCCTGCGGATCTGGCTCTTCCGCGAGGTCGACAACCGGCCCAAGGCGGCCGTCGTCGACAGGGCCGTCGCGGCCTTCCTCCGCGACCACCGCGGGGTACGGGCCGACGTCACCTACATCCCCGTCGAGTCCCGCGCCCAGAGGATCAAGGCCGCGCTCAACGATCCCCGGAGCGCTCCCGACCTCGTCGAGTACGGCAACACCGACACCGCCGGCTATGTGAAGGACGGCGGGCTGGCCGACGTCACGGCCGACTTCGCCGCATGGCCCGACGCCCGGGACACCGACCCCGCGGCCCGCCGCTCGGTGACCGTGGACGGAAAGATCTACGGCGCCCCGCTGTTCGTGGGCGTACGGGCGCTGTACTACCGCACCGACGTCTTCCGCGACCTCGGCCTGCGGCCGCCCCGCACCCTGGCGGAGCTCGCCGCCACCGCCCGGCGCGTCCACGAGGCGCGGCCGCGGCTGTACGGGCTCGCCGTCGGCGGCGCGTACACCTACGGCGCCCTGCCGTTCCTGTGGGCGCACGGCGGCGACCTCGCCCGGAAGAAGGGCCGGCGCTACACCTCCGCCCTCACCGGCGGGGAGGCGAAGAAGGGCATCGTCGCCTACACCGCGCTCTTCGGCGACCACAACTGCCCACCGAGCACCTGCGCGCAGATGGGCGGCAACGCCACCGTCGAGGCGTTCGCGTCCGGCAAGGCCGCCATGGCCATCGGCGGCGACTTCAGCCACCGGGCCGTGGAGAACGGGAAGGTCAAGGGCGCCTACGCGGTCGTACCGCTGCCCGGCCTGCGAGAGGGACAGATCGCGCCGGCCTTCGCGGGCGGGAACAACCTCGGCGTACTCAAGAGCAGCTCCCACCGCACCCTCGCCGTCGGCCTGATGCGGACGCTCACCGGCAAGCACACCCAGGCCGAACTCTTCGACGCCATGGGCTTTCTGCCCACCTACACCGACGTGCGCCGTGCGGCGGCCCGCCGCGAGCCCTTCGTGGCGCCCTTCGTGAAGACCCTCGACGCCGGCGCCGCGTTCGTCCCCACCACACCCGCCTGGGCCGCCATCGACGCCGGGCAGGTGCTGCCGGTCATGTTCCAGGAGATCGTGAGCGGCCGCAGGAGCGTGGACGACGCGGCGGCGCGGGCCGCCAAGAAGATGAACGAGGCGTTCCGCGGATGACGGCCGCCGGGACCACCGCACCCCGCGCGGGCCGCCGGCCGGGCACCTGGACGCCCTGGCTCTACCTGGCCCCCGCCCTCGTCCTGCTCGGCGGGCTGCTGGTCTACCCCGTCTACCAGCTCGGCCTCATCTCCTTCCTCGAATACACGCAGGCACAGGTCAGCGGAGGCGAGCCCACCTCCTTCCAGGGGCTCGGCAACTACGCCGAGCTCTTCCGCGACAGCCAGTTCCGGCAGGTCCTCGCCGCCACCGTCGTCTTCGCCGCGGCCTGCGTCCTGGCCACCCTCGCCACCGGCTGCGCCCTGGCCGTGCTCCTCACGCGCGTACGGGCCCTGCCGCGGCTGGCGCTGACGCTCGCCGCGCTCGGCGCCTGGGCAACGCCCGCGGTCACCGGCTCGACGGTGTGGCTCTTCCTCTTCGACCCGGACCTCGGCCCCGTCGACAAGGCCCTGACGTGGCTCGGCCTGTCCGGTTTCGACGGCCACTCCTGGACCTACGACCGCTACAGCGCCTTCGCGCTCGTCCTCCTCGAAGTGGTCTGGTGCTCCTTCCCCTTCGTCATGGTGACCGTCTACGCCGGCATCAAGGCCATTCCGGGCGACGTGCTGGAGGCGGCGGCCCTGGACGGCGCCTCCCCCTGGCGGATCTGGCGCGATGTCATGGCACCCCTGCTCAGGCCGATCCTGGTCGTCGTCACGGTCCAGTCGGTCATCTGGGACTTCAAGGTGTTCACGCAGATCTATGTGATGACCAACGGCGGTGGCGTCGCCGGGCAGAACCTCACCCTCAACGTCTACGCCTACCAGAAGGCGTTCGCCTCCTCGCAGTACAGCCTCGGCTCGGCCATCGGGGTCGTCATGCTGCTGATCCTGCTGGCCTTCACGCTCGTGTACCTGCGCCTGCTGCGGCGCCGGGGGGAGGACATATGAGCCCGCACCGCGGCCGCCGCCCCGGGCGGGCGGCGGCCGAGGCCACCGCGCTGCTCGTCGCCGCCGTGGTCGCCTTCCCGCTCTACTGGATGGTCCTGTCGGCCTTCAAACCGGCCGGTGAGGTGCGCTCGGACCGGCCGCGCCCCTGGACCCTCGACCCCTCCCTGGACGCCTTCCGGCGCGTCTTCGACCAGCAGGACTTCGGGCGGTACTTCCTCAACAGCCTGCTCGTCGCGGCCGTCGTGGTCGTCGTCTCCGCGCTCGTCGCCTTCCTGGCGGCCACCGCCGTCACCCGCTTCCGGTTCCGCTTCCGTACGACCCTGCTGCTGATGTTCCTCATCGCGCAGACGGTGCCGGTCGAAGCCCTGACCATTCCGCTGTTCTTCCTGATGCGCGACCTCGGCGACACCGTCCCCGGCGTCGGGCTCAACACCCTCGGCTCGCTGGTGCTGCCGCACATCGCCTTCTCGCTGCCCTTCGCGATCTGGATGCTGCGCGGCTTCGTCAGGGCCGTACCCGAGACGCTGGAGGAGGCGGCGTACCTCGACGGCGCGAGCCGCGCCCGCTTCCTGTGGCGGATCCTCTTCCCGCTCGTCTTCCCCGGACTGGTGGCGACGAGCGTCTTCTCCTTCATCTCCACCTGGAACGACTTCCTGTTCGCGAAGTCGTTCATCATCAGCGCCACCGAGAACTCGACCCTGCCGATGGCGCTCCTCGTCTTCTTCAAGGACGAGGGCAACGACTGGGGAGGCATCATGGCGGCATCCACCCTGATGACGATCCCGGTGCTGGTCTTCTTCGTACTCGTACAGCGCGGGCTCGTCGCGGGCCTGGGCGGAGCGGTGAAGGAATGAACCCGTGAACGACGTCGCCTACGGCCTGATCCCCGCTCCCCGCCGGATCCACGACGCGCTGCCCGGCGGCGTCGGCTTCGAGATCGACGAGGACACGGAGATCGACGCCCGGCCCGGCACCGAGCGCGTGGCCCGCTGGCTGCGCGCGACCGTCGGCGCCGCCACCGGGCTGCCCCTGGCGCCGCACCGCGACGGCTGGAGCCGCGTCCTGCTGCGGATCCTGCCCGAACTCGGCGAGGAGCACGGACCCGAGGCGCACCGCGTCGCCGTCGACGGCTACCTCGTCGAGATCGCCGGTGCCAGTGAGGCGGGCGTCTTCCGTGGCGCCCAGACCTTCCGTCAGCTGCTCGGGCCCGAAGCCTTCCGGCGGGCGCCCGTCACGCGCCGGACCGGTTGGCAGCTGCCCGCGGTCGTCATCGAGGACGCGCCCCGCTTCGCCTGGCGCGGCGTCCTCCTCGACGTCGCCCGGCACTTCCTGCCCAAGGACGGCGTGCTGCGCTATCTCGACCTGCTTGCCGCGCACAAGCTCAACGTCCTCCACCTCCACCTGACGGACGACCAGGGCTGGCGCGTCGAGATCGAGCGCTGTCCCCGGCTGACCGAGGTCGGTGCCTGGCGTACGCGCACCAAGCTCGGGCACCGGGCGTCCCCGCTGTGGGACGAGCGGCCGCACGGCGGCTACTACACGCGGCACGACATCCGGGAGATCGTCGCGTACGCCGCCGAGCGGCACATCACCGTCGTACCCGAGATCGACATTCCCGGACACTCGCAGGCCGCCATCGCCGCCTACCCCGAACTGGGCAACACCGACGTCGTCGACACCACCGCCCTCTCCGTCTGGGACACCTGGGGCGTCAGTCCGAACGTCCTCGCCCCCACCGACACCACCCTCGCCTTCTACGAGAACGTCCTCACCGAGGTCCTCGAACTCTTCCCCTCGCCCTTCGTCCACATCGGCGGCGACGAGTGCCCCAAGGACCAGTGGCGGGCGTCCCCGGCGGCCCGCGCCCGGATCGAGGCGGAGGGCCTGGCCGGCGAGGACGGGCTGCAGAGCTGGTTCATCCGGCACTTCGACCGGTGGCTGGCCGAACGCGGCCGGCGACTCGTCGGCTGGGACGAGATCCTGGAGGGCGGCCTGGCGCCGGGCGCGACCGTCTCCTCCTGGCGCGGCTACGCCGGCGGCATCGTCGCGGCGCGCGCCGGACACGACGTCATCATGTGCCCGGAGCAACGCGTCTACCTCGACCACCGGCAGGCCGACGGACCCGACGAGCCCGTACCCATCGGATACGTCCGCACCCTGGAGGACGTCTACCGCTTCGAGCCCGTCCCGCCGGAGCTCACCGGTGCCGAGGCCGCCCGGGTCATCGGCACCCAGGCCAACCTCTGGAGCGAGGTGATGGAGGACCAGCGGCGCGTCGACTACCAGGCGTTCCCGCGCCTGGCCGCCTTCGCCGAGGTCGCCTGGTCCGCGCTGCCGGCCCCCGAGGACCGCGACTTCGCCGGCTTCGAGCGCCGGATGTCCGTCCACTACGCCCGCCTCGATGCCCTCGGCGTCGACTACCGCCCGCCCGGCGGCCCGCGGCCCTGGCAGCGCCGCCCCGGCGTCCTCGGACGCCCGATCGAGGGGCCGCCCCCGAACGTGTGAGCCGCGGCGCGAGCCCCCGCCGCCGTTCCGGCCGGTCGGCACGGTGGCTCCGCCGTACACCCCGTAAGTCGTACAAGTCCCCTTGATTATCCACCGATCATGCCAATGCGCGCACAGGGGAGACAGGGTAGAAAACCGGACCATTCGCCAGGCCCGGGACGGACCAGCGGTTCGCGGACCCTCGCGACGGCGGAGTCGGAAGATGTGCCAGAGTTGCCACGTCCGGGCCGACAGCACGTACCGTACGGCGGGATCAGGCGGATCAGGCACAGTCGGGGATCACCGGGGAAGGGGCAGCTGGGTTGACCACGCACGCACCGCAGGCGGCGCACACGGTGACGTTGCCGGGCTCGCTCGACGAGGCCGTGGCGGCACTCGCCGCCATGCCCGCCGCCGTGCCCGTCGCGGGTGGCACCGATCTGATGGCCGCCGTCAACTCCGGGCTCCTGCGGCCCGCGGCCCTCGTCGGCCTCGGCCGCATCAGCGAGATCCGCGGCTGGCAGTACCAGGACGGCCACGCCCTGCTCGGCGCCGGTCTCACCCACGCCCGGATGGGCCGGCCCGACTTCGCCGCCCTCATCCCGGCCCTCGCCGCCGCCGCCCGCGCCGCCGGACCGCCCCAGATCCGCAACGCCGGCACCCTCGGCGGCAACATCGCCTCCGCCGCCCCGACCGGTGACGCCCTGCCCGTGCTCGCCGCGCTGGAGGCCACCCTCGTCATCGCGGGCCCCGGCGGCGGCCGCCGCGAGATCCCCGTCGGCCACCTGCTCACCGGCTTCGACATGCTGCTCCCCGGCGAGCTCATCGGCTACGTCCGGGTGCCCCTGCTGCACGCCCCCCAGACCTTCCTCAAGGCCACCGGCCGCACCGGACCCGGCCGCGCCGTCGCCTCCGTCGCCGTCGTCCTCGACCCCGCCCGGCGCAACGTGCGGTGCGCGGTGGGCGCGGTCGCGCAGATGCCGCTGCGCCCGCTCGACGCCGAACACTGGGTCGCCTCGCTCATCGACTGGGACGGCGAGCGCACCCTCGCGCCCGAGGCGTGCACCGCCTTCGGCGACTACGTGGCCGCCGCCTGCATCCCCGACCCCGCGCCCGCCCCCGACGGTGGCGAGCCGGGCACCCTGCCGCCCGCCGCGCTGCACCTGCGTCGTACGGTGGCGACTCTGGCCCGCCGAGCACTGGGGAGGGCACTCGCGTGAGTGACGAACAGCAGCGACACAACGGCACCGCCGGCCCGGGCGGCTGGCAGCCGATCCCGCGCGGCGCGGAGTACGACGAGGGCACGACCTTCCTCCAGCTCCCGCCGGAACTCCTCGCCCACCCGGGCACCGCGCCGGCCGGCACCGGCGCCTGGGACCCGCTGGCCGCGACCGGCGCGGGCGGCTACACCCCGCCGGTGGGCGAGCCCTGGCAGCAGCCGCTCGCCCACGCCCCGGCGCAGGAACAGCGGTGGACGGGGGAGTGGGACACCCAGGCGGCGGCGTCCTACGAGCCTCCGCGCCCGGAAGCATCGGCCCAGGCCGGCGGCGCGGATCCGCACGCCACGGCGGAGTGGGCGATGCCGTTCGGCGGGGAGACACCCGCCGACACGGGCGAACCGCAAGGCCAGGACCAGGGCCACTGGACCGTTCCGGCCGCCGGGGACGACCCGGTGGACGAGTCCGGCGAATACCTCGTGCACGCGACGAACGGCCCGCAGGACACCGACGGCCACGGCATGACGTGGCCGGAGCCGGCCGGCGGCGCCCACGCGTGGGAGCAGCCGGTGCCGGACGCGGTGCCGGCCGTCGCGTCGGCCGGCGGCCCGCTGGGTGCCGACACCGGCTCGACCGGCCAGTGGTCGATTCCGGTTGCGCCCGGCGACACGCCGGAGGAGTCCGGGGAGTACCCGCTGGACGCCTTTGCGGGTGCGGCCGCCGTGGGGGCCCCCGAGGCGCCCACAGCCATGGCCCAGGCATCTCCCTCCGCTTCCGCTTCCGCCCCCGGAGCCGCCGGCGGGGTCACTGGTACGAGCGATAATCCGACCGACGCGTGGACGCCCGAGGCGGTCCAGCAGGCGGCACCGGACGCGGGCGACGCGGAAGCGCGTCCGGGCGAGCCCGAGCCCGAGCCGGAGCCGCTGCGGGAGCCCGAGCCCGAGCCGGTGGCACCCGCGTCGGCCGAACTCCCGGACGACGCGGCCCCGGGGGAGCCCGCTCCAGCGGAGCCGGCACTGCGGGAAGCTGAGCCCATCGAGATGCCGGGCGCCCACCTGGAGAGTCCTGACGGCCTCGACGGTCCGCACGACATCGACGGTCCGGACGACCTCGGCCCCCTCTCCGCGCCCTTCCACACCGAGCACCCCTGCGCCTCGTACGTCCTGCGCGTCAACGGCACCGACCGGCCCGTGACCGACGCCTGGATCGGCGAATCGCTCCTGTACGTACTGCGCGAGCGCCTCGGCCTCGCCGGCGCCAAGGACGGCTGCTCGCAGGGCGAGTGCGGCGCCTGCTCCGTACAGGTCGACGGGCGCCTGGTTGCCTCCTGCCTCGTGCCCGCGGCGACCGCGGCCGGCTCGGAGGTCCGTACGGTCGAGGGCCTGGCCACCGACGGCCGGCCCTCCGACGTCCAGCGCGCCCTCGCCGACTGCGGCGCGGTGCAGTGCGGGTTCTGCGTGCCGGGAATGGCCATGACCATGCACGACCTGCTGGAGGGCAACCACGCCCCGACCGAGCTGGAGACCCGTCAGGCCATCTGCGGCAACCTCTGCCGCTGCTCGGGCTACCGGGGCGTGCTCGACGCCGTCCGCCAGGTCGTCGACGAGCGCGCGGAGGCGTCCGCGGCACAGGACGAAGCGCAGCCGGGAGCGGACCAGTCCGACCAGGCACGTATCCCGCACCAGGCGGGTCCGCACGGCGGCGGCAGCGGAAGGGCAGCGGAATGACGGGGACGGGCGGCATGGGCGGCATGGGCGGAGCGGCGGGTACGGCCGGCGCGGCCGAGGGCCTCGGCTCCATGGCCACCGTCACCACACCTTTCACGCCGGACGCCGTCGCGTCCCCGCCGCACGGCATCGGCGCGTCCCTGCCCGCCGCCGACGCGGCCGCCAAGGCGCAGGGCATCTACCCCTACGCGGCCGACCTGTGGGCCGAGGGACTGCTGTGGGCCGCCGTGCTGCGCTCCCCGCACCCGCACGCCCGCATCCTGTCCATCGACACCTCCGAGGCCGCCCACATGCCGGGCGTACGGGCCGTCGTCACCCACGCCGACGTCCCCGGCGACGCCGCCCACGGCCGCCGCGTCGCCGACCGGCCCGTCTTCGCCTCCGACATCGTGCGCCACCACGGCGAGCCGATCGCCGCCGTCGCCGCCGACCACCCCGACACCGCCCGGCTCGCCGCCGCCGCCATCGCCGTCGAGTACGAGCTCCTGGAGCCGGTCACCGACCCCGAGCAGGCGTTCTCCGCCGAGCCGCTGCACCCGGACGGCAATCTGATCCGCCACATCCCGCTGCGCTTCGGCGACCCCGAGGCCACCGGCGAGGTCGTCGTCGAGGGCCTCTACCGCATCGGCCGCCAGGACCCCGCGCCCATCGGCGCCGAGGCCGGCCTCGCCGTGCCGCGCCCCGACGGCGGCGTGGAGATCTACACCGCCTCCACCGACCCGCACGCCGACCGCGACCTCGCCGCCGCCTGCTTCGGCCTGGAGCCCGAGCGGGTCAAGGTCGTCGTCACGGGCGTCCCCGGCGCGATGGGCGACCGCGAGGACCCGGGCACCCAGCTGCCGCTGGGCCTGCTGGCCCTGCGCACCGGCCACCCGGTCAAGCTCGCCGCGACCCGCGAGGAGTCCTTCCTCAGCCACCCGCACCGCCACCCGACGCTGCTGCGCTACCGGCACCACGCCGACGCCGAGGGCAAGCTGGTCAAGGTCGAGGCGCAGATCCTGCTGGACGCGGGCGCGTACGCCGACTCCTCCGCCGAGGCGCTGGCCGCGGCCGTGGCCTTCGCCTGCGGCCCGTACGTCGTCCCGCACGCCTTCGTCGAAGGCTGGGCCGTACGCACCAACAACCCCCCGTCCGGCCATGTGCGCGGCGAGGGCGCCATGCAGGTGTGCGCCGCGTACGAGGGGCAGATGGACAAGCTCGCCGCCCGGCTCGGCATGGACCCGGCCGAGCTGCGGCTGCGCAACGTCCTGGCGACCGGCGACCTGCTGCCCACCGGCCAGACGGTGACCTGCCCGGCCCCGGTCGCCGAACTCCTGCGCGCTGTGCGCGACTACCCCCTTCCCGCGCTCCCCCTCGACGACCCGGACGAGGCGTGGCTGCTGCCCGGCGGCCCCGAGGGCGCGGGCGAACCGGGCGCGGTGCGGCGCGGCGTCGGCTACGGCCTCGGCATGGTCCACATGCTCGGCGCGGAGGGCACGGACGAGGTCTCCACGGCCACGGTCAAGGTGACGGGCTCGGTCGCCACGGTCATCTGCGCGGCGGTCGAGTCGGGCCAGGGCTTCTCGACGCTCGCCCGCCAGATCGTCCAGGAGGTCCTGGGCATCGACGAGGTCTACATCGCCCCCGTCGACACCGACCAGCCCCCCTGCGGCCCCGGCGCGCACAGCCGCCACACCTGGGTCTCGGGCGGCGCGGTCGAGCGGGCCGCGCGCATGGTCCGCACCCAGCTCCTGCAGCCCCTGGCCGCCCAGTTCGGCATGTCCGCGGAACTGCTCACCATCGCGGACGGCAGGATCACGTCGTACGACGGCGTCCTGAGCACCACGGTCCACGAGGCCCTGGAGGGCAAGGAACTCTGGGCCACCGCCCAGTGCCGCCCCCACCCGACGGAGCCGCTGGACGAGTCGGGCCAGGGCGACGCGTTCGTCGGCATCGCCTTCTGCGCCGTCCGCGCGGTCGTCGACGTCGACGTCGAGCTCGGCTCGGTGCGCGTGGTCGAGATGGCCGTCGCCCAGGACGTGGGCCGCGTCCTGAACCCGGCCCAGGCCCGCACCCGCATCGAGGCCGGCGTCACGCAGGGCGTCGGCGCGGCCCTGACGGAGAACCTCCGCACGTCGGCCGGCCTGGTCCGGCGCCCGGACCTGACGGGTTACGCCCTGCCGACGTCACTGGACACCCCCGACATCCGCATCGTGAAGCTGGTCGAGGAACGCGACGTCGTCGCCCCCTTCGGCGCGAAGGCCATCAGCGCGGTCCCGGTCGTCACGTCCCCGGCGGCGGTCGCCGCGGCGGTCCGCGCGGCCACGGGCCGCCCGGTCAACCGCCTCCCGATCCGCCCCCAGGCGGCGGTGGCGACGGGGACCTGAGTACGGGTACTCACGTGCCTGTCACTGCCCGGCAGTAATGTGTAGCGTGAAGTTACACCTGATGCCGGGGTGTTGGGGCGGAAGCAGTGATGGGGCGCGCATGACGGACAACTCACCGCAGGGCCGCATGGCGGCGGAGCTGGCGTCGCTGAAGGTCTTCCGGGGGCGCGTCGACGAGATCATCACGACGCTGGGGGAGTCGGAGGCGGCGCCGACACGTATCACCGAAGGCCGCCTGAACCAGGAGCACTTGGGGACGGGCTTCACGGCGGCGAAGGTCTTCTACGACATCTACCACGATGTCCACGCCGACCTGACGACCCTCTCCCAGCTCCTCAACGACCAGATCGAGGCACTGAGCGTGGCCGTGCGGGACGCACACGGTGGTTACGCCAACACGGACGTGGACGTGCGCGACCGCATGTGGGCGATCCAGAACGAGCTCAAGCGGCACTACGACCCGAGCCGCGACCCGGAGGCGAAGCGGGCGAAGACCGAGCACGGTCCGCCCTCCTCCTCCCGCAGTCAGGCCCATATGTGACGTCGCGCCACCACGCCGCAGCCCCGAACGAAGGACGATGACCCTCCATGGCTGAACCGGCTCCGGACAGGATCGCGCCGGACAGGATCGCCCCGCCGCAGCCCGGCCCACGCCTTCCTCAAGCCGTCTTCGCGAACGACTTCCACCCCTTCCCGCACGAGCAGCTCCAGGCGATGGTCGAGCACGCGGACGTCCACCGCGTCACGATGACCGAACTGCAGCTGCAGGGCGCGGCCCACGCCATCAAGAAGATCGGCGAGGACCTCAAGCGCCATGTGGACCGGGTCCAGTGGGAGGGCGAGGGCGGAACGGCGTTCCGCAAGTGGGGCGCCACCATGGGCAACCAGGCGATCCTCCTGGGCGAGTACGCCGCGACGGCCGGCATGTGGCTGTCCTTCGCGGCGACGACGCTGGGCGGCGCCACGCGCATGCCGAAGTTCTCCACGGAGGACAAGGCGGTGGTCGACGCCTACCTGGAACACCACCCGCAGCCGATGGGCAAGATCCCCCCACCGTTGTCGGTCGCCACCGACCAGGGCCTCTCGCTGCAGGGCCCGACCCAGCGCCAGGCTTTCGACGCCCAGCAGCGCATGGAGAAGGCGCATGCGGAGGCGGCGGAGCTGATGAAGGCGCTGGCGGAGTCCTATCAGGAGTCGGGGCGGCAGATTACGGCGGCTAAGAGGCCGAACTTTCCGGTGATCCCGCCGGAGGTGGTTCCGCCCCCGACACGCCCGCGCATTGGATCTGACCATATCCAAACCGGCGGTCCGAGTGGGGCAGAGGGGTACACCGGTAGTCGGGTGGATGGGGATGCGCCAGGCGTTGTCGCGTCGGTTCCCTCAACGCTGGACAGGGGAGGACCGACAACTGGCCGGGGACCGCACGATCCCAGGGCTCGGGTGCCCGTGCCCGAACACCACATCGGCACGGACATTGACAGTGTCGGGCCACTGCCGAGTACTCCGACCGTGCCGTCCGAGAGGCCCTCAGTTGCCCTCCCTGTCGAAGGTGGCCTGCCTCACGACATTGGTTTGCAGCCACGCCCTGCCCCGTCCTTGCCGCTTCCGGGAGGCACCGGGCCGATCAACGGAAGGCCCGGACTGCCGTCACCCCGTCCCCTCGGTCCCGATAGACCAGCGCCCATGGGAATGCGCCCCGGCTTGCCCGTCCCCCGAGTGCCGGACACCGGCGTAGTTGGTGGTCGCCCGATGTCTCCCCGACCGGAGGGGACGAGCGGCTCTCTCCCTCGTGGCACGGTCATTGGTACGGAGCCGAGTCATGGGAAGGGGACCCCACCCATGGCTTACGGTTCTGGCGCCGGTGGGTTCGGCGGAGCGAACCCAGGCGCCCCGGCGGGCAGCCAACGCGGCCGATACGCTGCTGGGCCTCCAGGAGGCGTTGTTGGTGGGCCTCCCGGAAGCCGTGGCGGGTCAGCGGCTGCTGCGCCCTTCACACCAGGAGGGTCGGGGCTGGTTCGCGGCAACAACTCTTCCTCGGGGGTCGGTATGCACGGCGTGCCTCCTGCTACCGGCGGAGCTGCGGCGGCGCCTCAGCGCCGTAGCGGCAGTCGGCGCTCGGATTACTTGGTTGAAGAGGAAGAGACGTGGCGCCAGACGAACCGTCGCGTGGTTCCGCCTGTCATCGAGTGATGTCACTCCCTTCAAGAGGAAAGAACATGGGCGCCAGCGCAGAACGACGACGTACGTGGAGAGTGCGAGGGGTGGCCGGCGCCCTGGGGCTGTTGTTGACGGGAACAGCAGCCCCATTGGCGCATGCCGACACTGTTCGCTCGCAGCAGTGGTACCTCGATGCCATGCACGCGGACGAGATGTGGGAAGTCAGTACCGGAAGAGGCATCACTGTCGCTGTCATCGACACGGGCGTGGATGCCACATTGCCTGATCTCGACGGACAGGTGCTCGAGGGGAAGGACTTCACAGGGCAGGGAGGCGACGCACACACCGATTCCTTCCAGCACGGCACGACCATCGCGGCGCTCATCGCGGGCAGCGGCAAGCGCTCGGACCGGGATGGATCCTTCGGACTTGCACCTGGCACCAAAATCCTGCCGCTACGGGTGACCGATGGCTCGGAAGCGAAGAATGAAGCCGAGGCCGCTCGGGGCTTCTCGGCTACGGTCAGCGCTGCTATTCGGTACGCCGCCGACTCAGACGCAAAGATTCTCAATATTTCGATGGGGCAGGAATCGGACAGTAAGGAAATCTCGGAAGCCGTTCGATACGCGCTCGCAAAGGGAAAGCTCATCTTTGCGGCTGTCGGGAACGGCGGCGAGAAGGGCAACGCTGCCGAGTACCCGGCCGCTTCACCGGGGGTTGTGGGCGTGTCCGCGATCAGTAGGGACGGTACGTCGACCAAGGAGTCCCAGTCCGGCCCCCAAGTAGACCTTGCCGCCCCTGGCGAAGAAATCGTCTCAGCGTGCGCAGGCGGCAGCGAACTGTGCAGAAGTCATGGCACCAGCGCGGCCACCGCCCTCGCCTCCGCCTCCGCCGCCCTCATCTGGTCCGTGCACCCCAACTGGACCGCCAACCAGGTGACCCGCGTGCTCATCAACACCGCCGGCGGTGCCACGACCGGCGAGAAGCGCACGGACTCCATCGGTTACGGCGCCGTCCGCCCCCGCATCGCTCTGAAGGACCCGGGCGACCCGGGCCCGGCGAACGTGAACCCGCTTCCCGGCTCGCCCACCGAGGCTGACAACTCACCGAATCCGACCCCGTCCAAGCCCACGGGCGCCATGCCGCCGCGCGAAGAGTCGGCTTCCAACGCGGGCAAGGCCCTCATGTGGACCGGCATCGGCCTAGGCGTAGCCGCGGCGGCCGCCGCGGGAATCGCCGTCCCGGTAGTCATCACCCGCCGCCGCCGAGCCTGACCCCACCTCACCTCACCAGGAGACACTTCGCGATGACGCTTGCCCAATTCCAGCCGGAGGCTGGAACGCACCTGGCATCTGCCGGATCCGGCCCTAATGGAGGAGGCGGTACCGAGGCTCGCGGATTTTAGGTCTGGAAGAGGCGTTCTTCCAGCCGGTGGTCGAGCTCGCCGCGCTTCGCGGCGCTGATGAGATTGCGCAGGCCCTCGCGGGTGGTGGTGACGAGTTCGTGCGGGCGGGCGGTTTCTCTGAGTACAGAGGTGCCGTCGGGGCAGTGACCGATCTGGAGGCACGCGTTGCCGCCGCCACCGCAGACTGGTTCCTGCCACTGGATCTCGGACATGGCGTGTGTCCCTTCAGAGCTGCTGGGCGATTCCGTTGTTGAAGTGCCGTGATGCGTTCTCGCCGAAGCGCAGTCTTCAGCCCGTCAAGCAGTACCTCAAACCAAATGGTCGAGCTCGCCGCGCTTGGCCGCTTCGATGAAGTAGGCCAAGCCCTCGCGGGTGGTGGTTACCATTTCGCTCGGGTGGGCCGTCTCGCGAAGTATCGGGGTGCCATCTGCCGTGTGGCCGATCTGTATGCAGGTGTTTCCACCGTTCCCGCCGCACAACGGCTCCTGCCAGCGGATCTCGCTCATCTTGTTCTCACCTTCAGAGTTTTTGGGCGATGCCATGGATGAGATCGCGCGTCTTGTTCTCGGGCAGGCACAAGGCCTCCATCTTGTCGAGCAGGGCTCGGTAGTCCGCCAGATCCGTGTGGGAGTCGATGAAGGTAGAGCCGTGGAAGCTGTCCAGCTGGACCGTGTCCAGCTGGGGGACCGGGCCGTTGGCGTAGAAGATGGGCTGGCCGGGGCCGGCGAAGCCATCGGCGCCGAAGGGGATGGCGCGGATGGTGACGTTGTTGTCCCGCTCGCTTATGTCGAGGAGGTGATTCAACTGCTCCCGAGCGACCTTGGGTCCGCCGAACTGGATATGCAGGGCAGCCTCGTGGACGATCGCGGTGTACTTCGGTGGATTCCTTCGGAGGGTGAGGACCTCCTGGCGACGCATGCGATGCATGGCCCGTAGCTCGACTTCGTCACGGGCCAGGGGGAGCAGTGAGCTTTCGAAGACCGCCCGTGCGTGTTCGGCAGTCTGAAGCAGGCCCGGGATGTGCACCATGACGAACATCCGCATTGCGGTGGCGTGGTGCTCCAATTCGGCCACGTCCAAGAAGGCCGGTGGCAGCAACTCTCGGTAGGACTCCCACCAATGGTTGCCGCGCTCCTTGGTGATGTCGACCAGCGCTTCGACCAGCTGAGTATCTGTGCAGCCGTAGTTTGTCGCGAGCGTGCGCACCCGCTCCGGGCTGGTCCTGAACCGGCCGGCCTCGATGTTCGGGATGCGCGTGCGGTTGACGCCGAGGAGGGCGGCGGCCTCCTGTGTCGAGATCCCTGCGGCCTCCCTGAGCTTGCGCAGCTCAGCACCGAGGCGGCGTTGACGAACAGTAGGGGTGCTGATTGGCGGCATGTCACCTCTCTCCGTACGGACACAGTGTGCCTGCGCGCAGGCGGTCGATCCATCGTGGAGCACGGTTCTCCGAACACCTGGGACGGTACTCCGCTGATGCGCTACCTTCGGTATCGCTTCGCTCACACGCCGTGGCGCCGGAAGTGCACCGCGCGAGCATGCCCACCTTCCCTGGGGTGAGGTGTGTCCGCGCCCAGGGAGGCAGGCCACCGGTTCCTGTCCGCGTGCGAGAACTCCCCCACCCGCGAAAGCGCTTGGAGTTGACCGCGTGAACAACAACCCACCCTGTCTGCCCGACGCCGTGCCAGCCGCTCAGCTCGTGCCGGGCCCGGCGAACCTCGACTACTCCTTCGGGCTGCCCGACAGCTCGTACTGCCTGTCCATGACCCGGAGCGTGGTACGGCGCCTGCTCTCCGGCCACGGGCTCGCCCACATGGCTGAACTCGGCACGCTGGCCGCGTCCGAACTACTGGCGAATGCCTACCTGTTCACGCCGGGCCATGGCGTGAGCCTCTCCGTGCGGTGGCGGTTCGGCGTGCTGCGGTTGACCGTGTTCGACCGGCACCCGGCGCACGCGGAGGGCGGCGACAAAGCCTGCCGGGAACGGCGGCGGGAAGCGCTGTCCATGCTCGACGCTGTCATCGACGCCTGCGGTGGCCTCTGCGGCCTGGACGAGGCCGGTGCGCCGCTGGGCGGCTGCAAGATGTGGGTGGTCATCTCGCGGGAGGCGGCGCTGAACTATGCCCGGCTCTGAGACCGCACACGCCGTTTGTCTGGCGTTGCGGAAGGAGCTGCGACGTCACGGCATTCGCTTGCCGTCTCTCCGGGTGGAGCATGCCGCCACCGGCGGCGAACTCGTCCAGCTGGGTGGAGCACGGCCGGAAGTGGTGGGACGCCTCGTGGCGGCGCTGATGGCCGCCTCGGCGGACTGAGCTCGTGCCCCTCTCCGCTCTGAACCGCCCTCTCCCGCAGTATGTGGAGGGGGCGGGTAAGCGCCCCGATGTTCCCAGCGACGAACCCGGCATTCGCCGTTTGGCCGGCACGGTCCACCAGGCCGCCCTCGTCCGGCCGATCATGAGCGGAGCCCATGGCGACCGCTGGGGCGGTGCTGGTACGCGAGCGGTCGCTCGCGGCTGCCGGGAAAGTTTTCGCACGCCGGACTCAAGGGATGCGCCGGCGCGGCGGAGGGTCGAACAGGTCGCGGCTCGCCCGGCCGTTGGTCTCAGTCCTGGTGGACGAGCGCAGGGCCGCCGAGCGTGCGCATGTCGTAGGGGTGGAGCCAGGGGCCCCAGCCGTCGGCCTCGATCGCGTCGATCGCGTCGATCGCGATCAGTGCGTCGGATGCGTTCTTGCAGCGGGGGTGCCGCGCGGCGAAGGACGCTATGCGGGTGCGTAGGCTGGGCAGCCAGGCGGCGATGAGCTGCGGGTCGCCGTCGTACCACCCGTTGAACTCCAGGTCTCCCCAAAGGAGGTCGGTGGCCCAGCCGAAGGCGAGGCGGACCACGCCGGCGTCCGCTTCGGGACCGGCGAGCCTGGCGATGTGTTCCAGCCACGGCTCCAGGTCACCTGTCGCATGGGCGATTCCCTCGGTCAGATCGGTGATATCCCAGTCCGGCCGGCCGTCGGTCACGGCGATGTGCAGCAGCGCCCGGAAGGCCCGTTCGACCGCGGCGCGCTCGGCCGCGGGCCAGTCCGCGAGCCGGGCACCCTGGAGGCCGAGGCGCCCCATCTCCTCCGACGGGTCGGGACAGTTCCCGTCCGGGCCCCAGCGGCGCAAGGCCCGAGGGATGAAGCGGCGCCACAGGACGGGGTACTGGTCCTCGTTCCAGTGGCTGGCGACCTCGCGCATGAAGTGCCCGAGGAGATCGTCGGGCACATCGGCGGGGTCACCGCCGAGAACGCGGAGCTCCGACTCCGGAGTGCAGAACGTGCACCCGCCGACCGGACGGTCGAGCCCGGGTGGCGATGCGAAGACCTCGTCCACCTCGGCGAGCGCGTCGCGCCACATCGAGTAGGGGTCGAGTGCGAGGGGGTCGGACATGCCGGGACCTGCCAGGGAACTCCGCGCGGCCGACACCGGCGAAGAGCGCGACGTTACCAGCAGGCCGGTGGCGACAGGCCCTGGACCCCACGAACAGTCGGTCATGCCAAGAAGCTGGCCGTCCGGGACCGTGATCTCGTTCAGAGGCCGTGGCGGGAATCGAACCCGCGTAACTCGCTTTGCAGGCGAGTCCCTCAACCACTCGGGCACACGGCCAAGTCCGTGCCTTCCCTCATGACTTTAGGAGGCATCCCGAGCCCGCTCAACGCTTTCCGCCGCGCCGCCATGCGACCGACATGCCGCGTTCACGAGAGACACGAGGGTCACGTCGTGAGGAACTCCTCCACCAGTGGGCGGAACATCTCCGGTTCGTCCACCCACGGGTAGTGGCCCACGCCGTGCAGCGGGCGCAGGACCGCCGTGGGCAGGGACGCCGCCACGAACTCGCCCGCCCGCATGCCCGAGACCGCGTCGCGGTCGCCCGTGATGACCAGGGCCGGGACGGTGGTGCGGCGCAGGCGGTCGAGGAGGGCCAGGCGGGCGGGTTCGTCGATGCCCTGCCAGAAGCCGGCGCGGGGGACCGGGCCGAGCTGGTCGGGCTCGGTGGCGGCGTGGGCCTGCTGGGGGGCCTCCCAGCGGCCGTAGGCCATGGGGGCCGCGCGGCGGAGGAGGTCGCGGACCTCGGTGAGGTCGGTGACCGTCGGCAGCGTGTGGACGGCGACGTACGCGTCGGTCCACCAGTCCTCCGTGGCGCGGGACTCGAAGATCTCCTCCGCGTCGGTGGGGAGTTCGCCCTGGAGGCGGGATCCGGGGGCGACCAGGACCAGATGGGTCAGGTGCTCGCCGTGCGTGGCCGCGTACGCCTGGGCCGTCGCGCACGCGGCGTCGTGGGCGAGGAGGGCGAACCGCTCCACGCCGAGGTGGCGGCGCAGGGCCTCCAGGTCCTCGGCGAGGGCCGGGAAGGCGTAGCCGGCCGGGTCGGACGCCGGCGGCGATCCGCCCGTGCCCCGGCTGTCGGGCACGACGAGGCGGCGGTGGGCGTCCAGGCCACCGAGATCCCCCAGGTACGCGGCGTCGCGCCCCGGGCCGCCCGCCAGGCAGATCAGGGGCGGCGACGCGGCGCCGGAGCCGTCGCGCGGCTCCCGTACGCGGTAGGAGAGTTCCGCTGTGTCGTACGAGGTGTAGTGCGGCATAGGTCCAGCTTGCCCCGAAGTTCATCACCTACCCCTGTTGACCTGTGATGCGGAGGCGGGCAAGAGGTGATCCGGAGGTGATCCGCGCTGATCCCGCAGTGATCCAGAAGCAAGTTCTCGCCAACTCACCCTCTATCCCAAATTCCGCTTATGATTCCGGCGTGTTCGACTCCCGGCACATCAAGACGTTCCACGCGGTGGTCACGGCCGGCTCCTACTCGGCGGCCGCCCGTGCCCTCGGCTATACCCAGCCCGCGATCACCCAGCAGATGAAGGCCCTCGAACGGGTCGTGGGCACCCCGCTCTTCATCCGGGTCGGCCGCCGCATGCGCCTGACCGAGGCCGGCGAGGCGCTCGCCCGGCACGCCGAGACCATCCTCGACAGCCTCACCGCCGCCCAGCAGCAGATGAACTCCCTCACCCGGCTGCGCTCCGGCCGGGTCCGCGTCTGCGCCTTCCCCAGCGCCAGCGCCACCCTGATACCGGAGGCCCTGGCCCGCCTCGCCGCCGATCATCCGGGCGTACGGGTCGAGCTGCTGGAGGGCGAGCCGCCGGACTCGCTCCAGCGGCTCGTGCGCGGCGAGTGCGACATCACGCTCGCGTTCACCTACCCCGGCCTGCACGAACAGGTCCCCGACGAGCTCGTGGAGATACCGCTCCTGGAGGACCAGCTGACGGTCCTGATGCCCACCGGGCACCCGCTCGCCCGCCGCCGTGCCGTCAAACTCGCCGACCTGGCCGGCGAGCGCTGGATCGCCGGCTGTCTGCGCTGCCGCGCCAACTTCCTCCACGAGTGCGCGGAACTGGGCTTCGCCCCCGACATCGCCTTCACCACCGACGACAATCTGGTCGTGCAGTCCCTCGTCGCGGAGGGGCTCGGGGTCGCCATGATGCCGGGGCTCGTGCTGTCGTTCCTCCGCCACGACAAGATCACCGGCCGGGCCCTGGACCCCGCCTCCCGCCGCCAGGTCTCCGCCTACGTCCTGCGCGAGCACCTCCGCGTCCCCGCCACCGCCATCGTCCTCGACGGGCTGAAGACGGTCGCCGCGCGCCGCATAGGGTGTTGAGGGCGATCACCCGGCCGGCACCCGGCCGGCCTGAGCGCCTTCGGAATCCGCCCCGCTCCCTGAGCGATCCGAGCCATCCATAAGCCCGCCTTCGCCACCGGTCAACAAACTGTCGTTGGACCGAGGGATCGCGCGGCTCGACGCTGCTCGTATGACCACACCCACCGCAGCCCGCACGACCGCGCGTCTCGGCCAGCTCGTCGACGACATCCGCGAGGCGGTAGGCCGCGGCCTGCCGCCCGACACGACGGCATATCTCGTCGGCGAACGGCTCGCGGCGCACCTCGGCGCGTCCGACCTGCTCACCGCCGAACAGCGCGAGGGCGATCCCGACCGCTACCGCCAGCACGTCCTGCACGCCGAGTCCGACGGCAGCTTCTCCGTCGTCGCCCTCGTCTGGCTGCCCGGTCAGCGGACCGCCATCCACGACCACGTCTCGTGGTGCGTCACCGGCGTCCACGAGGGCGCGGAGAGCGAGCGCCGCTACCGCCTCGTCCCCGACGGCACCACCGCCCGCCTCGTCGCCACCGAGGACGTCGTCAACCACCAGGGCGACGTCTGCGGCTTCGCGCCGCCCGGCGACATCCACCGGGTGCGCAACGCCTGTTCCTCCACCGCCATTTCGATCCACGTCTACGGTGCCGACATCGCCCGCCTCGGCTCCAGCGTCCGCCGCGTCTACGACCTGCCGGCGGACGAACTCTGATGGCCCTCCTCACCCCCCGCACGAGCGCCCGGCCGGTCCCCGCCACCCCGCAGCGGCCCCCGCGGTCCGGGAGCAGGCTCCCCGGCCTCGCCATGGCCGCCGTCGGCGTCGCCGTGGCCTGGGCCGTGCACCTGCTCGTACCGGCCGTGCCCATGCTCACCGCCGCCGTCGTGCTCGGCATCGCGGCCGCTCACACCCCGGGCGTACGGGCCCGGGTGCGCGGCGCCGGACGGCCCGGGCTGACGCTCGCGGGCAAGCGGCTCATGCGGATCGGCATCGTGCTGCTCGGCCTCAAGCTCGGCCTCGACGACGTGCTCGGCCTCGGCTGGGCCACCGTCGCGATGGTCGCCGGCGTCGTCGCGGCCACCTTCTTCGGCACCCTGTGGCTGGGGCGCCGGCTCGGGCTGCGCGGCGACCAGCCGCTGCTGATCGCGACCGGCTACTCCATCTGCGGCGCCTCCGCGATCGGCGCGGTCAGCGAGGTGTCGGGCAGCGACGAGGAGGACGTGGCGACGTCCGTCGCGCTGGTGACGCTCTGCGGCACCCTCGCCATCGCCGTCCTGCCGCTCCTGCACCACCCGCTCGGCCTCGACGACGCGCAGTTCGGGCGCTGGGTCGGGGCGGGCGTGCACGACGTGGGACAGGTCGTGGCCACGGCCCAGACCGCCGGGCCGGCCGCGCTCACCGACGCCGTGCTCGTCAAGCTCATGCGCGTGGCGATGCTCGCCCCGCTCGTCGCCGCCGTCGCCCTGTCCGTACGGGCCCGCCGCGCCGCATCCGGTGCCCCGTCCGGCGCCCCGTCCGGTAAGCGCCCCGCGCTCGTTCCGCTGTTCGTCCTCGGCTTCCTCGCCATGGTCGCGGTGCGCACCACCGGCCAGGTGCCGTCCGGCGTGCTCGACGTCGCGCAGCACGCGCAGGAACTGCTGCTCGCCGCCGCGCTGTTCGGCCTCGGCAGCGCCGTCCACCTGCCGACGCTGACCCGCACCGGCGGCCGTGTGGCGGCCCTGGGCCTGTGCTCCTGGGTGGTGATCGCGGGGGCGTCGTACGGCGGCGTGCTCCTGACGACGTGAACCGCCTGCCGTGAGGACGGCGTGAACGCCCCGCCGTGAGGACGGCGTGACCCCCCGCCGCGAGGACTACGTGAACCGCCCGCCGTGAGAGGCACCTGAGGGGGAAGTCCCCCGTCCCGGCGGGCCTTTCCCCTAGGACCGAAGACCGAGTGGATCTCGTTCCAATGACAGGGGCAAGAACCGGTTACGCCTCTTACGCTGAGCGCATGACCGCTGCCGAGTCCCCCGCCGACCCCACCGCCGCGTCCAGAGTCGCGCGGACCGTACCGGAGGCCGCGCAGGGCGTCCTCGGCCGCCGGTACCGGGCCCTGACCCTGGGCATCATCTCCGTCGTCTCGCTCATCGCCTTCGAGGCGAGCGCCGTCAACACCGCGATGCCGGTCGCCGCGCACGCGCTCGACGGCATCGAGCTGTACGCCTTCGCCTTCTCCGCCTACTTCACCGCGAGCCTGTTCGCGATGACCCTGTCGGGGGAGTGGTGCGACCGCGCCGGCCCGCTGATACCGCTCTTCACCGGCATCGCGGCCTTCGGCACCGGCCTCGTCGTCGCGGGCTCGGCGCAGCGGATGTGGATGTTCGTGGCCGGGCGCGGCGTGCAGGGTCTGGGCGGCGGCCTGGTCATCGTCGCGCTGTACGTGGTGGTGGGCCGCGCCTACCCGGAGCGGCTGCGGCCCTCGGTCATGGCCGCGTTCTCCGCGGCCTGGGTGCTGCCCGTGATCGTCGGGCCGCTGGTGGCGGGCGCGGTCACCGAACAGCTGAACTGGCGCTGGGTCTTCCTCTCCATCCCGGTGCTGGTCCTGCTGCCGCTGGCCGTGATGCTCCCGGCGCTGCGCAAGCTCCCCGCCGACGAGCGCACCGCGGGCATGGACCGCCGCCGCATCCTGCTGGCCCTCGCCGTCGCGGCCGGCGCCGGACTCCTGCAGTTCGCCGCCCAGGACATCGCCTGGACGGCGCTCGTCCCGGCCGCCGCCGGGCTCGCGCTCCTCGCCCCCTCGATCCTGCGGCTGCTGCCCAGGGGCACCTTCCGGGCCGCCCGCGGACTGCCGTCCGTCGTCCTGCTGCGCGGCATCGCGGCCGGCGCGTTCCTCGGCGCCGAGAGCTTCATCCCGCTGATGCTGGTGACCGAGCGCGGCCTGTCCGCCACGATGGCCGGGCTCTCGCTCACCGGCGGCGGACTGACCTGGGCCCTGGGCTCGTACACCCAGAGCCGCACCCGCCTGGAGCCCTACCGCGAGCGGCTGATGAGCCTCGGCATGGTGCTCATCGCCGCGGCCATCGCCCTCGTCTCCACCGCGCTGATCGACGGCGTCCCCGCGTGGGCCGTCGCCGTCTCGTGGATCATCGGCGGCTACGGGATGGGGCTGACGATATCCAGCGGCAGCGTCCTGCTGCTCAAGCTCTCCCGCCCCGGCGAGGAGGGCTCCAACGGGGCGTCCCTCCAGATCTCCGACGCGCTCGGCAACATCACCCTCGTCGGCGTCAGCGGCGTCCTCTTCGTCGCCCTCGGCGGCGGCACCACCGGCGCCGACGCCCACGCCCCGGACGCGGCCGCCCCGCCGGCCGCCTTCACCGTGGTCTTCCTCACCATGGCGGCGGTCGCGCTCGCCGGCGCGTACGTCACCACCCGCCTCAAGCCCCAGGTGGCACCGGCCCGCGAGGAATCCGAGGGGGTGTGACGTGAGTCCCACCCTCGGGTGACCGCGCGGCGTAACCCCGGAGCGTGAACCTCCACGCAGGTAGGCTGACGCGGTTGCCGACCGCCGACCCTGCCGACGGAGACCGTGACTACCACCACCACCGCCAGCCACCACCTCTCGCCCGCCTTCCCCGGCCGGGCTCCCTGGGGTACCGCGAACAAACTGCGCGCCTGGCAGGAGGGCGCGATGGGCAAGTACATCGAGCAGCAGCCGCGCGACTTCCTCGCCGTCGCGACGCCCGGCGCCGGAAAGACCACCTTCGCCCTCACCCTCGCCTCCTGGCTGCTCCACCACCACGTCGTGCAGCAGGTGACCGTCGTGGCACCGACCGAGCACCTGAAGAAGCAATGGGCGGAGGCGGCGGCCCGCATAGGCATCAAGCTCGACCCGGAGTACAGCGCCGGCCCCCTCGGCCGCGAGTACCACGGCGTCGCCGTCACCTACGCGGGTGTCGGCGTGCGGCCCATGCTCCACCGCAACCGCTGCGAGCAGCGCAAGACCCTCGTCATCCTCGACGAGATCCACCACGCCGGTGACTCCAAGTCCTGGGGCGAGGCGTGCATGGAGGCGTTCGAGCCGGCGACCCGCCGGCTCGCGCTGACCGGTACGCCCTTCCGCTCCGACACCAACCCCATCCCCTTCGTCACGTACGAAGAGGGCAACGACGGCATCCGCCGGTCCTCCGCCGACTACACCTACGGCTACGGCAACGCCCTGTCCGACGGTGTCGTCCGCCCGGTCATCTTCCTGTCCTACAGCGGCAACATGCGCTGGCGCACCAAGGCCGGCGACGAGCTGGAGGCCCGCCTCGGCGAGCCCATGACCAAGGACGCCGTCTCGCAGGCGTGGCGCACGGCCCTGGACCCGCGCGGCGACTGGATGCCGAACGTGCTGCGCGCCGCCGACCGGCGGCTGACCGAGGTCCGCAAGGCCATACCGGACGCCGGCGCCCTCGTCATCGCCTCCGACCAGGAGTCGGCCCGCGCCTACGCCAAGCTGATCCGCGAGATCACCGGCGAGGGCGCCACGCTCGTCCTCTCCGACGACTCCGGCGCCTCCCAGCGCATCGACGACTTCGCCCACGGGGACCAGCGCTGGATGGTCGCCGTCCGCATGGTGTCCGAGGGCGTCGACGTGCCCCGCCTGGCCGTCGGCGTCTACGCCACGACGATCTCCACACCGCTGTTCTTCGCCCAGGCCGTCGGCCGCTTCGTGCGGTCGCGCCGGCGCGGCGAGACGGCGTCGGTGTTCGTGCCGACCATCCCCACGCTGCTGACCTTCGCCAACGAGATGGAGGTCGAGCGCGACCACGTCCTCGACAAGCCGAAGAAGGACGGCGAGGAGGACCCGTACGCGGAGGAGGACAAGCTCCTCGCCGAGGCCGAGAAGCAGCAGGACGAGGACACCGGCGAGGACGACCAGCTCTCCTTCGAGGCGCTGGAGTCCGATGCCGTCTTCGACCGTGTGCTCTACGACGGCGCCGAGTTCGGCATGCAGGCGCACGCGGGCAGCGAGGAGGAGCAGGACTACCTCGGCATCCCCGGGCTGCTGGAGCCGGACCAGGTGCAGATGCTGCTCCAGAAGCGGCAGGCACGGCAGATCGCGCACAGCCGCCGGAAGCCGGACGGCGAGGCGGACCTGCTCGAAATCCCCGCCGAGCGGCGCCCGGTGGTCACGCACAAGGAGCTCCTTGAGCTCCGCAAGCAGCTCAACGCGCTCGTCGGCGCGTACGTCCACCAGAGCGGCAAGCCGCACGGTGTGATCCACACCGAGCTGAGGCGGGTGTGCGGGGGGCCGCCGAGCGCGGAGGCGACGGCGGGTCAGCTGAACGAACGCATCGGCAAGGTGCGGGAGTGGGCCACGCGGATGAAGTAGGGCGTCCCGGGCCCGCACCACCGCTGCGCGGGGTGTCCTCAAACGCCGGACGGGCTTGATATGCCGGGCCGTCGCCGAGATCCGCCGGTGCGGCGGGCGGGAAAGCGACGAGCCGCACGAAATCAAGCCTGTCTGGGGGCAGCTACCAGCGATAGCTGGGGGAGGTTGAGGACGCCCGCCGCAGGCGCAACGGACCCGCCGCCATCCGTCCGCATCGTGGGACACCGCACCCCGATTACCGGAAAACAACCCCGCGCTGCCCGGATTGTGGGCAGACTCTTCCGCTGAGCGGACCGGCGGCGCTACCGTGCCGGTCACGCACACGCCCCGTGGCAGCGCCGCCGCGGAGCGCAGCCGGTGCATGCGTAAAGCGGCCGGCGGCCTCTCTCGCGCGCTGCCGGACGGGACCGGTGACGCAACCCCACCGCGACGGGAGCCGCCACTCATCGGAGGAGGGGCGTCGTGACCGCGGAGACCTCGCAGACGCTCGACAGGGGACTGCGTGTCCTGAAACTGCTCGCCGACACCGACCACGGGCTGACCGTCACCGAGCTGTCCACCAAGCTCGGCGTCAACCGCACGGTGGTCTACCGACTGCTCGCCACCCTGGAGCAGCACGCGCTCGTACGCCGGGACATCGGCGGCCGCGCCAGGGTGGGACTGGGGGTGCTGCGGCTGGGCCGCCAAGTGCACCCCCTCGTACGGGAAGCGGCCCTGCCCGCCCTGCGGTCACTGGCCGAGGACATCGGGGCCACCGCCCACCTCACGCTCGTCGACGGCACCGAGGCGCTCGCGGTCGCCGTCGTCGAGCCGACGTGGACGGACTACCACGTGGCCTACCGCGCCGGGTTCCGTCACCCCCTGGACCGCGGCGCGGCGGGCCGGGCGATACTCTCCGCCCGCCGGGGCGACACCGACCACCCCGGATACGCCCTGACCCACGGCGAGCTGGAGGCCGGGGCCAGCGGCGCGGCGGCGCCCCTGCTCGGAGTCCTGGGAATCGAGGGCAGCGTGGGCGTGGTCATGCTGTGCGACTCCGTCCCCGACCGCGTGGGCCCGCGCGTGATGGAGGCGGCGAAGGAGGTCGCGGACGCGCTGCGCTGACCCGCCGTACGGGCGGCACCGCACCCCGGCGCGCACCCCGGCGCCGGGGCTGCCCGACACCGCCGGGGCGGGAGTGAACTAGATTTCACGCATGCCAGCTCCGACCCCGACCGCCGCCCGGTCCCGCCGCGCCCGGACCCTCGCCGTCTGTGCCGTCCCCGTCGTCGCCCTGCTCGCCATGGCCGCGTTCGTACCGCTGCCGTTCACGCTCGCGCAGCCCGGTACCACGGTGAACGTCCTGGGCACCGACGGGGGCAAGCCGGTGATCTCCCTGAGCGGGGCGAAGAGCCGTGCGACCAAGGGACAGCTGCGGCTGACGACCATCGTCGCCACCGGGCCGCACGTGGACGTGACGCTGGCCGACGTCGTACGCGACTGGTTCCGCACCGACCGTGCCGTCATGCCGCACGACTCCGTCTACCCCGTCGGCGACTCCGACCAGGAGGTCGAGAAGCACAACGCCTCCGAGATGAAGGAGTCGCAGGACGCCGCGACCCAGGCGGCGCTGCGCTACCTGCACCGGTCACCGGGCGAGGTGAAGGCCGACCTCAGCGCCGGCACCATCGGCGGCCCCAGCGCCGGGCTGCTCTTCACCCTCGGCATCATCGACAAGCTCGACGGCGACGGCAGGGGCGGCGACCTCACCGGCGGCCGGACGATCGCGGGCACCGGAACCATCGAACCGGACGGCACCGTGGGCCCCGTAGGCGGCGTGCCCCTGAAGACCCAGGCGGCCCGGCGCGACGGCGCGACGATCTTCCTGGTGCCGAAGAAGGAGTGCTCGGACGCCCAGGCCAACCTCCCCGAGGGGCTGCGCCTGATCCCCGTGGACGACCTCGGCGACGCGGTCACATCGCTGCGGGCCCTGGCCTCGGGACAGCGGGACAAGATCCCCAGTTGCTGACGGGCGGCAGGCCCCCGGGGCGCGGCCCCCGGAGGTCAGCCCTCGGTGATGAAGCCCTCCTTCACCAGCCAGTCCTTGGCCACGGTGTGCGGATCCTCCCCCTCGACGTCCACCTTGGCGTTGAGCTCGCGCGCCACGTCGTTCGTCAGGCGGGCCGTGATCGGGTCCAGCACGTCCTTGATCTCCGGGTACTTCCGCATGGTCTTGCTGTTGATCTCGGGGGCGGCGTTGTAGTTGGGGAAGAAGTGCTTGTCGTCCTCCATCACCGTCAGCTTCATCGCCTTGATGCGCCCGTCGGTGGTGAACACCTCGCCGAAGACACAGGATCCGCCCCCGGAGACCTGGGTGTAGACGATGCCGCCGTCCATCTTCTGGACGCTGGACGCCGGGATGGACATGCCGTACGTCCTCGCCATGCCCGGCAGGCCGTCGTTGCGGACCGCGAACTCGCTCTCCACACAGACCGACGCCGCCGACGGATCCGTCTTCGACAGGCGGGCCACGTCGGAGAGGGTGCTGGTGCCGTACTTCTTCGCGTTCGCCTGGTTCAGGGCCAGGGCGTAGGTGTTGTTCAGGGCGGCGGGCCGCAGCCAGGTGATGCCGTTCCGCGCGTCCGCGTCCACCACGGCCTGCCACTGCTGCCGCGGGTCGGTGATCGGCTTGTCGTGGCCGAGGTAGGTGATCCAGGCCGTGCCGGTGTACTCGTACATCGCGTCCGCGCCGCCGGTCCTGACGGCCTCGCGGGAGCCGATCGAGCCCTGGATGTTGGTGCGGTCCAGGACGGTCGCGCCCGCCGCCTCGAAGGCGAGGCCCATCATCTGCCCCAGGACGATGTTCTCGCTGAAGTTCTTGGAGGTGACGATCAGGTCGGCGCCCTTCAGCGGCAGCCCCCGGCCGATCGAACCGGGCTTGACGTCGTCGACCATCGGGGAGCCGCTGGTCAGCCCGCAGCCGCCGAGCGCGAGCGGGGCGAGCAGCACTCCGGCGAGGGCACCCGCCAGCCACACCGTGCGCCGCCGCATCTCACCCGCCCCCTTCCAGCCCGCGCGGCCGCAGCAACAGCTCGGCCAGCGACGCCAGCCAGTCCACCAGCAGCGCCAGCGCCACGGTCAGCAGGGACCCCAGCACCAGCACGGACATGCGCTGATTGGTGATGCCGGAGGCGATCAGGTCGCCGAGCCCGCCGCCACCGCCGAAGTAGGCCAGCGTCGCCGTGCCCACGTTGATGACGAGCGCCGTGCGCACCCCGGCCAGGATCAGCGGCACCGCCAGCGGCAGTTCGACCCGGCGCAGCACCCCGAGCGCGGACATCCCGATGCCGCGCGCCGCCTCCACCAGCGTCGGGTCGATGGCCCGCAGCCCCGCCACGGTGTTGGAGAGCACCGGCAGCACGGCGTAGACGACGATGCCGATGAGCGCGGCCCTGCGCCCGATGCCCAGCCAGATCACCAGCAGCGCCAGCAGACCGATCGCGGGCGTGGCCTGGCCGACGTTGGCCAGCGCCATCACGCCCGGCGCGGCGGGCCGCAGCCGGCGGCGGGTGAGGAGGATGCCCAGCGGAATGGCGATGATCAGCACGAAGAACGTGGAGACGACGGTGAGGTAGACGTGCTGGCGCAGGCGCAGCCACACATTGCCGCCCCCGATGGCGTTGCGGGCGATGGAGTCGAGGTCGGCGCCGCGGAACCACAGCCAGGTGGCGAGGAGGACCGCCGCCAGCAGCACGGGGAGCAGGGTCAGCTTCTGCCAGGTGATGCGGCGGGCGGGCGCGCCGGGCGGGGTGGCCGGCGGCGGTTCGCCCGTGCCGTCGTCCTCGGGCGGCAGCGGATCGCGGAAGGCGACACCCTGCGCCTCGTGCTCGCCGGACGGCCGCCCGTCCCCGCGCCTCACGCCCGTTCCCCCGGCTCGCCGGGTGTCGCGCCCTCCTGCTCCTGCCGGGTCTGCTGGGCGCGCTGCTCCTCCAGCCGGTGCTGGTGCTCGACGGCGTCGAGCCGGTCCTCCTCCAGCATCTCGTGCACGGAGTTCATCAGCGTCTCCATGTCCACCACGCCCTCGTACTCCCCGCGCCGCCCGGTCACCGCCACCCGGCCCGCGTTGTCGGTGAGCACCGCCTCCAGCGCGTCGCGCAGCGTCGCGTCGCGCGTGACCGTGTCGTGCACGAGGGTCCCCGCGCGGGCCAGCGAGCCCCGGGCCCGCATCAGGTCGCCGCGCCGCAGCCATTTGTACGGGCGCCGGTGGCGGTCCAGGAGCAGCACCTCGTTGGTGGCGCCGGCCCGCAGCTTGTCGAAGATCGACTGGAGAGGGTCGTCGACGGTGGCCGTGGGCACGTCCACGATCTCCACGTCCCGCACACGGGTGAGGTTCAGGCGCTTGAGCGCCGCGCCCGCGCCCACGAAACCGGAGACGAAGTCGTCGGCGGGGTTGGTGAGGATCGCCTCGGGCGTGTCGAACTGGGCGATGTGCGAACGCTCGCGGAGCACCGCGATCCGGTCGCCGAGCTTGATCGCCTCGTCGAAGTCGTGGGTGACGAAGACGATCGTCTTGTGCAGCTCGTGCTGGAGCCGGATCAGCTCGTCCTGGAGGTGGTCGCGGGTGATCGGGTCGACGGCGCCGAAGGGTTCGTCCATCAGGAGTACGGGCGGGTCGGCGGCGAGCGCCCGGGCGACCCCGACGCGCTGCTGCTGCCCGCCGGACAGCTGGCGCGGATAGCGGCCGCGGAACTCGCCGGGATCCAGCCCCACGAGGTCGAGCATCTCCTCCACGCGGTCGGCGATCCGCGCCTTCGGCCAGCCCGTCATCCTCGGGACCAGCCCGATGTTCTGCGCGACGGTCATGTGGGGGAAGAGGCCGGAGGACTGGATCGCGTACCCGATCTTGCGGCGCAGCCGGACCGGGTCCATGTCGGTGACGTCCTCGTCGTCGATCCGGATCCGGCCCGACGTCGGCTCGATCAGCCGGTTGATCATCTTCATGGTGGTGGTCTTGCCGCAGCCGGACGGCCCCACGAAGACCACCAGCTCACCGGCCTTGATCTCCATGTTCACGCAGTCCACCGCGGGCGCGGGGTTGCCCGGATAGCGCTTGGTGAGGTTCTCCAGCTCGATGGTGGCGCCGGAGGGCCGGTGGGCGGCGGGCTCGGGCTCAGACACGGATCCCCCTCGGGATGGTCAGCCGTCCGATCAGGGCGTACGCGGCGTCGAAGAGCAGGGCGAGGACGATGATGCCGAGCGTGCCGGCGAGCACCTGGTTGAGCGCGTTCGCGCTGCCGAGCGAGGAGATGCCGCGGAAGATCTCGTTGCCCAGGCCCGGCCCGGAGGCGTAGGCGGCGATGGCCGCGATGCCCATCAGCATCTGCGTGGCCACCCGGATGCCGGTGAGGATCGGCGGCCAGGCCAGCGGCAGCTCCACCCGGAACAGCCGGGCCGCCCGCGACATCCCGATCCCCGTCGCGGCGTCGACCAGCGAGGGGTCCACCCCGCGCAGCCCCACGATCGCGTTGCGGACGACCGGCAGCAGCCCGTACAGCACCAGGGCGGTGACCGTCGGGGCCACGCCCAGCCCGGTGATGGGGATGAGCAGGCCGATCAGGGCCAGGGAGGGAATGGTCAGGATCGTCGCCGTCGAGGTGATCGCGAGGTTGCCCGCCCACGCCCTGCGGTAGGTGAGCACCCCGAGCGCCACGCCGATGAGCGTGGCGACGACCATGCACTGGAATACGGCGCTGGCGTGCTGATACGTGTCCGCCAGCAACTGCTCGTGACGGTTGCCGACGTACTCCCAGAAGCTCACCCGGCCACTCCTCGCCGCTGTCAGTGCCGCTGTCGGTCCTCCGACGCCTGCTTCACCAGCGGGATGATCCTCAGCGGTACCGCGTTCTCCATAACGATCGCCGTGGAAGCCCGCACGATGCCATCAAAACCCACAACCCGGTCGATCACACGCTGGAGGTCGGCGTTCGAGCGGGCGACCAGCCGGCAGAGCATGTCGCCGTGCCCGGTCGTCGTGTGCAGTTCCAGCACCTCGGGCACGGTCGCCAGGTGCGTCCGCACGTCCGCGCCCTGCCCCTGCTTGATCTCCAGCGTCGCGAAGGCCGTCACCGGATAGCCCAGCGCCGCCGGATCCACGTCCGGCCCGAAACCCCTGATCACCCCCTGTGTCTGCAACCGGTCCAGACGCGCCTGCACGGTGCCGCGTGCCACGCCCAGCCGGCGCGACGCCTCCAGCACGCCGATGCGCGGCTCCAGGGCCAGCAGCTCGATCAGACTGCCGTCCAAACGATCGATCGCCATGACCGCCTCCTGATGGTCATCATGCACAGAACGCCCGGGGCTACCGTCCGTGCGCTGTGCAGTTTGCCCAGTGAATACGAGAACTATTGCGCACCTTGTGGATCGGCGGGACCCTGCGGCCATGACTCAGACCACGGATCACACCCTTCACACCGCACGGCAGGCCGACCCCTTCCCGGTCAAGGGGATGGACGCGGTGGTCTTCGCCGTCGGCAACGCCAAGCAGGCCGCGCACTTCTATTCCACCGCCTTCGGCATGAAGCGCGTCGCCTACTCCGGTCCGGAGAACGGCAGCCGCGAGACCGCGAGTTACGTCCTGGAGTCCGGCAGCGCCCGGTTCGTCCTCACCTCCGTCATCAAGGCCGCCACCGAGCGCGGCCGCTTCCTCGCCGAGCACGTCGCCGAGCACGGCGACGGCGTCGTGGACCTGGCCATCGAGGTGCCGGACGCGCGCGCCGCGTACGCCTACGCCGTCGAACACGGCGCCACGGGCCTGGAGGAGCCGCACGAGCTGACCGACGAGTACGGCACCGTCGTCGTCGCGGCAATCGCCACCTACGGCAGCACCCGCCACACCCTCGTCGAGCGCGGCGCCTACACCGGCCCCTACCTCCCCGGCTACGAGGCCGCCGACCCGATCGTCGAGCCCGGCGCCCGCCGCTTCCAGGCCATCGACCACTGCGTGGGCAACGTCGAGCTCGGCAAGATGGACCAGTGGGTCACCTTCTACAACAACGTCATGGGCTTCACGAACATGAAGGAGTTCGTGGGCGACGACATCGCCACCGAGTACTCCGCGCTCATGTCGAAGGTCGTCGCCGACGGCACCCGCAAGGTGAAGTTCCCGCTCAACGAGCCGGCCGTCGCCAAGAAGAAGTCCCAGATCGACGAGTACCTGGAGTTCTACGGCGGCCCCGGCGTCCAGCACATCGCCCTGGCCACGAACGACATCGTCGCGAGCGTACGGGCCATGCGCGCGGCCGGCGTGCAGTTCCTCGACACCCCCGACTCCTATTACGACACCCTCGGCGACTGGGCCGGCGAGACCCGCGTCCCCGTCGAGACCCTGCGCGAGCTGAAGATCCTCGTCGACCGCGACGAGGACGGCTACCTGCTCCAGATCTTCACCAAGCCGGTCCAGGACCGCCCGACGGTCTTCTTCGAGATGATCGAACGCCATGGCTCGATGGGCTTCGGCAAGGGCAACTTCAAGGCGCTCTTCGAGGCGATCGAGCGGGAGCAGGAGAAGAGGGGCAACCTCTGAGAGATGTCCTCGAACGCCGGCCGGGCCGGATTTTCCAGCCCGGCCGGCGATTGAGGCCACGGGGTCCGGGGCGGAGCCCCGGTTACGGGAAGGGGCGGGTAGGGGAAAGAACCCCCCATGGGCGATCTGATCAAGCAACTACGCGAAGGACTCCCCGCCGAGGCGATCCTCACCGACCCCGACGTCATACGTTCCTACGCCACCGACATGGCAAGCTTCTGCGCGGCGGGAACCGCGGCGGTGGTCGTCCTCCCCCGCACCCCCGCCCACGTACAGCACATCATGCGCACCGCCACGGCCCTCCGCGTCCCCGTCGTCCCCCAGGGCGCCCGTACGGGGCTCTCCGGCGCCGCCAACGCCACCGACGGCTGCATCGTCCTCTCGCTCGTCAAGATGGACCGGATCATCGAGATCGACCCGGTCGACCGGATCGCCGTCGTCGAGCCCGGCGTCGTCAACGCCGTCCTCTCCCGGGCCGTCGCCGAACAGGGCCTGTACTACCCGCCGGATCCCTCCAGCTGGGAGCAGTGCACCATCGGCGGCAACATCGGCACCGCCTCCGGCGGCCTGTGCTGCGTGAAGTACGGGGTGACCGCCGAGTACGTCCTCGGCCTCGACGTCGTCCTCGCCGACGGGCGGCTGCTGAGCACCGGCCGCCGCACGGCGAAGGGCGTCGCCGGCTACGACCTCACCCGCCTGTTCGTCGGCTCCGAAGGCAGCCTCGGCATCGTCGTACGGGCCGTCCTCGCGCTCAAGCCGGCGCCGCCCGAACAGCTCGCCCTGGCCGCCGAGTTCCCGTCCGTGGCCGCCGCCTGCGCCGCCGTCTGCGACATCATGGCCCGCGGCCACGCACCGTCCCTGCTGGAGCTGATGGACGGCACCTCCGTACGGGCCGTCAACGCCATGGGGCACATGGGACTCCCGGAGAGCACGGAGGCCCTCCTCCTCGCCGCCTTCGACACCCCGGACCCCGCCGCCGACCTCGCCGCCGTCGCCGCGCTGTGCACCGCCGCCGGCGCCACCGAGGTCGTCCCCGCCGACTCGCCCGCCGAGTCCGACCTCCTGCTCCAGGCCCGCCGCATGACCCTGCCGGCCCTGGAGGCCCTGAAGCCCGCCACGATGATCGACGACGTGTGCGTGCCCCGCTCCCGGCTCGCGGCCATGCTCGACGGCACGGCCGCCATCGCGGAGAAGTACGGCCTCACCATCGGCGTCTGCGCCCACGCCGGCGACGGCAACACCCACCCCGTCGTCTGCTTCGACGCCGCCGACGCCGACGAGGCGCGCCGGGCCCGCGAGTCCTTCGACGAGATCATGGCGCTCGGGCTGGAGCTGGGCGGCACGATCACAGGCGAACACGGCGTCGGCGTCCTGAAGAAGGACTGGCTGGCCAGGGAACTCGGCCCGGTGGGCGTCGAGGTCCAGCGCGGCATCAAGGCCGTCTTCGACCCGCTGGGCCTGCTCAACCCCGGCAAGGTCTGGGACGAGACGGACCCCGCCGGCCCCGACACCCCCTCGCGACCGAGGACTTGACCGACCTCACACCTAGGTCAGAAGTCCGATATGCGCGACGTGCGCACCGACGTACGGTCGAGTGACAGGACGCACCGCGATCCGATCCAGGAGGTCACCCCGTGCCCGCGCGACTCGACCACACCATCGTTCACAGCACCGACCGCTTCGCCTCCGCCCGCTTCCTCACCGGACTTCTGGCGGCACCCGAGCCCAAGCCGTTCGGGCCCTTCGCGGCCGTACCGCTCGAAGGCGGCGTGACCATCGACTACGCCGAACACGTCGTCGACCCCGGCAGCATCGTCCTCCAGCACCTCGCCTTCCGGGTGAACGACGAGGAGTTCGAGGCGGTCCGCGCCCGGATCGCCGAGCGCGGGATGCCGTTCTGGGGAGCGCCGGGCCACGGACAGCCCCAGCAGGTCGGCCGCCGCCCCGACGGCCGCTCCGTGTACGTCGACGACCCCGACGGCCACGCCATCGAGTTCCTCACCCGCGAGCTCTGAGGGGCCGCCGCCCGTCACGCCCCGAGCAGCTCGCGCAGCGCCTCGTCCAGCGCGAGCCGCTCCGGCTCCGACCCGGGGGCCATGGCGTGCAGCGTGCTCTCCAGCCACGCCGTGACCGTCGGGGCGGGCGCCTCCAGCAGCGCCTCGCCGTCCGGTGACGACAGCGCCAGACACACCACGTGACGCCCCTCGGCCCGGGTCGGCCACACTCTGACGTCCCCGCTCCCCGACGGCCGGAAGACGCCCTCCACCAGCAGTTCGCGCGCGAAGGTCCACTCCACCGGCGCGTCCGAGGTGACGTGGAAGGCGATGTGGACGGCGTACGGATCGGCCGTACGGTAACTCAGCCGGGACGGCACGGGGATGCTGCGCTCCGGCGACAGCACCAGGTCGATGTCCAGCTCTCGTTCCACCACGGTGTGCATGAAGCGCGCCCTCTCTGCTCTGCTGGTCTCGGTGCGTGGCCCCTCGCGAACGGACCCGCACCGGATGGAGCGCATCGACCCCCACACCATTACGCGACTTCATGCCACTTCTTCCACATCTCGCGCGGTCGCACGTGTGAGTGGTCCCGCCCGCGGGACGGCCGCAGAGTGGAGAGCCGTCTGATAGACCGGCCCGGACCGCACCGGGTTGCGTTTTGTGCATTGAGGTCACAGGACGAAGGAGCCGCGCACAGGCGACGGTGACGGGAACACATGCTCCACCCATGCCCTGCCCCACCCGTCCCACGCTCGCGAGCGCGGGGCAGGCGCGTTCCATGGAGCCGTCAGGCGTGTGGGCCCTGCGCACACCCTTGCGAAGCGCCCCCATTCGAGTGCCGCCCGCCCGCTTCGAGGGTTTCGCTCTGTCGCTCGAACGCGGTCTTTCTGGCGCTCTCCTTCTTCCCGGCGCTCCGCCGTTCGTTAGTGTCGTCCGTGGACAGGCGGAAGTGGCGCCCTGCCGCCGTGGTAGGTACGACGCGTACCCCGCGCTCGATCCGAGGGTCGTGGTGCGTCCTTGCTCGCGCGGTCGTGCGGGCAGTCGTGCGGTGAGGGGATCGTCGATGCCGGAGACGGCGGGCAGGTCAAGTGTGTCGGTCATGAACGGAGTTGGGGGCAGCAATGACCTCTCCTAGCAGCCCCGGGGAAGAAGCGCCCCGGGAAGGGTATTACCCGGACCCGTCCATTCCTGGCTATATCCGGTACTGGAGCGGCACCGCCTGGGTGCCCGGTACGAGCCGGCCCGCGCCCGCCGAGGGCGAGCCGATGCCCGCGCCGCCCGCCGGCCTCGCCCCGGCGCCCGCCCCCGCG